>CAZMWM010000006.1:3047-37740 GCA_964570105.1 uncultured Lachnospiraceae bacterium | reverse complement strand
TAGAGCGCGAGGAATTGTTCCGCGAGGTATGGGGCGAGGATTTTATGGGCGAAACAAGAACGCTCGATATGCATATGGCGTCGCTCCGCGAAAAGATAAAACAAGTCGGAGGAAAGGACTGTATCGTTACCGTGCGCGGTATCGGATATCGCTTTGGAAACAAATGAGAAGAAAGATATTTTTCCGTTTTTTCTCGGTTACGTTGATCGCCGTTCTTTTTACGTTCGTTTGCGGAATCGTTGCCGTCAACGTCAATGCGAATACGATAATCAAAGAACGTTTACAGGAAGAAACCGAGCTTGTGTGTTCTTTGCTCGATGACGAAACCGATTTTAGCCATTTTGAAAAATACGAAAACGACGACGCGTTCCGTATTACGATCATAGATTTAAGCGGCAACGTGCTTTTTGAAAGCGATACGAAATCTCCGCTTGAAAACCACGGCGAGCGCGAAGAAATAAAAAACGCGTTAAACGGCAATCCCGTCACGGTGAAACGCTATTCCGAAACGTTCGGGTGCGATATGACCTATTATGCTATGAAAACGCGACTTTCGGACGGAACGGAAATCGTCGTCAGGCTTGCGTTAAAAAGCAGTCATACGGGCGGATATATCAGCGTCGTGTTGCCGATTTTTGTGGCTGTGTTGGTCGTGGCGTTAATCGCTTCGTTCGTCGTTTCGGATATTTTGGCGAAAAATATCGCAAATAAGGTAAACGAAATCGGAACGAGCCTTAAAAGTTTGAACGACGGAGATTATCGTCCGATTAAAACCGATTCGAGCGAACCTGAATTTTATTCGGTTTTGAGCGAAATTAACGCGCTAAGCGAAAGCATGTATCGCCATATGCGCGAAATATCCGAAGAGCACGACAAATTGAACACCGTTTTGGAAAACGTATCGCAAGGCATTGTTGCGGTGAACGAGCAAGGCAATATCGTTTTTGCGAATAAAAGCGCGCTTTGTATTTTCGATTCGGCATCGGATATTAAAAATAAGGCGCTCGTGTATCTTGTAGACGACCTTTCCCTTTGCAAGAAAATCACTCGACATTTGGGCGAAGATCATCAAATGGAATATTCGTATAAAGGAAAAGATCTTTCCGTGGCGATAAGAAAGACCGAGACCGCTGACGAACGCGACGGCGTATTTTCTATCGTGATCATAACCGACATTACAAAAGAAAGAGCGCTACAAAAACAAAAGAACGATTTTTTCTCCAACGCGTCGCATGAACTCAAAACGCCCGTTACCGTTATGCAGGGACTTTCCGAAATTTTACTAAGCAAAGACGATTTGCCGAGCGGCGAGAAAAAACAGGTCGATCGTATTTACACCGAAAGCGTAAGACTTTCTTCCCTTATTTCCGATATGCTTAAATTAAGCAAACTCGAAAACGGAGAATACGCCGAGCAAGCATTGTCGGCAGTCGATTTAAGAACAGTTGCAAGCGAAGTTATAGGCGAATTGTCCGCCGAAGCGGAAAAGAAAAATATTCAAACGGAACTTGTCGGCGCAGGCGAAGTAACGGCAGACAACGCGAAGATTTACGAGCTTATGCAAAATCTTTATTCCAACGCCGTGCATTACAATAAAGAAAACGGCAAAATTAAAATCGAAATATCGGAAAACTCAAGCGACGTTACGTTAAAGGTTTCGGATACGGGAATCGGTATCGAAAAAGAACATTTGCCGCGTCTTTGCGAACGGTTTTACCGCGTGGATAGATCTCGTTCCAAAAAAACAGGCGGCACGGGTTTGGGGCTTGCCATAGTCAAGCATATTTGCTCGTTATATAATGCGAAACTATCCATTGAAAGCGAAGTCGATGTGGGAACTGCCGTCAATATCAGCTTTCCGCGCTGAGCCGAGACATCTCATCGCAAAATACGGTTTCATCGGGGATCTACCGCGTCAAACGACGTTGACAAACACTCAAAAGCTCAGATCACGACCGTTCCGAGCTAAAAAAACAGCTTGCCGTCCGGACCGAGCAGTCCGAGCTGCAAGCTGTTTTGATATCATCCTCGCATATCAATACGCTATGGTGGTCATAAGCGTCATCGCGGGCTGAGAAACGTCCATGCGGCTATGCTGTACGACGACCGGAGCGTCGCTCTTTAGGAGCATCGCGTACGGTACGTCGTGGGGCACTCGCTCACCCTTATCGTTTACTATCATATCAAGCCTTATATGGTTTGCGCGGTCGTTTTTGCAGACCTCGTAAAATCCCTTGAGCGGCTCCCTGTCCTCAAAATATATCTCTATCTCTATATTTGCATCCCGACCGGAAACGTTCAAAACACAAAGCGCCTCATGCGAAACGAATTTTCCGTTCGCGGTAGAATTCATAAAGCCGTCTCCGGTCGCCCATACAGTCTTTCCTATCATTTTCGGACTGCTCCTTTTCGTTTTATATTTAGTTGATCCATATTACAAAAGCGTTCTTAAACGTTCAGCTTTTTGAGATCGGGATTTTCCGCGAAATGCTTGAGCATAACGAGAGGCTCGCTCAGAGACGTATTGGTGACCGTGACGCCATCCCTTGCCGCCTTTTCGGTAACGAAAAATTCGTCGTTGGTAAGCTCTCCGTAACGTATGAGCGTCGGAGTCTCTATATCGTAGACGCCAAGCCTTCCGTGTCCCTGTATAAGTATCATACCGTAAGCCGCTCCATCCTTTATGCACACGCTCTTCCCAGGATACACGGTCAGCCTCTTTGCGCAGACCTTATCGCATCGGTAGCAGATCCATTCACTGAGGTAGGCGTCACTGCTACCGTCGGCGATAGGCTCCATATACCTGTTCTTGCTGAAGTCCTTATCAACGTTCTTTTCCCAATCGATAACATCCACGAGGTAGTCGTAATTACCCTTTTCTTCCTCGGGGCAGTTCTTCCAAAGCAGGTCCTCCGATACGCAGTGTCCGCCGTGGAGCACGGACTGATACATAGCGTAGACGTCGCTCGCGAACTGAGGCTCGTACGTACACATACTTGCAGGAGCATGAAGCACTCCGGGAGGAACATCCCAGCCGGTATCGAGCTTGATCTTGTAAGCCTGAGACAGATCGAGAAGGTGATTGTCACCCTTCGAAAAATCCATAAGACACTTTTTCACCTGCTCCTTGGTCGTCTCCGGACGCAGACCGAAGAACGTATACCCAAATTCGCCCTCGTAATTATTACACTGCGACGGGAAGAAATACATCTCCGGCTTTCCGTCCGCGCCTACGCGCCCGGCGTGCTCGTCTCTGTGATGTATATGATGCGGCAAAGGTCCGAGATTATCGAAAAATTTCGAGAACATCGGCCATTTGTGATATTTGTTCCAAAGAGCCTCGCCGATGACCTCGCCCTTCAGCTCTTCGACCGCGTCTCTGAGCAACACTCTTTCGCTCCCGTCCCTTGAAACTATATAACTAAGCCCTTCGTCAAAGGGAGTTCCCTCTCCGTTCTCCGCAGGCGTCGTTGACGAAAACCATCTTTCGTCTATTCCGCCCCTCTCTTGACCTAAAACGTAGTAATCATCCGGGTGAAGCTTGATTCTTTTTGCAGGTCTGCAAAATGCTCTCGGTACCCACGTAGGCGCAAGACGGTATATCCCGTCTCCCTCCTCCAAAAGTTTTTTTGCTATCGACATCGTAATTTCCTACCTTTCATATTTTTTGTAAACATTTATATATTTGCTTGCACATAGTGCGCTTCACTGACCGAATGATATCCGATACATAGCGAAAAGATCGAACGGCTCTACAGAAAATCCAACACGTCCGTCGGCATAGCTGAACGTTACGTTTTCATTTCCCGGAAGGAGCTGTACCGCCAAAGGCTCGCGCGGTACGCGGCAGGTTATTTTCCCGCCGGCGGATATGCGTCTCTCTTCATCGTACGAAAGATCCACGGCACTCAACGTCATATCATCCTCTCCGACAAAGCTTACGATCTCGGTCTTTGACGATATCTCCGCTCTCACCGTCAGCTCTTCCTTCGGAACGAGCCACAAAAGGAGCTGTGAAAATATCCTTCTGTATATGTATCTGCCATCTCCCTCGATGGGCGCCGCTGACCATATCACCCTTCCCTTGCCGTACCTTTTCATCACCAGCGCAGGGTACTCGGTCAGAACACCGGGAGGATTTGAATGGATCGACGCGAAGCGCCTTTCCGTAGGCAGGGTATACGGAAGCTTTATATAAGCCTGCACCTCCGTATCCCGAGGGAGCGAGACGGTAGGCAGACTGCATTCGAACGGAAGAGGGTACGCCTCGTTAAATTCCAAAAAATATCCTTCGTTTTCCTTGGTCGGAGCAACATAGGTGTAGACCGACTCGGTCTTGCCGACGCATTCAGCTCCGAGAAGCTCCTTGAGCAGCTCCTTGTTGCTACCGCTGAAATACACCGTTCCGCCCATCTCCGCGTATTGCGCAAGACGTTTTGTGGTCTCGCCGTCAAGTGTATCCATTCCGTCCGTATACGGTACCACTATGCATTTGAGCCGAGCATCTATCGCCGAGGAGCGCGACGGGATGACGCCCACGGGCACGTGCTCCTCCGTAAGCGCTCTTACGGCGTTGACGGCGCAGGTCTTGTGATCGTAGCGTTCGCCGCATCCGACATATCTCCCGACCGTGTTATACAGGACTGCGACGTCATATACGGGCGTTCCGGTGAAATACCGCTCGTACGGCATCTGCCTTTCGAATACGCCCCCGATCCTGCCGTACACCCTTTCGTCCATAGTTCCGCGCGGATCTATCGCATCTATCACGAGCGTGGCGGCGTGATGCGCGGCATTAAGGAGCACCTCCTTTTCAAGTCGCGCGACGGACTTTGTTACCGTGTGCTGTTTAAGATCGGGATCGCACCTGCCTATCATATATTCGCACGGACCGTTCTTGCTGATGGCGGAAAAATATTTGACGGCAAAGGAATGGTTTTCTATGCTTCCGTAAAGATCGCCTCCGCAATAATCGCAAGCGTCGTTCACCAGCTCTGTGGAGCACAGATCCCAGCCCCCCGCAACGCTGTTGGCGTAATTATGCTCAACGCTCACGTCGGGAAGCAATTCCTTCGTGTACGCGGTAATTTCCCGAGCAAAGTCCCCCATCCACTCGCATCTCTTCTTATAATACAGTCTCCAAACACTGTCATTCCAATCCGGCTTTTCGGGCATCATCCCGTATCCCGTCTCCTCTGTCCAACGCCGCCTACAGCTCGGGCATTTGCAGAGCGATGACCAAAACGTCATATCATAGAACATTCCGTCGACAGGGAAATATTCGCACATCTCCTTTATCTGCGCTTTAACGAAATCCACGTATTCACGGTTGCACGGACAGCAGTGACCGTATCTTTCGCCAAGCTCGTGACGCGACTGCGTCTCTGTCTCGAGCACACGCCAATCGGGATGTCTTTCTTCCTCTCGGGTGTTATATATCAGACTGTAATATCCGATAACGTCTATCCCGTTTTCGTGACAAAGCTCGACGAGACGGCGCATCTTCGACGGATCCTCTTTGAATGCGTTGTGAATTATTCCGGTCTTTGTGGGATAATAGCACAGTCCTATGTGTGACTGCAAATATATCATAGCAGACTTGATGTGAGCACGTTTCAAGTTTTCACAATACTTTTCCGGGGAAAATTCAGACAGAAATTCCTCGCTGTGATCATTGATATGCATATCCACAAGGTCTCTTCTGAAGCTTTTGAGATACCATTCCTTATTCATTCGACCGTATCCTTTCCGTTTTCTTATATTCATTTACCGATCACGGTAATATGTTTTCCGTATGCATTTTCTTAAAGCGTTACACCGGTCTTGAAGATGGCGATATCGGAATATCCGTTATCCTCTCCGCGCGTGCACAGCTCACCGTTTGCGACCTGTATGCACCTTAAAAACAGCTCATCCGTACTGCGCTCCCATTCGGCGCCGCTCGCAAGCTTACCGGCATCGTAGTCGATCCAATGCGGCTTTTTTGCCGCAAGTGCGCTGTTGGTAGATATCTTAAGCGTCGGCACGGGCGGACTTAACGGTGTACCGCGTCCTGTGGAGAACAGTATGAGCGTCGCCCCCGATGCGGCAAGAGATGTGACCGCCACCATATCGTTTCCGGGACCGTCGACAAGCGAAAGACCGTTGCCGCAAGCCGCCTTACCTATCTCGCACACATCGGTCACGGGAAGTCTGCCGCCCTTTTGGATACAGCCGAGCGACTTTTCCTCAAGCGTGCTGATGCCTCCCGCGATATTTCCCGGGGAAGGATTTTCCGATATCTTCTCACCGTGCTCAAGATAATAGCTTCTGAAGCGATTTATCATTTTCGCGGCATCGTTAAACACCCTCTCGTCCTTGCATCTTGCAAGAAGCTCTTCTTCGGCGCCGAACATCTCGGGCACTTCCGTCATAAGCACGGACGCCCCGTACCTTGCGAATCTTTCCGATACCCTCCCTATCAGGGGATTTGCGGTAATTCCGCTGTATCCGTCGCTTCCGCCGCATTTCACACCTATTCTCAGGTGCTTCAACTCCAAGCGCCGGCGCCTGTCCGTGCAAACGGCTTTCTCAAGCCGAGCGAGCAGGCGCTTCCCTTCCTCTATCTCGTCGCCGCATTCTTGGATATTGAGATACAGTATACGTTCACGGTCGTACTCTCCGCCGTATTCCTCGACTGCCGCTCGAACGCCCGATATCAGATTATTCTCGCACCCCAAGCCGAGCACCAGCACACCGCCGGCATTCGGATGCCGTATCAGCGCCGCAAGCGTCCGTCGCGTCCTTTCGAGGTCGTCACCAAGCTGTGAGCATCCGTACGGATGTGTCAGCGCCTTTCCGCCAACGCTTGCCGCCAGCCTTCGCGCAACTCCGTTTATACACCCGACCGTGGGCACCACCCATATTTCGTTGCGGATACCGACTCTGCCGTCTTTTCTTAGAAATCCGTTGAAATACCCCTTCTCGGTGTCCGTCTCCGATGTGCCCGTCGGAGCATATGTCCATTCGCACGTTCCGGTGAGCGATGATCGGAGATTTGCCGTGTCCACGCGCTCTCCGCGCGTTATATCCCTCGTTGCGTGACCTATCCTGTGACCGTATTTTACAACGCTCTCGCCCTTGGATATGTCACGCACCGCATATTTCTGACCGTCCGAGACATCCACCTCTACATTGTCGTTCTCGTTTATCAGCATCTCAAAGCTCCTCCATAACAGCTGCAAGCTCCGGCTCAAGCGCGGTAAGCTCACGCCCCCAGAGCGACACGTCCGAAAGTATATCCCCAAGGTCTCCTTGCCTTATAGCCGCAATAACGCTTTCACTGTCGTTCGGCTCTCCGTATTTATACATCCAAATGAGCATCGCAAACGAAAAAAGCAGTTTTCTCGGGAAATTACCGTATCTTTCGCGATATTCAAGTATAGACGGAAGCACCCTTGCCTTGAATTTGCTCACGGAATTTAACGCTATCGCTTTACACCTGTGACAGATATACGGATTTCCGAAACGCTTTATCACGCTGTCCGCATACTCGACCGCTTCCTCCCTCCACTCACTTCCGAGCGAGGGTATTATCTCTCGGTACAGACAGTCCTCGAGATGCCGCCGCAACGTCACGTTTTTCATACATTCCCCAACAGTCTCGACGCCCAGCTTAAGCGCATAAGGGATAAGCGAGGTGTGCGCACCGTTCAATATCCTGACCTTGAGCTTTCGATGATCGGCAACGTTCTTTACCCACTTTATATTAAGCTCCGGATGATCGAACGGCAGCCGTGCATCCGGCTCGCCCTCTATCACCCACAAATGAAAAAATTCACCGGTATTTACCGCGTCATCGACGTATCCGAGCTTTATATCGTCACCTTCCGGGGCACCGGAAACGATGCGGTCGACAAGCGTGTTTCGGAACGAACATTCCCCATCGAGCCATTTTGCAAATCCTTCGCCAAGTCCCCAATCCTCGACGTACCTGAGCACGTAGCTTTTGAGAACTTGGGCATTATCCTCTATAAGCTCACACGGCAAGATCAGCAAGCCGCCAAGCCCGGATAAATACCGCTCGTAAAGAAGCCTTGTGAGCGTAGCCGGGAAACCGCTCGGCGCGGCATTCGGAGAAAATCCGCATTTTTCGTATGCTATTCCCGACTCGGTGGTATTTGACACGACAAGCTCCAGTTGCGTCTCTCTTGCCAACGAAAGCAGTCGGTCAAACCTCTCCGAAGGATTGAAGCTGCCCAATACGCAGTCTATTATCGAAATATCGGTATCTTCCGCATCTCTTGCGATATGGGTATAAAGGTAGTTTTGACGTGACAGCGGATCCTCGCCCTTCGTCTTTAGCCGTATGATCTCGACGTTTCCATTATACCCGTGAGAATTTGCTTTGCAAAGCATCCAATCAAAAAATCCGCGCAAAAAAACTCCGCCGCCGAATTGGACTGCCTTTATCGGACGTTGTGGCTTTTCGTATTCGGTGATATACTGCAAGACCGTGCTCCTCCCCAAATATCAAATTTGAAAAACTGTATCTCACTCTCTAATCTTATCACAATTTTTCCGCATTTGCAATACTAATTTTTTGTAAACCTTTGATTTATTGTCGTGTTCGGTCACTGTTTCGTAAAATATTTTACCCACATCGGTTTTGGAAAGCTTATTCCGATGCTCGCCCCGTTTCGCGCATCGGCAACAAAAACCGACGGTCTGACCTTCCGCGTTTTGAAATAAATTAACACTCAAATCATAAAATCCCTCTTTAAATCTTCGAAATAACGGTGTATAATTAAAGCAGATATACTATATCGTTGATTTGAAAGGACTGACGTTTGAAATGTTACCGGATCCGATAATCCAGATAGGAAATTACAAGGTATATATGTACGGGCTTATGATAGCCGTCGGCATACTCGTGGGAAGCCTTGTGCTCTATGTTTACGGAAAAAAGAAAAAGCTGGATGAAGCCTTCCTTGATTTCTGCTTTTTTGATTCGATAGGTGCCATCTTTTTCGGCTTCGGCTCAGCCGCACTCTTTCAGGCACTCTATAACTATATCGAGGATCCGTCGGCGGGATTTTCTCTCGGCGGAGGAATAACCTTTATCGGAGGACTTTTGGGCGGAGTGATATTCTTCATCGCCGTATATTTCATATTCAGAAAAAAGCTGACCGAAAGACTTATTCGACTTGTACCGCTCGCTCCCTGTATCATACTCATCGATCACGCATTCGGTCGCGTCGGTTGCTTTTTCGCAGGATGCTGTTACGGTAAGCAGACGGACAGCATATTCGGTATAAAATTTCCCGGAATGAGCCACGCGGTACACCCCACACAGCTGTACGAAGCGATATTTCTTTTCATTATGTTCGCGCTGTGCTCTTATCTTTACCTCAAGAAAGACTTCCGCCACAATATGAGCCTGTACCTCGTCTCGTACGGTGTATTCCGCTTCTGCATAGAATTTCTCAGGGGCGACGATCGCGGAGAATTTATCTTCGGTATATCCCCGTCTCAGTTTTGGTCGATCGTTATGGTCGCGGCAGGCGTCGGAACGTATTTCCTGATCGAATACCTATCGAGACGTGCAGAGACCGAGGATACAGCCCCGCTCGGCGAGCTTTCCGAAACACCGCCCATATCCGATAATGAAAGCTGTGATAGCGAGGGCATATCCGAAGTCTCAGTCCTTCCCGACGCGGAAGCTTCTCCGAGGGCGGACGGCAAAACAACGATACAGAAGGGAGATACCGAATGAATCTTAACGGAAACGGAACATACTCGGAGATAACTCCGTATATAAGCAGGCTTGCGGAGCTTTCCGACCAAAATAACGGCATCGCGCCACAGATGTACAACGAGCACAACGTAAAGCGTGGACTGAGAGATATAGACGGAAACGGCGTCGTCGCAGGTCTTACCGAGATCTCCGCCATCAAGGCAAAGGAGCTTGCCCCGGACGGTCGCGAGCTTCCCTGCGAAGGTCAGCTGTATTACCGCGGCGTCAATATACGGGACATAGTAAAGGGATTTCTTACGGAAGGGCGTCCCGGATTTGAAGAGACCGTGTACCTTCTGCTCTTTTCAAAGCTTCCGTCCGCAGACGAGCTGAGCGCCTTCACCGCCCATCTTTCGGATTGCCGTTCGCTTCCGCCGTCGTTCGTGCGCGACCTTATACTCAAAGCGCCCGGAAAGGATATGATGAACATACTTTCCCGAAGCGTTCTTGCGCTCTACGCATACGATGACGAGCCGGACGATCTGTCCACGGCAAACGTATTGCGTCAATGCCTTAGGCTGATAGCGCAGTTCCCTCTCCTTGCCGTATACAGCTATCAATCCTTCCAGCATTATTACAACGGCAAGAGCCTTTTCATACATTTCCCGAAGCCGGAGCTTCGCACGGCTGAAAATCTTCTGTATATCCTTCGTGAGAACGGAGAATTTTCTCCGCTTGAGGCTCAGATATTGGACCTTGCGCTCGTTCTGCACGCCGAGCACGGAGGCGGAAACAATTCCACCTTCACCACGCACGTCGTGACCTCTTCAGGCACGGACACCTATTCCGCCATCTCCGCGGCGCTCGGCTCGCTAAAAGGTCCGCGTCACGGCGGCGCAAACGTAAAGGTCGTCCGAATGTTCGACGATATGAAGGAAAACGTGAACGTTGCCGACAGGGCGGCGATAAAAGACCATCTCTCAAAGCTTCTTGACCGCGAGGCATTTGACCGCGCAGGGCTGATATACGGAATGGGACACGCTGTATACTCGGTCTCGGATCCGAGAGCCGACATATTCAGACACTACGCCGAGCTTCTCTCCGAAGAAAAGGGTATGCAAAAGGAATTTGAGCTTTACGAGACGGTCGCGGAGCTTGCACCGGAGATCATAGCCGAAAAGCGACGGATATACAAGGGCGTGAGCCCGAACATAGATTTCTACTCCGGGCTTGTATATAAGCTTCTCGGACTTCCGTACGAGCTGTTCACGCCCATCTTTGCGGTCTCAAGGATAGCCGGATGGAGCGCACACCGTATCGAAGAGATACAGAACGCCGGAAAGATCATTCGCCCGGCTTATATAAGCGTTAAGCCGGAAACGGGTTATACCGATATTGCTCACCGCCCGTGCTGAGCCGCGCCCAACGGTATATTTACGTCACTATCGGGCATACTGTCGGGGATGAGCTTATCCGAGCCGAAAGGGGGACGCGTAGGATTGAGACCAAACGTACGCCTGAACGAAGATAAAGAGCTTGTGGCTAAGATACGCGCAGGACTCAAAGCCAAGGGCGGTTACTGCCCATGCAGGATACCGCGCACGGAAGAATTTAAATGCATATGCAAGGAATTTCGGGAGCAGATATCCGATCCCGAATTTGAAGGCTATTGCCACTGTATGCTCTATTACAAATCAAAAGCACAATGATCAAAAAAGCATATGCCGCTTCGGCGGCGGAATGGAGACTGTATGTCAGTAAAGACGATAAATGCAAATGAACTAAACAAGCTGACCGCCGGCAACAAGACCGTCCTTATAGATTTTTTTGCCGAATGGTGCGGTCCTTGCAGGATGGTATCTCCGATCATAGACGAGATATCGAATGAGCGTGACGACGTTGCCATATACAAGGTCAACGTAGACGACTCGCCCGAGATCGCCGCAAGCTTCGAGGTAGTGAGCATTCCGACGCTCGTGGTGATGAAGAACGGAAGCGTGACCAATAAGAGCGTCGGTGCTATCCCGAAGGAACAGATACTCGCAATGCTTTGAGAACATCCTCCCCAAAAGTCACGCACATATGCACACGCAGACGCATCTCCCGACGCTCTTTGCACAGACGCAGAGCGTCGGGAGAGCTTTATTTTTTCAGATACGTTTTCAAAAAAACGTCTGCGCCTATTGCTTTTTGCAAAAAATATGATATAATGGATGAGTGTCACGCCGGACAAGAGCTTAAAGCTTTTCCGCTCGCGTGCCGAAAGGAAGTCTTTTCACGTATATGGACGCTAAAAATAAACGCAGACAATTCTTATCAGGGTTGAGAGCAGGGATACCTATAGCTCTCGGTTACATTTCGGTCTCGTTCGGCTTCGGGATAAGCGCGGTGAGCAAGGGACTGTCGCCGCTCGCGGCTGTACTGATATCGGTGACCAATCTCACATCGGCAGGTCAAGTCGCGGGACTTGATATAATCGTGACGTGCGGCGGTCTTTTGGAGATGGCGCTGACACAGCTCACGGTAAATCTCCGATATCTCGTAATGAGCCTTTCGCTCTCTCAAAAGCTTGACGGTAAGTATCCGACAGCGGACAGACTGCTCACCTCCTTCGGTATAACGGATGAGGTGTTCGGCGTTGCGGCATCGCGCGACTCGTCCGTCACCCCTCCGTATATGTACGGGCTTATACTTCTCCCGTTTTGCGGATGGACGCTCGGAACATTGCTCGGTGCGCTCTCGGGAGAGGTGCTCCCCGAGGGCGTAAAGTTAGCGCTCGGCATAGCGATATACGGTATGTTCGCGGCGATAATCGTTCCGAAAGCCAAGCGCGAGCTTGGTGTGCTGACCGCAGTTGCCATCGCCGCGGCTATCAGCTGTGCAATAGCCTATATACCGATATTCGACTTTATAACGTCGGGCTTTTCGATAATCATATGCGCTCTGTCCGCCTCCGCGCTCGCCGCCCTGCTCTTTCCGATAAAGGACGGCACACCCGACGCCCAAACCGACGACTTGACATAAAAAGGACCGTATATTATGACCGTAACGATACAGCTGTGCGCGTACATCCTCGTGATGGCAGGCGTAACTTACCTGCTCAGAATGTTGCCAATGACGCTCATCCGAAAGAAAATAAATTCACGCTTTATCAGAAGCGTACTGTACTACCTACCGTATTCCGTGCTCAGCGCTATGATCCTGCCCTCGGTATTCTACTCCACCGGAAGCATCATCACCGCAGGCGTCGGACTTGCGGTCGCATTATTGCTCGCTTTTTTCGACCGATCGCTCATAACGGTCGCCATAGGCGCGAGTGCCGCCGCGTACATAACGGGGCTTTTGCTGGAGCTTTTCGTCTGAGACGGCAGTTCCACGGTCACCGACATCCTCAAAATAACACTTAAAGGAGACGCAAGTGAACGATCACGTCGTATTGGGTATTCTCGCGCACGTCGACGCCGGAAAGACTACGCTGACAGAGGCTC
Organism: uncultured Lachnospiraceae bacterium; assembly: GCA_964570105.1. GTDB lineage: Bacteria > Bacillota > Clostridia > Oscillospirales > CAG-272 > SIG673. Next base: position 24,537 of record CAZMWM010000006.1, on the reverse strand, counting down.
TCCTGTATTCCTCGGGTAAGCTGCGCCGACTCGGACGCGTCGACCGTAAGGACAGCTTTCTTGATAACAATGCCATAGAACGCGAGCGCGGGATCACCGTTTTTTCCAAGCAAGCCCGTTTCAACGGCGCAAGCACGGAATATATCCTGCTCGACACCCCGGGACATCTCGATCTTTCCGCGGAAGCCGAACGAACGCTTTCGCTCCTTGATTACGCCATTCTCGTGGTCAGCGCCTCGGACGGCGTTCAGGAGCATACGCGCACGCTCTGGACATTGCTCGAGCACTATAACGTACCGACCTTGATATTTGTCAACAAGACCGATCTCGGCGTATGCCCACCCGAAAGATACGGCGAGATGCTCTCAAGGGAGCTTTCGCACGCCTGCGTACTGTTTTCCGATGAGACGGACAGAGCCGAGCTTGACGAACGGATCGCGATGCTGGACGAGAAGCTTTTGGAGCAGGTGCTTTCGGGAGAGCCGATATCCGACGCCGCGGTCTCGGATATGATACTCAAGCGAAAGCTCTTCCCTTGCCTTCTCGGCTCTGCACTCAAGCTGATCGGAACGGACGAGCTGCTCGCTTTTCTTGACAGATATCTCCTTCCGCCGCAATACCCAAATGACGTTTTCGGTGCAAAGGTATACAAGATATCGCATTCCGACACGCGACTGACGTATATGAAGCTCGTCGGAGGATGTGCCCAAGCTCGGGACGAGCTTACGTACTCAACACCTGACGGGCAGACGCATTCGGAAAAGATAAATCAACTGCGGCTGTATTCGGGAAGCCGATTTGAACAGGTCGACCGTGTGTACGCAGGCGACGTATGTGCCGTGACCGGACTTACATCGACTTATGCAGGTCAAGGGCTTGGCTCCGCCGATGACGACCGCAGACCGATACTTGATCCCGTTCTCTCTTACCGCATAGTGCTCCCGGAGGGATGCGATCCCCACGTTTGCTTCGGACGTTTCAAGGAGCTTGAAGAGGAAGAGCCGTCGCTTCATATGCGCTGGAACGAAGCACTCAAGCAGATAGAAGTGCGGCTGATGGGCGACGTACAGCTTGAGCTTCTCAAAAGACTGATATCAGACCGTTTTTCCGTCAAGTGCGAGCTTGACGAGGGCAAGATAATGTATAAGGAAACGGTATCGTCAGCCACCGTCGGCGTCGGGCATTTCGAGCCGCTCCGCCATTATGCCGAGGTACAGCTTTTGCTCGAGCCTTTGCCGCGCGGTAGCGGTTTGATATTCGACAGTGACATTCCGGCTAATTCTCTTGATCCGAGCTGGCAAAGAGCGATACTCTCGGCGCTTTCCGACAAGGAGCACAAGGGAACGCTCATCGGTGCGCCGTTGACCGACACGCGTATCACTCTCATAGCCGCCAAAACGCATCTCAAGCACACAGAGGGCGGCGATATCCGCGAGGCGTCGTCACGTGCGATCAGACACGCACTGATGAAAGCCGGCTGCACCCTGCTCGAGCCGTATTACAGATTTCGTCTTTCGCTTCCGGATGCAAATGTCGGCAGAGCTTTGTCCGAATTGCAGATGCGCTATGCGGATATCACGCTCTCCGATGCACGTGACGGTATTACGACCGTCACCGGCAGAGCGCCGGTATCGACTCTCCGAGGATATCACTCGGACGTGATCGCTTATACTCACGGCAAGGGGCGTTTGACCTGCTTTCTTGACGGATACGAGCCGTGTCATAACACCGAGAGCGTGGTCGAAGCTTGCGGATACCGACCGGAGGCAGACGCGGAAGCACCTCCGCACTCCGTATTCTGTTCTCACGGAGCCGGTTTTGTGGTGGATTGGCGCGACGTCGACAGATACAAGCATATAAATTCCGAGACCGACCACGCATCCGACGGACGCTCCCCTTCGGACGAAAGCAATAACGCATACTCGGTAAGCGAAAAAGAGCTTGAAGCTATAATGCTGCGCGAATTTGGTCCCATCAAGCGCAGACAGTATTCGGAGCCGACAGTCGTGGCATCCGCGGAGCAACGGCAAAAAAGCCCCGGTGAGAAACGCGGCGCACCCAAAAAGACGAAAAAGCTGACCATAATCGACGGGTATAACTTCATTCACGCCGACAAAGCTCTGCGCGAGCTTGCAGATACCGATCTTTCCGCCGCGCGAGAGAGCCTCACCGATAAGCTTGTAAACCACGCCGCATTCACCGGAAGCGAGATCACCTTGGTCTTTGACGCTTACCGCTCGGATCCCGGCAACGGCTCGGAGAGCGTCAACGGAGATTGCCGCGTGGTGTTCACGAAAAAGGATCAAACGGCGGATGCATATATAGAAAAGCTTATGAAGGAGCTTGGTCCCGATTACAATATCCGCGTCGTGACGGGAGACGGTCTCATACAGCTTTCGGCAATACACTCCGGCATACTCAGAATGACCGCCGCCGAATTTACAGCCGAGCTTGAAAACGCCGAAAAAGAGATCTCCGATCTGACGCAGGAGTACGGCAGACGCGGCAAATGACCGATCTTTAGACCTAACGCAACAACGGACCTCCGCCGATAACGGAAGTCCGTTGTGTTTTATTATGATAAATGCCGCTCCGAAGATTCAAAGCGCCATAAGAACGCCCCGAAGCTCCTCAACGTTCTTTACGATCATATAGCACCCGGCGTCGGCAAGCTCCTCTCCGCTCCCATGCCCGTAGGTGACACCTATGCACCGCAATCCGTTCGCCGCCGCGCCCTCCGCGTCAAAGCGGCGGTCACCCACCATTATCGCGTTGGACGCGGTAATTCCCGGGAAATTATTCAAAACCTCGGCGATCACGTCTTTTTTCTCCACTCTCGAGCCGTCAAGCTCGCTTCCAACCGTGCAAGTAAAATACCGCGCGATCCCGAAATGCTCAAGTATCCTGTTTGCGAACACCGACGGCTTTGAGGTCGCGAGCACGTTGATGTGTCCACTCTCCGCAAGAGCCGCAAGCATATCCGAAACACCGGGATACAGCGAGTTTTCAAAGATGCCTTTTTCGGAGAAATACTCTCTGTAATGCTCCACAGCCTCAGAAGCGGTCCTCTCATCCATTCCGAAATACCGCATATACGACGATACGAGCGGAGGACCGATGAAATCGCAAAGCTGTTCACGGTCCGGCACGGCAAGCTCGGGGTAATATTTGAGCGAATATATGACGGAGTTGATTATCCCGTCCTTCGGCTCGGTAAGCGTTCCGTCAAGATCGAAAAGTATGTATTTTTTCATCCTTATCTCCATATGATACTCTTTAACAAAAGTCAAAAGACGCGGTAATTCCCCGAATATCGCACCCCGTCGATCACTCAAGAAGCTTGAGCAGTAACGCAACTATCGGCATCGTCAAGAGCGACAGGAGCGTGCTCACGGACACAAATTTCGAGGCGGTAACGGTAGCCTCCACAGCTTGTCTCTCCGTTTCGAGCGCACCCAAGTCACCGACCTTAAGAAGCTCTGCGTCGGCTTTTGGCGCGAAGCGTTCGGCGAACATACCGGTAAGCGCCGCAACGGGAGTCGCGGAACAAATTAGCACGGTCGTGAACGCAACGGAATTGTATATCCCAAGCAATTTGCAAAGCGCAAGTATCGCAAAGCTTGCGCACGGAAGCGCAATCAGGCGCATAACAAGCCCGAGGTACAGATATCTGTCCCTAAATGCCCCTTTGAGCTTCAGGTCGGCAAGCCGCATACCTATGACCATCATCGACATCGGAGCGACCGTTGATCTCAGCATATTCAGCGCATCCTCGATAAACAAGGAGACGGAGGAAGGAAGCCACGTATACGCGTTCGTGACGAAAAGTATCACCCCGATGAAGGTGGGGACCGTCGCCGCATTAAGGAACATTTTTTTAAGCGAGATATAGCTTCTGTCTCCGGTATATATCAAGCATCCCAATGACCACGCAAAGAAGTTGAAGCCTATTATATAGACCGAGGCGTAGACCGCCGCTTCATCGCCGAGCACCATAGACATCAGCGGTATGCCCATATATCCGGCGTTTCCGAATACGATACCAAACCTGTACACCCTTCGGATATGCGGTCTCGCACCGCGAAAGCAAAGAAACGACACGCCGAAGAACATAAGATGCACCGTGAATGACAGCACGAGCACGACGGCGGCATTTTTAAGAAGCTCGGCGTCGTACGGACGGAAAAAGCCCACTATCAGCATAGCCGGCTGAGTGATGTACAAAATAGTATTGGTAAACCCAAGCGGCAACCTGTCGTCTCCGAGCCTTGTCTTTCGGAGCACAAAGCCGGGCACCATCATAAAGAACAAAAGCAGGACGGAACGGAACAGCACACCGATATCGACCATCAGCACATCCTCCCCTCATTACCGTCGTTCTCAAAAATGCAACACACGAGCCTTACATCTACGTACGCAGTGGCAACGACGCCGAACACGGCTTGAAGTACTCCATTGCAAAAGCCCGCGCCGTGCGCGAGATATGCCACCAAGCCTCCGATATACGTTCCCGTGCAGATCACAGCCGAAAAGCAGGTCATAAAAGCGTATCTCCTCCCCCTCGGAGCCGAGATGCGCATACGTATCTCAGCGGCAAAGAAAAGCATTAGCACAAGCAGGCACAACACGGTAATTCTCCGATATTCGGATGATACGGGAACACTTTGATCCACATAAAGCTCGAGCGCCTCAAGGGCATACAGGACGATACCCGACATACCGCAGACCGCACGCAGGTTCAAGACCTTTCCGCTGTCATTACCAAGCACCAAGCTCAAAAGCTCGGGTGAAAAGTAAGCCACAAATACCAACTGAAGTATCACAGACAGCGAAGCAAGCAGGGGCGAGAGCGAATAACTCAGCTTCCCGCTAAGCATTCCCACCGCGCGAACGACGGCGCCTATCCCCATACAAGCCCCGCAAGCTATCCTGACACAGCGTGCCCATCTCGGCTCACGCGAAAAAGCCGTGTTTTCCTCAGATACCGTAATGCTCCCGTTTTTTGACAGCAGAGTTAGCACAGCGGCAAGCAATAACACCGAAAACGCGGTAATTCCCACATATAACGGCGTACGCGAAGGTGCCCCAACGGCGTAAAGTCCCGTCTCAGGCTCAAAATAACGGCACAGCATCACCGCGTGCCATATACCAAACACGACCGAAGCGACCGCGCTTATCGCGCATATACAGCACCTCTTGCGGCGCGTATCCACGTTTTTCAACAACATATTTCCGTTTCCTTTCGCAAAAACGAAAGCATCCTCCTCTGCGTGATATCCGTAAATGCTCGAGCGGCAGGTCTGCCCACCAAAAACGGGAGTACCCGACCGTCTGTGCGGCGCATCGCCGAAAAACGGTCGCCACGACTTTATATTATATAACATTGCGTGCGGAATTTCAATACCTCATCCGTAAAAAAATAAAAAATTGCGCACCCGAGCGGCAATGTCCGTTAAATACGCCGAAAAAACGCTTCAAAATATATTGCGATCACGCATTTTTTCCTTGACTTTTCGGATTGGATAATGTATAATGGAAATATAAGACCAATCAGTATAAATGCAGTGATCGAAAGGATATCTCAAGTATGGCTGAACTCATCTCAGGTAAGGTGTTTTTGAAGGACGGCAGGACGCTGTTAAAAAGCTCCGAATGCTCTCCCGAGGAAGCAAGAAAGAATACTATAGCATACGGAATACTTTCCGCACACAACACGTCCGATAGCGACACCGAGCTGAAGCTGCGTTTCGACGCTATGGCATCGCACGACATCACGTACGTCGGAATAATACAGACCGCACGTGCGAGCGGACTTAAAGAATTTCCCGTCCCATACGTGCTCACCAACTGTCACAACAGTCTGTGCGCAGTCGGCGGCACCATAAATGAGGATGACCACCTGTTCGGACTCTCTGCGGCAAAAAAATACGGAGGGATATTCGTCCCGGCTCACCAAGCAGTCATCCATTCGTATATGCGCGAGACTATGAGCGGATGCGGCAAGATGATACTCGGCTCGGACAGCCACACGCGTTACGGTGCGCTCGGTACTCTCGCCATCGGCGAAGGCGGTCCCGAGCTTGTAAAACAGCTACTCCGCCGCACGTACGATATCACGCGTCCCGAGGTCGTGTGCGTCTATCTTACAGGCGCTCCACGTCCCGGAGTAGGTCCGCAGGACGTCGCTCTCGAGCTTATAGGCGCGGTATTCAAGAGCGGATCTGTAAAGAACAGGATACTTGAGTTCGTGGGAGACGGCATCGCTTCGCTCTCTGCGGAATTTCGTAACGGAATTGACGTTATGACCACCGAGACCACCTGTCTCTCGTCGATATGGGAAACGGACAGCGTCACCGAGCGGTATTTCGCAGTACATGGCAGACCTGAGGCTTATAAGCGTCTCACCCCCGGAAAGCTCGCCTGTTACGACGGAGCGGTCGTCATAGACCTCGGAAAGGTAGAGCCGATGATAGCTCTTCCCTCCCATCCCTCGAACGTTTACACCATACGCGAGTTGTGCGAGAACGCAGATGTCATCCTTCCGGAGTACGGACTTGCGGATAAGCTCGGCAAGGACGGAAAGATCAGAGCCGAGCAGGGCGTCATAGCCGGTTGCGCCGGCGGAATATACGACAATCTCTGCGCGGCGGCTGATATCCTGCGCGGTCGGAGCATCGGTTGCGGAGAGTTCTCGCTCTCGGCGTACCCCGCATCTCAGCCGGTCTATCTCGAGCTTATGAAGCGCGGCTATGCCGCGGAGCTTATGCAAGCAGGTGTCACTCTGCGTACCGCGTTTTGCGGTCCTTGCTTCGGCGCCGGAGACGTACCTGCAAACGGTTGCTTCAGTCTCAGACATTCCACGAGAAATTTCCCGAACCGCGAAGGCTCCAAGCCCGGAGCCGGGCAACGCGCTTCGGTCGCACTGATGGACGCGCGTTCCATAGCGGCGACCGCCGCAAACGGAGGTGTCCTCACCCCCGCAACGGCACTTGACGTGAGATATTCCGAGCCTGAATACGTCTTTGATGACACCGTATACAAAAACAGAGTATATAACGGCTACGGTCATCCGGATGCGGAGCAGGAGCTTCGTTTCGGTCCGAACATCCGTGACTGGCCGGAAATAGCGGCACTTTCCGACGATCTTCTGCTCAAGGTGGCGTCCGTCATAAAAGACGACGTTACGACCACGGATGAGCTGATCCCCTCCGGCGAGACATCCTCCTACCGTTCAAATCCCGAAGCCCTCTCCGAGTTCACCCTTTCAAGAAAGGATCCCGAGTACGTCGCACGCGCCAAAGACATTCGCGCACTCAACGCCGACCGCTCGGCTGGCGCTCTTAAGGAGGTATATTCCGTCATCACGTCCTTGGGCTACGGCACTGCCGAAAAAGCCAACATCGGCTCCGTAATATACGCGGTAAAGCCCGGCGACGGCTCAGCGCGTGAGCAGGCGGCGTCCTGCCAGCGCGTGCTCGGCGGAATGGCGAATATAGCCTTCGAATACGCGACCAAAAGGTACCGTTCCAACCTTATAAATTGGGGAATGATACCGTTTACTCTCGACTGCGACCGCGATGCGTTGCCCTTCGGCGTGGACGATCATATTTTCGTGCCCGGAATAAAGGAACTTATAAGAAACGGTGCCGACACCGCTCGCGCCTTCGTTATCTCCGGAAAGACTGCAAACGAGATCACCCTCGGGCTTCCGAAGCTCACGGAGGATGAGCGTACCATAATACTCTCGGGCTGTCTCATAAACTATTACAGAAGTAATCTGTAAGCTCGGAGGAAAGACCGATGTTTTATATCCACGATCCCAAGAACGCAAAAATTCTTCCGAACGGTGTGATACGCGAGATAAAAGGTCATACGGGCGAGCTTATGGTATGTGAGCTGCATTGGGAAAAAGGTATGGTCGGCGAGCCGCATTCGCACCCACACGTCCAATGCGGCTATATCATCCGCGGAAGCTTTGAAGCCGAGATAAACGGTGAAAAACGCATCCTCGGCGCCGGCGACTGCTTTTACACGGAAAAGGAGCAGGTGCACGGTCTCATCTGTCTCGAGGACGACTCGCTCATGCTCGATATATTCACTCCGCGCAGAGACGACCTTCTGTGACCGCACCGTGAGATAAGATACAAAAACAGAATATAAAAAACAAAAACGAAAGAGGTATTCCGATATGAAAATAGGCATCAGCAGCTACAGCTTCAGAAAACACATAATCCAAACACATTGCAACTACTTTGACATCTGCGACATAGCCAAGGAGATCGGTTTTGACGGCATCGAATTTATTGACCTCGACAACAAAGAGTTCGGTATCACGAACGACGCGCTCGCGACCGCCGCGGAGATACGCGAATACTGTAAAAAGATAGGACTTGAGGTCACTGCGTACACAGTCGGCGCAAACCTTCTCGCGCAGGACATCGACGCCGAGCTTGAACGCCTACGCGGATGCGTGGACGTTGCCGCGACGCTCGGCGCTCCGGTGATGCGCCACGACGTATGCTACTCTCTTCCGAGCACACCCGGATACACCTACCGCGAGGCGATACGCGACATAAAGGATAACATAAAAGCGATATCTGAATACGCGTATTCAAAAGGCGTGCGCACCTGCTCGGAAAACCACGGATACATATTTCAGGCTCCCGAGCGCGTCGAGGAGTTGATCCGAGCTGTCGGATGTCCGAATTACGGTTGGCTTTGCGATATGGGAAATTTCCTCTGCGCCGATTGCGATCCTGTCAAGAGCGTATCCATCGCCGCCGGCTATGCCATTCACGTCCACGCTAAGGACTTTCTGTACAAAAGCGGAGAATTACCGCGTCCCGAAGGGTTTTTCAAGACCGCAGGAGAAAACCATCTTCGCGGAACGGTGCTCGGTCACGGTGTCGTTCCCGTCGCGCAGTGCGTAAGGGTGCTTCATTCCGCAGACTACGACGGTTACGTTTCTCTTGAATTTGAGGGCATGGAGGAAAACCTCCCGGCAGTCAAAGCCGGCTTCCGTTATCTGAAAAACGTCTGCTCCGCTCTTTGATGACCGTACCCAAACAGCTCCACACGGTAAGAAAGGAAGTATCCGATCATGAAGAAAATGCTCAGAACCACATCGGCATTGCTCGCGCTCAGCACGCTCACCACCTGTCTTATGACTTCCTGTAAAAGCAGACCTCAAAACGATCCTGACGACGGAGAGGATGAAGCTTATATGATGCATCACGACGAATACCTTGACTATACGGAGACCTACGACACCGAGGAAGCGTGTTACCTGCTCGAATCAGGAAACACGGATGATTACGACAGAGCAGGACTGTGGACCACGGACGCCATAAAAGCAGAGGGCGCCAGTCATTCGGGATATTGGAAATTTCCGGAGTCGCATACAACGGTGACCTTCCCATACTATCCAATGAGCTTGGTCGGATACGACGTTATGGTGCTCGATATCTACAGCGAGACAGCCACGGGAACGGGATTTGTCATCTGTATAAACTGCCAAAAGAACGGAGATAAGACCGCTTACCTCAAATACGCGGGCACCGTCGACTGGACGGGCTGGAAAAAACTCGTGATAGACGTATCGCAAATGACGCGTGCGTACTCACCGGATACGAACAAGGTCTCCTCGGTGACCATCCATTCAAGCGGCTGGGGAATGACACCGTCGAACGATACCAAGCTTTATTTCGACAGCGTTTATTTCGCCCAAAAGAGCGTTCAGTATTCCTTCGACATCTCCACGATAGGCGATCACAATTACGATCATGTTAAGCAGACGCTTACGGAGCTGATCGTCGGCGGCATCCCGATAGATGAAGCGGATCCCAACGCACAGAGCAAGCTGAATGCATACGTTTCCTCAGCCAAAAGCTCCGCCGCCGCAATGAGCACGACGGGGCTTCCGTGGCAGTACGATATGACGACCACCGCCGGCATAACGAGCTGTTATCAAAATATCTACAATATGGCGCGCGGCTACGCCGTCAAGGGCAGTGAGACTTATCACAGCGCCGAGCTTTTTCAAAAGATCAAGCTGGCGATGGAATATATGCATGTAAATTACTACAGCGATCAGTCGCTGAACTCATATCCGAAGAGAGATAATTGGTGGGATTGGGAGATAGGCTGCGGACAGCACATCGTCAACATCCTGCTTCTCTGCGACGGCGCGTTCACGCAAGCGGAGGCTGACAGATATCTGACGCCGGTAAACAAATATGTTCCCTACCCGTCGATGACAATGGCAAACCTCGTCGATCTTGCGTACGTCTGCATCGGCGCTTCCGCAATACAGAAGGATGCCGGCAGGATGGTCATCTCAAGGAACAAGCTTGACGATTGTTGCACCTACGTTATGAGCGGAGACGGATTTTACGAGGACGGCTCGTTCGTCCAGCACGACGTCATAGCCTACACCGGAAGCTACGGTCCCATAATGCTCGAGGCACTCTCCAAGCTCATACTTGCGCTCGACGACACCTGCTTCCACGTCAAGGACGAGGTGATAGACGCCCAATACGGTTGGGCTGTAAGCTCGTTCGTTCCTCTGATGTACCACGGAGCCTTCTTCGGAATGGTACGCGGCAGATCGATATGCCGTTCCTCAACGGACGTGAGCCTTGGCGGAACTGCCGTCTCGGGTATGCTCAGAATGACCGAATATCTTGACGGTACGAGATCCAAGGTGCTCAAGGAGATCCTGCTCGAATATGCAAATTACAGCGATGCGTACTATATGGCGTCGCTCAGTCCTTACGATATCGTCATATACAAGACACTTAAGAACGATACGGGCGTCAGCGCAAGAGCCGACAGCTCGCTCACCAAGATATTCGCCAAAATGGACCGCGCGGTGTCCGTAAACAACAGCTACGGCGTCGGCATCTCCCTCTCCTCCTCGCGCATAGCCAAGTACGAGGCTATAAACGAAGAGAACGGCAAGGGCTGGTACACAGGCGACGGTATGCTGTATATCTACACCGACGTCAACGATTACGACGCGAGCTATTGGAAGAACGTAAACTATTACCGCATTCCGGGCACCACCGTGACCACCGCCACACGCAAGGACGAGAACATCAACGCCTCGAACACGCTTTCGAAATACAAATTCGTCGGCGGCTCTTATCTCGGAAGCACGATGACCGTCGCTATGGAGTTTGAGTCGGCTACCGATAAGATGAAGAGTAGCGGTATGTTCTCATCGACGCTCACGGGCAAAAAAGCTTGGTTCGTGTTCGATAACGAGATCGTATGTCTCGGCACGGATATATCGTGCAGTGACGGATATAACACCGAGACCGTGATCGAGGATCGCCGTCTCAGCGCATCTGAGATCTTGTACTCGAACGGCGCGGCGGTAAACGGAAGCTCCGGCGTTCTCAACTCTTGCACATCCCTTTGGTTTTCGTCGCTCGGAGGTGTATACCTCCCGACAGCCACCGACGTCAGCTATAACAGAACGGGTAGCTCCTTCCTTGAGTTGTATATCGATCACGGCAAGAACGTTTCCGATGCCACTTACGCATACGTCCTGCTCCCCACAATGACGCGTGAGCAGACCGATGCTTACAGCGCCGCTCCCGAGATCACGGTGCTTGCAAACACACCGTCGGTGCAGGCGGTAAGAGATGCAAGCTCAAATACCGTGGGATACGTATTCTGGAAAGCAGGCACCTTCGGCGATGTCACCGTAAGCGCTCCGTGCGTCATTACGGTATCGGGTGACACCGTAGCCGTGGCAGATCCCACGATGTCCCTTAAGACCTTGACCGTTACCGTAAACGGCACTTCCTTTGAGATATCTCCGAAGGACGGTCAGACCTACACGTTTTCCCTTTAAAACAGATTTTTTCTCCCTCAAAAAGAAAATTTTCGAAAGATCTGTAACCTTTGGATAAAAAAACGGATAAATAGTAAGAGCATAAGATAACATCATCCGTTTCTGCTCTCAAAGAAAGGAATTATGATATGTCAGAATACGTTATAGTAACAGATTCATCGGCAGACCTCACGTCAGATCAGGTAAAGGAGCTTGGCGTTAAGGTCGCACCCCTCACGTACTACCTTGACGAGGTTCCGTACGTCAACCATCCGGATCACAGCGAGATGCCCATCTCGGAGTTCTATGCGAAGATACACGGCGGCGCCTCGGTGCATACCTCCGCCGTAAACCCGGACGGATTTATCGATTTCTTCAGACCGGTGCTCGAGTCCGGTAAGGACATTCTTTATATCGGATTTTCAAGCGCCCTTTCCGCCACGTATCAGAACGGAAAGAACGCCGCAGAGGAGCTTTCCGAAGCATATCCGGACAGAAAGATACTGACCGTCGACTCGCTCTGTGCCTCGCTCGGTCAAGGACTGCTCGTATACCTCGTATGCAAGCAGAAGGAAGCAGGCGCCACGATAGAAGAAGCGTACGCTTACGCAGAAGCTATGAAGAATAGGATAGTGCACGAGTTCACGGTGGATGATCTCGGACAGCTGAAGCGCGGAGGACGCATCTCGGGTGCGACCGCACTTTTGGGGACCGTGCTCAGCGTAAAGCCCCTGCTCCACGTTTCGGACGACGGACGTCTCGTGCCGGTCGGTAAGATACGCGGAAGGAACGCTTCCATAAAGGCGCTTGCCGAAAAGGCTATCGCTCAAGCATGCGACGACTCCGAGACACCTATCTTCATCTGTCACGGCGATTGCAAGGACGACGCCGAGATGCTTGCCAAGCTGGTAAGCGAAAAGCTTCCCAACAAAAAATTCGCGATCGGTCATACCGGACCTGTCATCGGCGCACACTCCGGTTACGGCACGCTTGCAATATTCGTGGTCTGCGCGGAATAAACGCCCACAAAACGGCTCACGATCGGCTATAACGACGGGCAAGTAAGAAAGGAACTCCAAAATGAGCAACGAGAACACAACCCACTCTCAGCTGACTTTCGGCGAAACAGAAGAGGCGGATACCAAAAACGAAGCGGCTGAGACCTCAAAGACCACAGTGATAGACGGAGATATGTACCGTGATATGGTAGTCTCGGCGGCAAACGCCCTTGAGAACGAAAAGGACGAGATAAATAATCTGAACGTATTTCCGGTACCGGACGGCGACACCGGAGTGAATATGAGTATGACTATGAGTCCGGCTCGCGGCGAGCTTAAGGAGCTAAAGGGCACGGTCTCCGATGTTTCGGACAAAGCGGCAAAGACATTTCTCCGAGCGGCAAGAGGTAATTCCGGCGTCATCCTTTCGTCCTTCTTCCGCGGAATGGCGAAGGGATTTAAGGACTGCATCGAGGCAGACGCCGCACATATAGCCGCCGCCTTCAAGCAGGGCGTTGACACTGCGTACAAGGCGGTCATGACGCCTACCGAAGGCACTATACTTACGGTCATGCGCGCATGCGCGGACAAGGCTATGGAGCGGATAGCGGAGAAAAATCCCGACAGCGCCTCGGACGTCGAGGACCTGTTCACATCGATGCTCGAGGTCGCGGGCAACACTCTCGCGCAGACGCCCGAAATGCTTCCTGCTCTCAAGCAAGCAAACGTGGTCGACGCCGGCGGAAGCGGCTTTGTTGCCGTGCTCGAGGGTATGCTCGCCGCGCTCAAAAAGCACCCGATCACCTCCTCGTCGTCCGCATCGGCATCCGATGAAGGCTCAAGGCGTTCGAGTGCGGATTTCACGCAGTTCTCCACCGAAAACATCGTATATCCGTACTGCACGGAATGTATAGTTACCAAAAGCGAGCAGTATTCCGAAGAGGGTAGCGCAAGCGCACTGCACGAGTTCATAATGAACGCCGGCGACAGTCAGGTGTTCGTCGAGGATACCGATATAATCAAGATACACGTTCACACCTCGGATCCCGGAAGCGTCCTTTCCGAGGCGATAAAGTACGGCTCGCTCTTCACCGTAAAGGTCGAAAATATGCGCAATCAGCACACAGGCTTGATCGCGTCTTATGAAAAACAGGTCGACTCCCCCATCTCCCATCCCTCCGCCGCGCCGATAAAGCAGTTCGGCTTCGTCAGCGTCTGCTCCGGCGTCGGTATCCGTGCCGTGTTTACCGATCTCGGCGTCGACAGCATCGTCGGCGGCGGACAGACGATGAATCCGAGCACGGAGGATATGTTGAAGGCTATCGCTTCAACTCCGGCAGAGACCGTGTTCGTGCTTCCCAACAACAGCAACATATACCTCGTAGCTAAAGCCGCGGCAGAGCTTACCGCCGATAAACGCGTCGAGGTGATACGCACGGTATCCGTTCCTCAGGGCTTTGCGGCAATGCTCGCGTTCAACGAGGAGCTTTCCGCTGAGGACAACCGCTCGGCTATGGAGACCGCGATAGCGTCCACCGTCACCGCTTCAATGACGTACGCGGCGCACGACTCCACCTTCGACGGTAAAAAGATCAAGCTCGGTCAAATACTCGGTCTTGTGGAAAACAAGGTAAAATACGTTACCGACACGCGCGAGGAATGCTTGATACAGTTGGCTTCAGCCGTAAAGAAATCGGACATCATAACCATCTACTACGGAGAGGACGTCACCAAGGCGGAAGCCGAGCGTGCCGCAGAGCTGATCTCGGATAAAGTCAATCCGTATGCCGAGATATCCGTGATAGACGGCGGTCAGCCCGTGTACGGGTATATAATCTCCGGAGAGGTCGCGCAGATATAACAATAAAATTCCATCGCATCTCCGTTTTTAACAAATTACCAAACATTCAAAGCGGCTCTTTCGGAAGTAAATCCGAAAGAGCCGCTTTATTATAAGCTCAAAAGCATTTGAAATGCATCATTTGTTTTTCGGTCTTGCATCGCTTTTTCTTTCCGAACACTTCGAACGCTTTGCCGTATTCTTTTTCCGAACGGAGTACCCGAACGATCCGAGCCGCCTTCCAAGCTCGAAATAATCCCCGTGAGCATAGGCAACCAGTCCGCACCTTTCGAGATGCAGCTTACCGTCAGCCGAGAGCAGCTCCGACGATACCGAGACCGCCACTATATCGGCGATAAACATCTCGTGCGTCCCAAGCACTACCGAGTCGGTCACACGGCATTCCAGCGACACCGGCGACTCCGCAACCGAGGGAGCACTCACCTCGAACGATCGCGCGGCGGTGATAGAGCAATGAGCGAATTTATCGATATCACGCCCCGAACGCACGCCACAGAGATCCGCCGCTTTGACCAGCTCCTTGGTAGTCAGATTTATAACAAATTCTCCGCTCCGCTTTATAAGCTCGTACGAATATCTCGACGGACGTATCGAAACATAAGTCTTGGGAGGGAGCGTATTTATTATTCCCGTCCACGCCACGGTAAGCACGTTGGGCATCTCAAGGCTTCCGCAGGACACGAGCGCAGGCGGCACTGGCGCAAGCAATGCTCCGCCTTTCCATTTTATTTTCGACATTTATCTTCTCCTTTTTTGCTATTTCAGATTATAATGAACATATTTATTGTTATGCCCTGAATTTAGACGGCGGAATACCGGTCATTCTCTTAAAAAACGCGCTGAAATAATTGTGATCCTCAAATCCGAGCATATCCGCCGTCTCCCCGACCGTGTGACCACTCGACAGGAGCTTTTTCGCTTCCTCCGTTTTGACTGAGTTACAGTACACCGAAATTCCGCAACCGGCATATTTGCTGAATATCCGTTTGGCGTTTGCAACGCTCATATTGCATTCGGATGCTATCTCGGGAATGCTCATCCGACGGCGCGGATCGCGCGATATCGCACCGACCAAGCGCAGATAATTCTCGGCATCTCGGCTGTGACGGCGTTCGTTCGGCATCTCCGTTCGAAGAGCTTTAACGAGAAGGCTCTCCATACGGCTTATAAAGCTCTGAAAATGCATCTCTTCCCCCTCGATAACGGTAGCAAGCCGTATACTTTCCTCATTTTGAGCCTCTTCGTATTCAAATATCTCCGCACCCTCGTGATAAAGCCCGACGAATTCGGAACAGCACCCCGTCCCAACAGCGTATACCTTGTCGCTCACGTCAGGCGGCACCTTGCCGGAAAAAGTGAGCACTCCAAGCCCCAATGCCTGATCTCCCTCAGCCCATATGCTGTGAAATTCATTCGGCTTATGCCATATGCACTGCCCTTTACCGAGATGGAATATCTCCTCACCGGCATACACTCCGGCTCTGCCCTCGCGTACCAGCACAAATTCCCAAAAATCATGGCTCTCACCCTTGAAATGATATCCCGGCTCGTAATCGCGGCAAAAGAAGGTCATAAGCCGCTCGAGCTTAAGCTCACGCCGCACCTCCACTCCAATAACATCCATCGTTCCACTTTCGCTCCTTTTAGACAGACCTTGCGAAAAATATAGCCAAAATCAAATAAATTATATTCAAAAACGAATTTACATTTGAGCTTATATATGATATTATACACTTGTAAGGCGTATTTTTCAATAGCCGAACTCAATATTTAATAATTTCTTTAAACTATTTCAGCATCGCCCGCGATATCTCGAGCAAACTCATAGCGATACCGATGCGTTTCCAATATCGAATAAACGCGGTGCAAAAAAAGAAGAAAGGAAGCTTTCATCCAAACGAAAGCAACGGTGACCGTCAAATGAAAAAAGGCATAAACGAATGCGCTATCCCACGCGGTCTTAAGCGCGAAGAGGAATTTCGTCTGGTAGCCGAAGCGGGATTTAACGGACTCGAATTTAATCTCGACGATGCGCTCAGCGAAAGCGAGCTTTGTGAGATAAGATCGCTTTCGAAAAAATACGGAGTAGAGGTGATCGGCTTCGTAGCAAACAAGCTTTGGGAGCATCATCTTACGTCAAATTCCGCAGAAGAACGCGAAAAAGCCAAGGATCTCGTAAGGATGCTGATAACCCACGCAGAATACGTCGGATGCGATTCCGTGCTCGTGGTCCCGGGCGTGGTCAACGAGCAGACATCCTACCTCAAAGCTTGGAACAACGCTCAGACGGCGCTTCGCGAGCTTAAGCCGTTCATAGAAGAGCACAAGGTCACCGTCTGCATCGAGAACGTTTGGAACAAATTCCTTACATCAGCTATGGATATGGCTAAATTCACGGACGATCTCAATTGCGAATACATAAAGACGTATTTCGACGCGGGAAACGTTCTTCTTTGGGCGTATCCCGAGCATTGGATAGAAATACTCGGCTCGCGCATAAACAGGATACACATCAAGGATTTTAGCAGAACGGTCGGAAATATCAACGGATTTGTCGGTCTTTTCGAGGGAGATATGGATTGGTCGCGTCTAATGGAAGCCCTGAGAGGGATAAATTACGACAGCTTCGTTACCGTCGAGGTCCCGTATTACAGACAAGCCCCTGCACTGTCTCTGAAAAACTTTTCGGAACAGCTCGATAAAATATTTGAAATGTGACAAATATTATTGATTCACACGGAGGAAAAGACAAAAAATGTTAAACGTTGCTTTGATAGGCGTCGGCGGAATGGGACGCGGTCATCTCGAAAATCTTATTCGCTTCACCAACGAGGGGAAGATCATAAAGCTGGTAGCGGCTTGTGATATACGCCCCGAAAGGCTCCAAAACGAAAAATCCGACTTCAACCTTGACGTCGGAAAGAAGGACATCGATTTTTCCAAATTCAATTGCTACACCGATATGGACGAGATGTTCGCCAAGGAAAAGTTAGATATGGTCTTGCTCGCGCTTCCCACATATCTGCACTGCGAGATCACCGTCAAGTGTCTGAAGCTCGGATATCACGTATTCTGCGAAAAGCCTATGGCGCCCACTGTCGAGGAATGCGATCTTATGCTCAAAACAGCTAAAGAATGCGGAAAACAACTTATGATAGGTCAGGTCTTGCGCTTCTGGGGAGAATACGAGGTGCTCAAGGATATCGTAAAGAACGAAACGCTCGGAAAGCCCCTCGGCGCATACTTCTTCCGCGGAGGCGATACTCCTATATGGTCGTATAACGATTGGTTGCGCAAGCGCGAATGTGGCGGCGGAGCACTCTGCGATCAGCACGTACACGATATCGATATGGTGCAGTACCTCTACGGTATGCCTAAAGCCGTGCAGACCGCAGCGACCATCCTTTACGAAGGCTCCGGTTACGATTCCGTCTCCACGAATTACATATTCGACCAACCTATCGCAGTCAATGCGCAGGACGACTGGGCGCTCGAAGGCTACGGCTTTTCAATGCTCTTCAGAGCAAACTTCGAGAAGGGCACGGTGTATATGGATCACAACGGTTTCCGCATTTGCCCCAGAGGTGGAAAGACCTACGTACCCGAGTACAATAAGGAAAACGGTTATTACAGGGAGATCGCGTATTTTGCGGATTGCATCATAAACGGAAGTCCCAATACGATAGATCCGCCGGAAGAGTCCAGAGAGACTATACGGCTCATGGTTGCCGAGACAAAAAGTGCCGATAACGGCGGCACCATAGTCAATACTTGACATACAAACACATAAAGCGCGTCACGGCAGCATCTATCGTGACGCGCTTCGTGGATTTTCACGGTAGTCTTCCCCGTGCATACGTATGTTTGACCGCTCCGTGGCTAACGCTATATTTGACCGTTACAACGAGCCAGTCAACACATTTCGACCAATAAATCACACTTCACATTCCACACCGTCACAAGCTCACGAAAGGCAAGGTTATTTTTATGCCCGGTAAACTGTTTGACAGAGATCCTCTGTTACTTCCCTATAAGAAGGATATAGAAAAGCGCACGGAACACTATAAGCTGAAAAAACGTGAGCTTGTCGGCACTCGAGGCAAGCTTGTCGACTTTGCCAACGGACACGAATATTTCGGTTTTCACCGCGCCGACGGCGGATGGTATTATCGCGAATGGGCACCCGAGGCAGACGACGTATACCTGTGCGGCGATATGAACGGTTGGGACAAGCGTCAATTCAAGCTTGCTCCGCTCGGGAACGGTGTGTTTGAGATATTCCTCCACGGCAAGGACGCGCTGTACCACGGCTGTCACGTAAAGACCGTGATACGCCGCGGCGACGAATATCTTGAGCGTATCCCTCTTTATGCCACGCGCGTGTGTCAGGATCCGACAACCTTGCTTTGGTGCGCCGAGATCTTCTGCTCGGAGCACGAATGGCAAGCAGATCCCGTCTCGCCGGAAAAACAGCTGTATATCTACGAGTGCCACATCGGTATGGCTCAGGACCGCGAGGGCATCGGGAGCTATACGGAATTTCGCGATAACATCCTTCCGCGCATCCGCGATCTCGGCTACAATGCCATACAGATAATGGCTGTAATGGAGCATCCGTATTACGGCTCCTTCGGCTATCAGGTAACGAACTTCTTTGCGGCTTCCTCCCGTTTCGGCACGCCGGACGAGCTTAAAGCACTTATCGACGCCGCGCACGGAATGGGGATAGCGGTGCTTCTTGACGTCGTTCATTCTCACGCGGCGAAGAACACGGCTGAGGGCATAAATGAATTTGACGGCAGTGATCATCAATTCTTCCATTCGGGGACGCGCGGAGATCATCCGACCTGGGGGACGAAGCTGTTTGACTACGGAAAGAACGGCGTCATCCACTTTTTACTTTCAAACCTTAAATTCTGGCTCACGGAATACCGCTTTGACGGGTTCCGTTTTGACGGAGTGACCTCGATGCTCTATCGCGACCACGGACTCGGCGAGGCTTTCACGGATTACAGCAAATATTTCTCCGACAACACCGACATTGACGCACTGACGTATCTCCGACTTGCGAACGAGCTGATACATCAAGTTCGCCCGGATGCCGTCACCGTAGCCGAGGATATGTCCGGAATGCCCGGAATGTGCCTGCCCATATCAGCCGGCGGACTTGGATTTGATTACCGCTTGGCTATGGGAATACCCGATATGTGGATAAAGCTTCTGCGAGAAAAGCGGGATGAGCAATGGGGCATGGGACACCTCTGGTACGAGCTTACGAACAGGCGCGCGGACGAAAAATGCATCGGCTACGCCGAATCTCACGATCAAGCGCTCGTCGGCGACAAAACGCTTATGTTCCGTCTCTGCGACAGTAAGATGTACACCGAAATGTCAGACCGTAGCCGCGATATCACGGTAGACCGCGGAATGGCTCTTCACAAGATGATACGTATGATAACTCTTTCGCTCGGCGGAGACGGATATCTGAATTTTATGGGAAATGAATTCGGTCACCCGGAATGGATAGATTTTCCACGTGAAGGCAACGGTTGGAGCTATTTCTACTGCCGCAGACAATGGCACCTTGCGGACGATCCCGACCTTAAGTACCGTTATCTGCAAAGCTTCGACCGCGACCTTATAACGTTCTCGAAGTCTCAGCACCTGTTCGGTCATGCGCCGATAAGCTTATATAACGATGAAAAAAGGCACATTATGATATTCGCTCGCGAAGGAGTTGTATTCGCGTTCAATTTCGATCCCTGCACCTCGTACGACGGCTACCGCATCATCACGCCGAGCGCAGGAAAATGGAAGGTCGCCCTTTCGACCGACTCGGAAAAATTCGGCGGTTGGGGAAGAGTTTCTGAGACCTACGTATACACCGCCCAAAAAGGCGTTGACGGAAAATACGGCTTTTCAATATATCTCCCGTCACGTACCGCGGTAGCACTCGTAAAGCTTTCGAAAGAAGATCAAAAAGACACCAAGCGAGTCTCAAAGACGCGGTAATTCCCCGAGAAAACGCTTTTCTCCTCCCCTGCCGTGCGCGACATCTCACCTCAGAAGCCATCGCTCCCCACGCTTTCCTATCATGCGTGGGGAGCTTCTTTTTTCGTACGTCACCGTGATACGGACAAGCAAAAGCTACATCCGCGCGACACGACAGCTCAGCTCCTGCCGATAATAATATTCCGCAAAACGATTGACAAGAGCGCGATCCGGTGCTATAATATAATGGTAACTTTTTAATACTTAAGGAGCAAGTCTGAAAAATAGGTCATTTTTCAGACATAAAGTTTGTGCCTTTCGCGCCTTTAACAAAGCGCGAATTTCCGAAAGCGGAAACCGCACAAACTTTCACACTCCATAACCCGAAAGGATGGTCATAAAAATGAAAAGAACGACAGCGCTTCTTCTCGCGTGCTTGATGCTGATCTCGCTACTCCTGACCGCAGGATGCGGTACATCGACCATTGGCGGCACAAACAACAATGGTGATAACGGTAACGATGGCAATATCGCAGACAGGGGTGACACCGGAGACAAGGGTAACGCCGGAGACAAAGGTGATACCGGAGACAAAGGTAACACCGGCGACAAAGGCGATACCGGAGACAAAGGTGACACCGGAGACAAAGGCGATACCGGAGACAAAGGCGATACCGGAGACA
This sequence comes from uncultured Lachnospiraceae bacterium, assembly GCA_964570105.1. GTDB lineage: Bacteria > Bacillota > Clostridia > Oscillospirales > CAG-272 > SIG673. The sequence goes on along the minus strand of CAZMWM010000006.1, from coordinate 3,165 downwards.
AAGGTGACACCGGAGACAAAGGCGATACCGGAGACAAAGGTGATACCGGAGACAAAGGTGATACCGGAGACAAAGGTGATACCGGAGACAAAGGTAACACCGGCGACAAAGGCGATAC
>CAZMWM010000006.1:0-2947 GCA_964570105.1 uncultured Lachnospiraceae bacterium | reverse complement strand
GAGACAAAGGTGACACCGGAGACAAAGGCGATACCGGAGACAAAGGTGATACCGGGGACAAAGGCGATACCGGGGACAAAGGCGATACCGGGGACAAGGGCGATACCGGAGACGACCTACCGTCACCCGTAAGCGATTTTGAATTTGAGCTTAACGATGACGGAATCTCATATACCTTGACGCGATACGTGAATACCGATGCGACCAATGTTATAATCCCGTCAACTTATATGGACAGACCGATAACCGCCATAGGCTACAACGCATTCTATCGTTGCGGTAACATCATAAGCGTGACCGTACCGACCGGTATAACGAGCATCGGAATGAATGCCTTTTATGAATGCACGACTCTTGAAAGCGTCATCCTACCGGAGGGCTTGACCATCATAAATTCCCGAGCATTTTACGGATGCAGCAGTCTTACTACCGTAACTATACCCGGCACCGTAACGAGCATCGGACATGGAGCATTCCATGAATGCGGCAGTCTTGAGAGCATCGCCATTCCCGAGGGCGTAACTGTCATAAACGGCGATACGTTTAAAGGATGCCGTAGTCTCAAAAGCGTGACTTTACCGAACAGTTTGACCAACATCGGAATCAATGCGTTCTGCAGTTGCAGCAGTCTTGAGAGCATCACCGTTCCCAAAAACGTCACAGACATCGGCGTAAATGCATTTTCCGATTGTCGTAACCTCACCGAGTTCAAGCTCTATGCAACCTCCCTCGCTCTCTCGAGCGGTAACGGCAGATTTTACAACGCCGGGACGGACGGCGACGGCATAAAGGTGATCATCGGCAAGAATGTCACGAAGATACCCGCCTATATGTTCTCGGACTACGTTAGTAGTTGTATCGTCAAGATAGTAAACGTTGAATTTGAGAGCGGAAGCATCTGCACCGAGATAGGCGAATACGCATTCTACGGTTGCAGTGAGCTTTTGAGCGTGTCGCTTGGCGAAGGCTTGACGCACATCGGCGACTACGCATTTCAAGACTGCCCCAAGCTCACGCAGATAAGCTTTAACGCCAAAGCTATGCCGGATCTTGAGGAACGGAGCTATGCTGACTCTCCGTTCGAGGGCGCCGGCAAGGACGGAAACGGAATCAAGCTGATCATCGGCGCGAGCGTCGAGAGGATACCCGCATACCTTCTCCACACTTCAAATGCAGATACAGCCCCTAAGATAACGAGCATAGTATTCGAAGCAAACGGCGCCTGCAAGAGCATCGGCGAGAAAGCCTTATGTGGGCTTACCGAGCTTACGGAGATAGTATTTGACGCGGCTGAGATGGGAAACCTTCCGCGAGACAACGACATATTCACCGACGCCGGAAGCAACAGCGCCGGGATCAAGGTGACTATCGGCAGCTCCGCTAAGCGGATACCCGGAAGCATCTTCAGAGATATCAATATAACCGAATTGGAGTTTACAGAAGGAAGCATCTGCACCGAGATAGGAGAATACGCGTTCTGCAGTACCAATCTTAAGAGCCTTGTGATCGGAGAGAGCATCACTACCATCGGCACCTCCGCGTTTGCGTGGTGCTACGATATTACCCTGATCCGCTTCAACGCACTCGCAATGAATGATCTCACAAACTACAGCTATGTTTTTGTCGGCTCGGGCTCTGCGGATGGCTGTACACTGACGGTAGGAAAAGATGTTACGAGAATACCCGCAAATCTGTGCAATACCCCCACGAACGAGCCAATACCTGTGAATATCACAAAAATCGTCTTTGAGGAAGGCAGTGTATGTAAGAGCATTGGCGAGAATGCGTTCTACAGTTGTACCGCGCTTGAGGATATAATATTCAGAGCTGTGGCAATGAACGATCTTACCTACGGCGGCTTCAGAACTAAAAACAACTCAAACGAGATCAAAGTAACGATCGGCAAGAACGTCACGAGGATACCTGCTTACCTGTTCAGAGACACAAATATAGCAAGCATCGCCTTTGAGGACGAATGTGTTTGCAGTAGCATCGGAGCAAGTGCATTTGAATGGAACGACTACACAAAGGAGTCGCTCACATCGGTTGTGATACCGGACAGCGTCAAGGAGATAGGAGAAAGTGCATTTTACGGCTGCAACTCTCTTGAGAGCCTGACACTCGGCAAGGGACTTAAGAGCATCGGAGCAAGCGCATTTGAAGAATGTACGTCGCTCAGCTCGATATACTTCAATGCCGAGAATATGGATGATCCGTCAAATGGTTACCAAATATGGTACAGCGGCGAAGGATCGTACGGCGGATGGTATGACGGCGGATGGGGAGATGATGAAGGCTCGGAGACCGCAGCATCCGAGATCATGCTGACCGTCGGCAAGGACGTCAGGGCGATCCCTGCATACCTCTTCTCCGAATCCGGCATAACAAGCATCGTTTTTGAAGAAGGCTGTGCTTGCAAGAGCATAGGGGAAAATGCATTCTCGTACAGCAAGCTCACGTCGATAACGATCCCTGAGAGCATTACGAGCATAGGGGATGATGCATTTGCAAGATGCGAAAATGTCGATAACATCTATTTCAACGCAAGTGATATGAGCGACCTTGCTTACAACGAAAGCGTGTTCTTGTACACCGGAAACAGCATAACGGTAGGCACTGCAGTCAAGAGGATACCGGCGTATCTCTTTTATTCTTCAAACGCAACGACCGTTACGTTTGAGCAGGGCGGCGTTTGCAGTAGCATCGGAGCCTCGGCGTTCAAATATTGCCGTTACCTCACGGACATAACTCTGCCAAACACGATAAAGAGCATAGAAGAATATGCGTTTTGGGATTGCGATAGGCTGGTGAGCATCGTAATACCGGAAAGCGTAACGAGCTTGGGAAACTCCTTGTTTTTGCAGTGCGATAAATTCAGGACCGTATATTACCGCGGCACCGAGGAGCAATGGAAAGCCGTGAGCAAGGACGGAAATTGGTGGACTGT
>CAZMWM010000005.1:31680-38277 GCA_964570105.1 uncultured Lachnospiraceae bacterium | reverse complement strand
GGCGTACCTCCGCCACTAAAGTGGCGCGGAGTTTTGATGGTTGTGGATACACGCCTTAAATTAGTTCTAACATAGATTGGCGTACCTCTGTGATGGAATAATAATCTTCAACCGCGAAGCTATACAGAAGTCTTTGCCGAGCTTTCTTCAGAAAGCGGCGGGGAGATTTCGAAAAGCTATAAAAAGGGCTTGAAATTTTATTTCATTTGTTGTATTATAGATACGGATGCGTAAGATGCATAAGATAGATGTTGCATAACAGATACTGATACGTGGACAGATACGCGATTGCTGTCGCGATTGCGGTCGCGAGCGAGCGACAGACCAAGCTAACGGGCAGGCGGTGGGGATGCCGGATCGGACGCGGCGAGATCGAAACGGAGATATTGACGAAATGAAGATATACGAGCTTAATACCGACGGTGAAGTGAAGGAGATAAGCGAGCTGCCCCGAGGGGTGATGCTGTCCTGCGCCTTCGGGTGCTTTGACGGAGTGCATTTAGGTCACCGAGCGTTGCTCGAAGCGGCGGTCGCGGATGCAAAGAGCCTAAGTGCGCAGGTATGCGGCGAGGACTGCATACCGGCAAAAGACGCAGATGCGGAATGCTCGGGCGCCGCTGGGGGCGGTATCCGTGTGCTTTCCGCGGTATGGACGTTTTCCGAACCGTTATCGAGACCTTGGATGATCTCGGTCGGAGAGCGTCTCTCGCTTTGCGGCAAATGCGGTATCGCCTACGCGCTGTGTGAACGGTTCGAGGACGTGCGCGAGCTGTTGCCCGAGGAATTTATCGGGCGGCTGGTGAGGGAAGCGCGGCTCTGTCACGCTGTTTGCGGATATGATTTCCGTTTCGGCAGGCAACGCGTCGGGGACTCCCGTGTTCTCGGGGAAAGACTGCTTGACGCGCTGTCGGCTCACGGTGTGCTCGGTGCCGCGGACGGTATCGGAAAGGCGTTACTTGAGCATCCCGTCACCGTGGTGGATAAGGTGAGCGTCGGCGGCGAGGCGGTAAGCTCCACGCGCATAAGAAAGGCTCTGTCCGCAGGCGACGTCGAGACGGCTCGGGAGCTGCTCGGCAGACCGTACACGCTTACCGGAAGGATACTTACGGGCAAGCAGATCGGGCGTACCATTTCGCGTCCCACGGCAAATCTCCGTTATTCCGAGGATCAGCTCATACCGCGGTACGGCGTCTATTACACGCTCTGCCGCATAGACGGGGAGACGTGCCGTTCTATCACGAACATCGGTTGCCGTCCGACCGTCAACAGCGATCGCACCGACGTGACGTGCGAGGCGCATCTTCTGGATTTTGACCGCTCGGTATACGGAAAAACGGCGGAGCTTGCATTTCTGCGTTTTGTCCGTCCTGAGATCGCCTTTTCGGATACAGCGGCGCTCTCGGAGCAGATTGGGGCGGACGCTGCCGGAGCCGAGAGGTTTTTCGGTGAGGCGGAAGCAGCCGAGCTTAAGGCTTTTGAGCTGTGACGCCATCGCAAACGGGGGCTTTTGGCAAAGCAAGTATTATTTGAAAAACTGACATTTTAAACATTTAAACATTTGGCTGTAAAAAAACTGTTGACAAGCGCGAATAAGTATGATATAATTCATTTGTATACGTCTATACATAATTTGGGACGTCGGTGTTTACGGTCTTTTGATCCTGAAGGTCTTTGCTTTCGCATACCGGGCTTTCGTGAAATACAGTCGCGCGGTCGGTGAAAACGGAGATCTTTCGTTATTACTTATTACATAATTACGTAAACATCCGCTTGATAACGTAAATTCCGCTTGGTATAACGTCCCGACCTGTGCGCTTTTATTTGGCGGCGGTCGGGCAGACGGCGTCATGGGAGGGGGAGAGTATCCGATCGGATGGGACTTAACGAGCTTATAATATCATCGCTCAGCGCAGGCTCCGTACCGATAGAGCTTGAGATACGAAGGATCGCTTCGGCAAAGAGCAAGGAGAGGATAGCGTATTATGCTTTCCCTAAGGTGAACTCCGCCTCGCTCGGGGTACTGATGCCGCGTGATTACGAGGCTGTGGTCAACCGAAACGCTATCGGTTGTATGTACACGGAGTGGACGCTCAGACATCTGCTCGAGCCTATATGCAGAGCGGTGGATCGCGGAAGCGATTTTATGTTCACGGCGGTGGACACCTCACTGCGTGCGCTGTCCGACGAGCGACTCGTCGGGATACTTGCCGAATATGACGAGCGGCTCACGAAGGAGGCTCGCTCGGGCATATGCCTTACCTTCGGCTCGGACATACTGTTTTCCGAGCACCCGGAGACGCGCTCGGAGCTTAAGCGTTTGCGTGACAGAGGATATATGGTGGGGCTTAAGGATTTCGGATCGGATTACTGCCCTACTATGAGGCTTTCCGAATTTCCCGTGGACGCGGTGTTCTTTGAGAGCGGGTTTTCGGACAAGCTGTCGAGCGATCCGGGAACGTACCGTTCTCTTGTGGGATATGTAAATTCTCTCGGCTGTTTTTCGGTGCTTTGCGGCGGTGCCGGACAGTCTGAGCTTGGAGATCTTGCCGATACTAACGGCTGTGACGGCTTTTTGACGGATCAGCCCGAAAAGACAATAACGTGACGCGGTCGCGCCTGTGTGGGACCGTATCAGTACCGTAAATATGAAAGGGGCACAAACATTGGAAGGATTTTTGAAATGGTTCATAAGCTTCATCGAGACCGTGGTCGGAGTGGTGTGGAATGCCGTTTACGCCGCGTTTACCGGAATAGTCACGGTATTTAACATCCCGAAGCACATCGCCACGCTCAAGGTGCACGGAAGGAACTTCTCTTATGCGGAGTGGGCGCTTTCGTACGTATCGTTTGCTTTGGTGATACTGTTTTTCGTTACCGTTATCTTTATGATATTCAGAGGCTTGTTCAGATACATCCGTTTCCGCAGGATATCCGCCGGAAAGCTGGATGCATTTGAAGAGATATCCAACCTTCGCCGTGAGGTCGCAAGGCTCACCAAGGACAAGGAACGTCTTATGAGTCTCCAGACCGGCAGTGTTGCCGCCTCGAGCGAGACGGTGAACGATATGCTCCTGTCGGCGGCGGCGGAAGCCGGCTTTGAGGGAATGGATCAGTACAGCACCGCCATCGACCTGCGCGCACCCGAGGAGCAGGGCGGAGAGGGAGCCGAGACCGGCGTGGAGGAGGAGAATGACGCTCCGAAGGAACGCTTCTTCCGCTTGAAGGCTGTGGACGAGAAATACCGCTCGTATACACCTCCGCAGTATGACGATTCCCCGGATCTGCCGCGTATCTGCGATGCTCTTAGGAATTTTGCCTGCTCTCAGCTCGGGCTGTTTTACGAGAAAAAGACGGTGCGCCTGATGATTGCCGGTATGGCGTCCACCAAGCTTTTGATACTTCAGGGTATATCCGGTACGGGTAAGACCTCGCTTCCTTACGCGGTCGGAAAGTTCCTTCAGAACGACTCGACCATAGCTTCGGTACAGCCGTCGTGGCGTGACCGCGCCGAGCTGTTCGGATATTTCAACGAATTTACCAAGAAATTTAACGAGACCGAGGTGCTTCGCCGTATATACGAGGCTTCGTACAACGACGACATCAATATGATCATCCTCGACGAGATGAACATAGCCCGTGTGGAATACTACTTCGCGGAGATGCTCTCGATACTTGAGATGCCCGATCCCACGGAATGGAAGATAGAGCTGGTGCCCTCGGCGTGGGACACCGATCCGGATCATCTTCCCGACGGTAAGCTCTCCATACCTCAGAACGTTTGGTACGTCGGTACGGCTAACAACGACGACTCGACATCGAGCATCACGGATAAGGTGTACGACCGTGCGATGGTCATAAACCTTGACTCCAAGGGCGTGCCCTTTGAGGCTCCCGAAACTCCGCCTATGCAGATCAGCAGCTCGCATCTGTTCTCGCTGTTCGAAAAGGCTATCAAGGAGCATCCAGTCAGCCACGTTATGCTGAATGCGATAGCGGATCTCGACTCTTACGTCATCGCGCATTTCCGTATCGCGTTCGGTAACCGTATAATGAAACAGCTGAATGCATTCGTTCCCGTGTTCGTCGCGTGCGGCGGTACGGAGATCGAGGCAGTGGATTATCTGCTTGCGACCAAGGTGATAAGAAAATTCGAGGCGCTCAACCTCTCGCTCATCTACGACGAGCTTCAAGGTCTCGTGGATTACTTTGACAATCATTTCGGAGAGGGCGCTATGCAGGAATGCATAGCTTATCTCAGACGTCTCCAGAAGATGCTGTAAGGAGCTTGAGACGGTTATTTCAGATACCGATATACCTATACCGCGCGAACGTGTGACGAAAGGAGCGCTGCTGTGAAGGAGCAGGATAACGTACAACCGAGAACGCAGAACGGCGGCGCACCGGATAAGAGGGAAGCGGTCGCCGCGAGCGAGCTTGTGCAGGAGATCGAAAGACCGCGTTTCAGAGAAAAGCAGACGGACTTTTGCGCCATAGACAGCGATGCGGAGATATTTTCGGAAACGCTGTCGAGCGAATATCCGATACTCGGAGATATCTCCGAGATGCTTGCCTCCGGAAACAATACCGTCACGTTCGATCAGCATATCGTAAGCAAAAAGATAGATGAGGAATGGGTAAAAGCCATCGAGGACGGGATGATCTATCTCGATGAAGCCATACGTAACCCGAGGGTGGAGATAATCGAGGTCGAGGAGATCATGCCGATAGAGCTTACCAAAAGCGTATCGGAACGCTCCATCAAGCATCTGTCACAGCATACGGATATGATAAACGATTACGATCCGGAAACGGGCGAGGTCACGCCTACGAAGATCCTCAATGTGTTCAAAGAGGATAATATGCTGACCTACGAGAACAAGTTTGTCAATACCCTTATACGTACTCTGCATTCGTTCATAAACAGAAGATACAAGGAGCTTGCAAAGCAGAACATCCTCTCCGGCTCGAGGCTCGAGCTGAGATCGGATTTCAAGACTCCGACCGCGGACGGCAAGATGGTATTTTCCATTGAGCTTACGGAAGCCGCAAGGGAGACATCCGCGAAAAGCAAGACGGTCTATTACGATCCTCTGCTCAAGAGGATAGAAAAGCTTTACGACGTGATCTCCGGGTATATGACCTCGGAGTTTGCAAAGGCGCTTGGCAACAATACCGTCCGTCCGCCCGTGAAGAGGACGAACGCGATCTCGAAAAACAAAAATCTGCGACAGTGCCTTGCGCTTTGGGATTACATACAGGGATATCACAAGATCGGATATGAGATAGAACAGCAGCAGATATCCGGCGAGCCGGACGGGGAATATCTCGAAAAGCTGTATTCTATGCTCTCGCTTCAATACGTTACCTACAAAGCCACGCTCGAGAAGAACCTCGAGCCGGACGAATGGGATGCCGAGGGAGCGGAGCTTCCGTACTCACTTGACGGTGGGGAAAGGGAATGCGACGATTACGGAATATACGATCCGCCGTACGCGCGGGTGGTGCCGGTGTCGCGCTTTATCAAGCAACCCAAGATCTCCGCAAGGGAGAACGAGCTTCAAAACGAGCTTTTGGTGGCGCTCAATGCATCGTATTATTTTGAGCGCATCGCTCCGATCTTGGGAGCCGAGCGGTTAAAGCGGTATTTCAGCACCGGGATGACTATCGGTAACGTTTTGGATTTTGCCGAGATCACCCGTCAGCGCAGAGCGCAGGAGATAATGATATCCTCCGAGCGCAAGGAGAGACTGCTTAAAAAGGAAAACGAATATCTTGCCCTCAAGGCGAAAAAGGAAGCCGAGAAGCACGCTCGTGAGGAGCTTATGCAGACTATTGAGAGCATAGCGCGCGCAGAGGCGATACGCGCTATGAACAAGCGCAGGCTCAAGGAACGCAATTTCAGGCGCATAGCCGAGAGAGCGGAGCGGCGTCAGTACGACATGCTCGCTCTGCCGTTCGTCCGTGCGGCGATTGCGGAGATGAAGAAAGCGGACGAGCTTAACCGAAAGTATTACGATTTTGCCAAGGAGCTGTCCGGCTTTGAAGCGGATCTCGTTTGGGAGGCTCACGTCCGCAAAATTACGGACGAAAGAAACCGCAGAGCCGAAGCTCTGCGTGAAGCGGACGCCGAATGCTCCGAGCTTATATCCGATACGCTCTATCTGTTCGAGTACGAGAACGAACAGCTCGAGGAGAACGAGATGCTCGCGCTCATAGCCGCCGAGGACGAGCTTAACGCAAGGCTCAAGCGCGAGGCTGAAAAGACGCGTCTTGCTCAGCTTGAGGAACAGAAAAAAGCGGACGAGATACGCAGACGCGAAGCTGAGCGGGCGGCGGCTGAGGCAGAACGCCGCCGTCTTGAAGAGGAAGCCAAGATAAAGGCGGTGGAGGAGCGTCAGCGTCGTGAAGATGATGACCGCAAGGCTGCGGCGGAACGCCGCCGTCTTGAAGAAGAAGCCAAGATAAAGGCTGCGGAGGAGCGCCAGCGTCGCGAAGAAGCGGAGCGTGAAGCGGCGGCAGAACGTCGCCGTCTTGAAGAGGAAGCCAAGAGGAAGGCTGAGGCAGACCGTCAGCGTCGTCTTGAGGAGGAAGCCGAGA
>CAZMWM010000005.1:0-31580 GCA_964570105.1 uncultured Lachnospiraceae bacterium | reverse complement strand
GAAGAGCCGAGGCGGAGCGCCAGCGTCAACTTAAGGAGGAAGCCGAGAGAAGAGCCGAGGCGGAGCGCCAGCGTCAACTTAAGGAGGAAGCCGAGAGAAGAGCTGAAGCAGAGCGTCAGCGTCAGCTCAAGGAGGAAGCCGAAGCGGAGCGTCAGCGTCAACTTAAGGAAGAAGCCGAGAAGGAAGCCGAAGCGGAGCGTCAGCGTCAACTCAAGGCGAAAGCCGAGAAGGAAGCCGAAGATGAGCGCAAGCAAAAGGAAGCGGATCGCCGGCGTCTCATTGATGAGCGCCGTCAAAAGGCAGAAGAGCAGAAAAAGAAGAACCAGGATGATCGTCTCCGTAAGATCGCGGAAGCCAAACGTCTCGAGGATGAGCGCAATAAGCGTATCATCGTGGATGGCAAGCGCCGCGAGGATGAAGCCCGTAAGCAACGCGAAGACGCAGGTGCTCTCGGTGCGCTGAAGAAGGGCTTCCGTTCACTGTTCCGCAACAACAATAACAATAACAATAACAATAACAAGTAAAAGCTTCAAGTATAAACAACCATATTATTGAAATTCGATTTCGGAGGGTAAGATCTTGAATTCTCAGAAAAGGATAAGAGCAGTATCCGTGCTCATTGCGATAGTGAGCGTCCTGTTGGTCGTTATGTACGCTATGTACTCCGCGACGAACGATGTGCCGTATTCTGACGAAAAGACAGCCGGGCTTGCGCTCGCGGAGCTGAGTGTAGATACGGGTGAGATCGAAAAACGTATAGATAATATCTTCGGAACGGTGCGCGGAGAGTTTTCCCCTTACGCGCCGAGCGGCTCGGATAAGAGCGGACTCAGGCAGAGCGCGGAGCTTCTGCTCGGGGAGCTTGGTGCGGTCTCCGTCAAGCTTATGAACGGCGGAAACGCATACGCCTCGTACGGGGACGATACCACGCTTTTGGCAAGCGAGGTAAAGCGGCTCTTAGGCTCGGGTAAGGCTTTGATATCCTCGACCTACGAGGACAGCAAGTACGGTGCCGAGGTCGTGGCTGTATACGTTCCGATAAGCATGTCCGAAGGCTCCGAGTCTGATTTTAACGCCGCGCTCCTTGTCTACCGCACGAGCGGATTTATCGGAAGCGTGTTCAAAAATACCGAGCTGCACAGTTTTGGCGATCAGAGCCAGCTGTTCTGCTTTGCTTCCATAAACGGAGGCGTTCTGTATACGAGCGAATCCAATACCAATCTGATTGATCCCGGAAGCAACATATACGACTTTATCAACGCGCATCTTACGCAGAGCAACGCTTATTTTGACGGCGATTACGTAAGAAGCTCGCTGAACGGTACCAAGACGTATCTTACGCTGGATTACAACGGTGTCAGCTATATAGGAGCCTTCAAGGTCATCTCGGGAATGGAGAACAATTTCGTTGCGTTCGGATTTTACGAGCCTGATCTGTTCGCCAATGCGACGCCCGTGACTGAGATGCTGTTCTCCGTGTTTGCGATAGTTTTACTGGTGCTCCTTCTGCTGTTCTTCGTATTTTTGGTGACAGACGCGGTAAATCGCAGGAAAGCGAAGGCGGACAACACGGATACGTCCGGAGAATGCGAAAATATGACGGAGCTTAGAGCTAAGGTCGCATCGGTCATGAAGCGCAATTCCTATTCCGCTTACGCGGTCGTGCGCGCAAAGCTCACGAATACAGACGAGCTTGAAAATATCTGCGGGACAGAGACGGCGTCGAAGCTCCAGCGCTTCGTTGGCGCGGTCATAGCTCAGAATATCACGTCGGCAGAGTGCTACGGAAGTGCCGAGAACGGCGGATACGTATTCCTCTTGAGATATACCACCAAGCAGTCGCTCATTGAGAGGATAAGACTGATAAGCTCGGTCGTAAACAGCCATCCCGTGATGAAGGAAAACAGAAACGTGTCCCGTCTCTGCATCGGCGTCAGCTGTAAGCAGAAGGGCGAGAGCTTTGAGCTTGACGTGCTGTTCGATCAAGCCGAGGCGGCAATGTCCGCGAATGCGAACCGTAAGACGGAGTTCTGCGTGATGTACAGCGACCGGATGAACGAAGGCGTCGAGCATGACGCAGACCTTGAGCAAAAGATGACGCAAGCCCTCAAGAACAATGAGTTCAAGATATTCATTCAGCCGGAATACAGCCTGCGCAATAATATGATAGACGGCGCAGAGGTGTTCGTAAAGTGGTTTGACGAGTCGAACGGCTCCTTCCAAACGACGGACGAATTTTTGCCCGCGATGGGAGACACGTTTACGATCACGCTGGAAAGATATGTTTATACAGAGACATTGAAGCTCCTGAGAGAGGCGATAGGTCACAGGAGCCGCATATCTCCGATATCGGTGAGCGTTTCCGCTTGCAACGCGCTTTCCGCGGATTTCTGCAATTTCTATACCGCTCAGAAGAGAAAATACAACATTCCGGACAATTATATAACGGTCATATTCACGGAAGCAGACCTAAAGAACAATCGCAGTCAGCTTCACACGGTGGCAAGCAATCTGAAGATGAACGGCATCTATACCGCCGTCAGCGTGAACGGTACGGGTACGGCGGACTTCAAGTCGCTCCGTTCTCAGGGCGTCGATATGGTCAAGCTCGACTCATCGCTGATAGCATCGCTCGGTACGGGCGGAAATACCTCCACGCTCGATGAGATATTCCATGCCGCGAAAACGCTCGGATTTAAGACGGTACAGAAGGGCGTCTCCGGAAAAGCCGAGTTCAAGCTCTTGCAGTCGCTTGGTTGCGACGTCATCCAAGGCGACGTTTATTCCAAGCCCATACGTATGAGCGATTATATCACCTTCGTGAACAACGATACTACCATCTCCAGATGACGGGGGACGGCACGGCTCGGGGCTTGAGATGAAGCTATTATCAAAGCAATAAAAAATCAAGGGCATTCAAATGATGTCCTTGATTTTTTATTGCTTGAGGTGTGATGCTTTTAAGGCTCAAAGAAGTGTTTTTCTCAGCTCTTCGGCGGATTTAGGGGAGAGGTACGCCGGGGGAATGTCGAGCACCGTCTTGCAACCGGTGACACCTTCGCATGATAGGCGATACAGGGCGCGAGCGTAAGCAACTATGACGGACGCGGTAAATTCCGGGTTTGAATCGAGCTTAAGGCTGTATTCTATAACGTGGGTGTTTGCCCCGTCCTTTCCGGTCTTGCCCGTGCGGATAACTCTTCCGCCATGCGGAATGCCGGAATGGTCGCGTCTCAGCTCCTCCATCGATATGAAGTTCACGGTCGTGTCGTAATCCGCAAAATAGTTCGGCATATTTTTGATCTCGCGCTCTATCCTTGCGGTATCCTCTCCCTCGCGCGCCACAACGAAGCACTCTCTCGTGTGCTTTTGGCGCGTTGACAATTCGGGCATTTCTCCGCTTCTTACCGCGTCCAGCGTACTTTCGACCGGCACGGTATACTGCCTTGCGTCAAGCACGCCGTCTATCCGCCTTATGGCATCCGAATGCCCTTGACTGACGCCCTTGCCCCAGAACGTGTACGATCTGCCGTGGGGAAGGATGGCTTCGGATATCATCCTGTTCAGCGAGAACATCCCGGGATCCCAGCCGACGGATATCATTGCGGTCTTTTTTGCGGCTCTTGCCGCGTTATCGACCGCCTCGAAGTGTTCGGGAATGTTGGCGTGAGTGTCGAAGCTGTCTATCACGTTAAAGAGCGAGGCGAGACGCGGAGTTTGTATCGGGAGATCCGTCGCGCTTCCTCCGCAGAGTATCATAACGTCGATACCGTCTGCCATATCCTCTACGCTCTCCGCGGAAAGCACCTTGGCTGTCGGCGTGGATATGGCGAGCGTGCTCGGATCGCGGCGCGTAAACACTGCGACCAGCTCCATATCTTCGTTCTGCCCGATCGCGCTCTCGATCCCTTTTCCGAGGTTTCCGTAACCGTAGATACCGATGCGTATGCTCATTTCCGTATCATCCTTTCAAAATAAAGAATATAGCTCGTTTCAAATGTCAAGGGCGTTCATCGGAACACGGTACTACCGTTTTCGATGAACGCCCTTGCTCACGTCGGTATTATATCACTTTTTTGCCCTCTTGTCAACACTTTTTTGAAACCTTGAATGTAAATTCTTAAAGTGATCATCGTTACATAGGCTTCGTTTTCGGTTTATTTACAGATAGTTTATTGACTTTGCGGTCGGGGAGTGGTATCATTTTGGATAGTTCAAAAAAATACTATATACAAAGAGGGAGCATATCATGACCGTATATCCCATTTTTCAGACCTCGCAGAAGCTTATCCACGCATATGAGCATTTATGCGAGCCTATACTTGAGAGGTTTGGCTTGCCCCAGGTATCCTTCGATATTTTGATGTTCTTAACGAACAATCCCGAATGCTCGACCGCGCAGGAGATAAGCGAGATACGCCACATCAAGAAAAATCTCGTATCCGTCCACGTTGAGAAGCTCGTAAGCGCCGGACTTTTGACGAGAAAGTCGGTCGAGGGTGACAGAAGAAAGATCGCCCTTGCTTGCACCGAAAGCGCCGCGCCGATCATAGATGCCGGCATACGGATGCAGAGGTGCTTCTATCGGGAGATAACGTTCGGCATTACCGAGGAGCAACGCGCAATTATAGCCGACATCGGGGGAATACTGTTCTCGAATGCGGATCGCATCATAAAGGAGGAAGCTACGGAATGCTGAAATTACTGAAGAAAATGCGCACTCGCGAGGTGCTTATGTGTCTCGTCTGCGCCGTGTTCATACTCGGGCAGATATATTTCGATCTGCGTCTGCCCGACTATATGAGCGAGCTTACGAAACTGATACAGACATCGGACAGCGGAGCCGGTGAGATACTTGCGACGGGTGGGGAGATGCTCCTTTGCGTCCTTGCGAGCGCGATACTGTGTGTCATCTGCGGTTATCTGTCCGCACGCGCCGCCGCAGGCTTTACCATGGGAGTGCGTGAGGAGCTGTTTCACCATGTCACGGAGCTTGGGCAGGAGGAGATGCAGGGTATTTCCGTTCCCAGCCTTATAACGAGGACCACGAATGACGTAACGCAGATACAGATGGTCATATCGATGGGGCTTCAGAGCCTGATCAAGGCTCCTGTGATGGCGGTCTGGGCTATAATCAAGATATTGGGAAAGAGCTGGGAGCTTTCCGTCATCACCGCAGGCTTCGTTATAGTAACCTGCGTCTCGGTAATTCTCATATTTTCAAGCGTTATGCCGAGATTTCGTACCGTGCAGAAGCTGACGGACAGGATCAACCGCATCGCCCGTGAAAACCTTACCGGTATCAATGTCGTGCACGCCTTTAACGCGGAAGGATATCAAAACGAAAAATTCGACGTGACCAATACCGAGATGATGAACACTCAGCTGAAAAATCAGCGCCTGTTCGCATTTATGCAGCCTATATTGCAGCTGTGTATGAACGGTCTGACGCTTGCGATATATTGGGTGGGGGCGGCTCTGCTTTCCGGGATACCGTCATCCGACAGCATCGGGCGGCTCACTATGTTCGGAGACGTCGTCGTTTTCAGCACGTACGCGACCTATGTCGTTCTGGCGTTTATGATGCTCGTTATGATATTTATGATGCTTCCTGCCGCGCAGGTATCAGCCGAGCGTATAAACGAGGTGCTGGATACCCGCCCCACGGTCAAGGAAGGAAGCGTGACCTCGGGAGTTGAGATCGGCACGGTGGAGTTTAAGGACGTTTCCTTCCGTTATCCCGGCTCGGCGGAGACAGAGCTTGAAAATATCAGCTTCAAGGTGGAGCGAGGGGAAACGCTCGCCATCATCGGTGCGACCGGAAGCGGAAAAACGACGCTCATCAGTCTGATACCTCGCTTTTACGACGCCACGAAGGGCGAGGTGCTGGTGGACGGAGTGGACGTCAGGGATTACACCTTCCGAGCGCTGTACGACCGTCTCGGATATATAACGCAGAAGGCAGTCCTGTTCTCCGGAAGCATCGCCGAGAACGTTGCGTTCGGAAAAGCCGGAAAGGATATCGGGCAGGAGGATATAGACCGCGCGATCGCGCTTTCTAAGGCGGATGAATTTGTTTGTAAGCTTGAGGACGGCACGGAGCACAGGATCGCGCAGGGCGGACGCAACGTTTCCGGCGGGCAGAAGCAACGTCTGTCCATTGCGCGTGCGTTGGCTCGCGGCGCGGAGATACTGATATTTGACGATTCGTTTTCCGCTTTGGATTACCGCACGGACGCGGCGCTTCGCGCAGGTCTTAACGAGCAGCTCCGTGACACGACCAAGATCATCGTCGCGCAACGCGTCAGCACCATCCGTCACGCCGACAGGATACTGGTACTCAACGAAGGCAGGATAGTCGGTGACGGCACGCATACTGCGCTTATGAAGAGCTGTGACGTATACCGCGAGATAGCAAGCTCTCAGCTGTCAGAAGCGGAGCTTGGATAAGGGGGGGAGAGAATGAAAAATGACGGTATGATATCCTCTTTGAGGAGGGTACTTGATTATATGAAGAGAAGCGTCCCTGCCGTGATCGCGGCTCTGGTGCTTGCCGCCGTCGGAGCGGTGCTGACCATCATCGGACCGAATAAGATAGGCAAGATGACGACGCTTATGCAGGAGGGGCTTTTCGGCAGTATCGACCTTGACGCTATCGCAAGGCTCGGGATAATGCTCGTCGTTATATACGTCGCGAGCAGTGTATTTCAATACGTCGTGCACTATATCATGGCAACGGTCACTCTGCAAACATCCAAAAAAATGCGGAGCGAGCTTTCCGAAAAAATAAACCGCGTGCCGATGAGCTATTTCAACAAAACGTCGCAGGGAGATGTTCTGAGCCGCATCACCAACGACGTGTCGACGCTTCAACAGGGGCTTACCAACAGTCTGCCGGGAATCATCGGCGCGGCGGCGCAGTTCGTCGGTTGCCTTATCATGATGTTCTTAACGGAGTGGAGACTTGCACTTTGCGTGATAGCCGTGACCTTCATCGGTATGCTTCTCTTGGTGCTGATAATGAGCCACTCGCAAAAATATTTTGCCGCGCGTCAGGAGAGCCTCGGAGAGCTTAACGGATTTGTGGAGGAGACGTATTCCGGACATCAGGTCGTGCGTATCTCCTGCGCCGGTGAGAAGCTCAACGAAAGGTTTGGCGAGCTTAACCTAAAGGTCTACGAGGCTAATTGGAGATCGCAGTTCCTCTCGGGTATGATGCAACCGCTGATGAACGTTATCGGAAACGTCGGTTACGTCGCCGTGTGCGTCATCGGCTCTCTGCTTGCGATAAACGGCACCGTCGACTTCGGCGTCATCGTTTCCTTTATCCTGTACGTGAGACTGTTCACCTCCCCTCTGACGCAGATAGCACAGGGAATGACCAATCTACAGACCGCTATGGCTTCCGCGCGACGCGTGTTCGATTTCCTCGAAAGCGAAGAGATGCCGGACGAGAGCCGTAAAGCTGCCGTGCTCGGGAATGTGAAGGGCGCTGTTGAATTTCGGGACGTCAGCTTCAGTTACCCGGACGCACCGGAAAGGACGGTCATCAAAAGCCTTTCCGCTTCGGTCAGACCGGGGCAGAAGGTCGCGATAGTCGGTCCCACGGGAGCCGGAAAAACGACGGTGGTCAACCTGCTTATGCGCTTTTTTGATATCAAGGGCGGCTCTATATCCATTGACGGCATTCCGATATCGGAATTGAAACGTGAGGAGCTGCACCGAGCATTTGCAATGGTATTGCAGGATACGTGGCTCTTTGAGGGTACGGTCAGAGAAAATCTCGTGTACAATATGCAGGGCATCTCGGACGAGAGATTGGAGGAGGTGTGCAAGGCTTGCGGAATATCGCGTTTCATCCATTCGTTGCCGCACGGATTTGATACGGTGCTGAGCGAGAGCACTAATATCTCGGCAGGTCAGAAGCAATTGCTCACCATCGCACGCGCAATGCTCCAGGATGCACCTATGCTGATCCTTGACGAGGCGACCTCCTCTGTGGATACAAGAACGGAAGCCATCATTCAAAAAGCAATGGATGAGCTTACGCGAAACAGGACCAGCTTCGTTATCGCTCATCGGCTCTCCACCATACGAAACGCGGATATCATCCTTGTGATGAAGGACGGCGACGTTATCGAAAGCGGTGATCACGAGACACTGATGGAGCAAAAAGGCTTCTATTGCAGTCTGTATAACAGCCAGTTCGAGCATTCGGCATAAAAGATCAAGCCCGGCTTTACCGAAAAAGTCGGGCTTGATCTTTTATGCATCTGCGTTTAGGCTTGAGAGGTGCGTGCGTAGCGCAGGATGTCGCCGGGGTGTATTTCGTACGGGATCTCGGCGGAGAAGCGCATTCCGGGGTGGGGGACGCTCGTTATCGGGGTGTTGTTTTCGTCAAGCAATGCGGTCACGGTGAAGGGCTTGCCAGTTTCTCCGGGTGTTAAAAGCTCAAGCGTCTCGCCCACCGAAAATTTGTTTTTCTGATAGAATATCGGAAGAGCGGAGCCGTCAGCGAGCTTTAACGTATCTTCCGTTGCCACTGCGAGCACCGCCTGCTCGCGTATATATCCGCCGCTCGAGCAGGTAACGGCGTCCGCCGCCTGTGTTCCGAAGAAAAATCCGGTGGAATACTCGCGGTGACATACGCTTTCGACCTCGCGAATGAGCGTTTGGTCGCCGGTGTACGTATCCGGGGATGCAAGATAGGCATCCAGCGCCATTCTGTACGCGTTGGTCACGGTCGCCGCGTAGCCGATGCTCTTCATCCGACCTTCTATTTTAAAGCAGTCAAGACCGCACTCTACAAGCTCCGGGATATGGTCTATCATACACAGGTCGCGTGAGCTGAAGGTATACGTATCTCCTCCGTCCTCGATCACCGTCATCCTCTGACCGGGGCGCTTTATCTCCTCTATATCGTACTGCACGGAATTTGGCTTTGGCAGTCTCTCCGAAGCGTCGCGCACGGCGTCGGAATCATAGATCCGATATTCCCAACGGCAGGGCTGGGTGCACGCTCCGCGGTTGGCATCGCGCCCGGTGATATAATTTGACAGCAGACATCTTCCGCTGTAGGATATACACATCGAGCCGTGCACGAACGCTTCAAGCTCCAGCTCCGGCGGTGTGCTTCGGCGTATCTCCGCTATCTCGTCAAGCGTAAGCTCGCGTGCAAGTATCACTCTTGACGCTCCGAGCTTATGCCACGCGATACAGCTTTGCGCACTTACCGCGCTTGCCTGTGTCGATATATGTATCGGGATGCTCGGTACCGTGCTTTTTGCAAGCGTGAATACCCCGAGATCGGATATTATGAGGGCATCGGCTCCGGCACGCTCGAGCAGTCTGAGATAACCCTCGAGAAAGGCGTACTCGCGCGTGTGCGGCATTGTATTGACGGTCACGTAGACATTCACGCCACGGGAATGCGCGTAGCTTATTGCCGCGTACAGCTCCTCCTCCGTGAAGTTTCCGGCGGATGAGCGCATTCCGAAGCAATTTCCGGCAAGGTATACAGCGTCGGCTCCGAAGTTGACTGCGGCACGCAGTTTTTCAAAATTTCCTGCCGGAGCAAGTATTTCAGGTCTTTTAAGCATTTTGAGCAATGCTCCTTTGTTTGGTCTGATCAGTCAAGTATATCGGAAAGCCTCGATCTATCCCGAGGCTTTCTTTACGTTTTTTTGATGTGCGGCGTACGTCGATGCGTAGTAGAGCCTGCCGTTTGCGTCGGAAACGAAATAGTAATATCCGGTCTTATCCGGGCAGAGCGCACAGCTGAGGGCGTTGAGATCGGGCGCACATATAGGGGAAGGTGGATATCCTGCGTACACGTAGGTGTTGTACAAGCTGTCAAGCGTCTTATCCTCGGCTCTCATAGCTCTTCCGAGCGCGTAGGTCAAAGTGGCGTCACTTTGAAGCTTGCCTCCGAACAGCGCACTGTTCATACGGTTGTGAAACACCGAGGACACCTTCGGATAATCGGAAACGAATTTCGCTTCCTTCATTATCATAGACGCAAGCGTGACCGCCTGATCTGTGCTGAGTCCGTTCTTTTTACACGCCGCGCGGTATCTTTCGTCGAAACGGGTGTTGAAATTTGACAGCATACGGTCGATAACGGTATGCGCCGAGCTGTCCGAGTAAAAATAATAGGTGTCGGGATACAGATATCCTTCCAGCCTATATTTGCGTTTCGAGCTGTTGTTTGAGGCGTCAAGCTCCCGAACGAAATAATATTCGTCGAAGCTTCCGTTCTGTATGACGTCCAGCATCTCCTGCTCGGAGCATATATGCGCCTCGTCACAAACTATGCGGATGATGTCCTCAACGTCACTGCCCTCAGGGATAGTGACGGACACTTGCGTCCTGCGCGTCCGCTCGCCTCCGCGAAGCTCGCGAAGATGACCGTCATAGCCCGACGATGGGGAGAAAGAGTAGCGTCCGGCTTTAAATTCTCGGGAATTACCGCGTATAAGGGTATAAACGCGGAACAGGAGCGAGCTTTTTATAAGCCCGTTTTCCTTAAGGAGCTTTGCAACCTCTGCCGTATCGGCATCCGCATCAAGCTCCAGCGTCACGCTTGGAAGCTCGGCAAGCTCGGAGGGCAGGGCAAATATCTCGACTGCCGCCGCTATGATGGCGGCGCTTATGACGCAGGACGCCAAGAAGCAGAGAAGGACGAAGCTTGCTCGCCCTTTTCCGACTGATGCCGTGCGTTTTTTTGAATCTGTCAAATGTCCGGTATTCATATTTCGGTCGTGTCTTTAAAGGTCTGGGCGGAAGGGAGGGGAATATTGAGAAAAAGCGAGATTTTCGGGAGGAGATATGCTAAAACGGGGGAGCCTTTTACGTTACGGTACCGAAATGATACCGAGCGTCAGTGCTTGACGGTCAGGAGCTGTTTTTCGGTAATTACCGCGTCAACGGCGATATCGAACCTTCCGTGAGGAAGTCTTGAAAGTATCGCTTCGCTGTATACCACGCCTATCTTGAGGATAGGGCAGTCGCTTTTGAAATACCTGTCGTAATAGCCTTTTCCGTAGCCTATACGGTATCCGTCAAGGTCGAACGCTATACCCGGTATCAAGCACAGCGCGTGCTCGTGCTCTCCGGGCACCCATATCGGAGCGTCCGCCGACGGCTCTTTTATGGAAAAGGAGCCGCTCTTAAGCTCGTGCAGTCCCGTGGTCACGTGAAACTGCATATCCGCGCTTCCGGGTATGCATCTCGGGAACGCGACCGTCTTGCCCTGTTTATATGCCTGATCGGCGACGGAGGTTATATCCACCTCGTCCGCAAGCGGCGAATACAGGAGCAGAGTATCGGAATAGCGATAAGCGGCGGAGGAGAGCAATCTTCGGCAAATTGCCGCGTCAAAATCGTTTTTCTGTTGGCTCGACAGCTCGCGTCTCTTTCCGAGCAGTGTCTTTCTCAGCTCGGCTTTCAGTTCCTTTAGCGACTTTTTCTCGGATGCTGTCTCGGCGTTATGCAAAAATTCCATTTTTGATCTTTTCCGCTGTATCTCTGTCGCAGAGCAGGGATACAAGCTCAAGCGCAAATTCCATCGACGCTCCTGCTCCCTTGGCGGTGGTGACAAGTCCGTCTGTCACGACCTTTTCCTCGGAAATTACCGCGTCTTTCAAGTATTTTTCAAATCCCGGATAGCATACCGCTCGCTTTTTTGAAAGTATGCCAAGCTCGCCGAGCACCATAGGCGCGGCGCAGATCGCCGCTACGCGATTTTTTGCGGAGACGGCTCTTTTTACAAAGTCGGCCGCAAGCTTGCTTGCGGCTATATTCGTGCTTCCCGGCATTCCTCCGGGAAGGACGGTAAGCTCCGCGTCATCGGCGTCGCTCGGGGCTATATCCTCTATCAGGGCGTCTGCCGTGACGGTCACTCCGTGAGAGCCGCGAACGGTGAGCTTGCCGCCTATCGCGACGGTGAGCACCGTTTTGCCTGCTCTTCTGAGGAGATCTACGGGCGTTAGCGCCTCTATCTCTTCAAATCCGTCTGCCAAAAAAACATATATCATATGCCGTTCTCCTTTTTTATTATTCTCCGATGCGGGAGTATTAAATCTGTTATTTTTTTCAAGCCGCGGTCAATCGTCCTCGAAGCGCTGGTCGAGTCTCCAGACCTGATATTGCTCCATCGACATAAGCACGTCGCGCGGCTTGGAGCCGTTGGGAGGTCCGACTATGCCCATCTTTTCCATAACGTCGATAAGCTTTGCGGCGCGTCCGTATCCGATCTCAAGATACCTTTGAAGGGAAGATGTCGCTATGGATTGGTTGGTCACGGCTATCTCTACCGCGTTGTAGAACAGTGGATCCTTTTTCTTCTCGCGCTCCCCACCGAGGTCCTCCGCATCTCCGCCGCGCTTCTTGGCGTGGCTCATAGCCTTGGCTTCCTCGTCTATCTGCGCCATTATATCGGGATCGTAGTCGGCTTCTCCGTTGTTTTCGATTATATAGTCGACGACGCGCGATATCTCGTCTCCGTCGACGTACGCGCCCTGAACGCGTATCTTGGGTGCTCCTGTCGGCTGGAACAGCATATCTCCGCGTCCGAGCAGCTTTTCAGCTCCGACGTTTCCGAGTATCGTCCTTGAGTCCACCTGCTCGGCGACCTTGAAGGATATTCTTGCCGGGATGTTTGCCTTTATAAGTCCGGTAAGCACGTCCACGGACGGTCTTTGAGTACCTATGAGCAGATGTATTCCGCACGCACGCGCCTTTGCCGCCAAGCGGTTGATGAGCGGCTCGACGTGCTCTCTTACCTGCAGCATAAGGTCGGCAAGCTCGTCCACGATGATGATGATCTGCGGAAAATCCTCGCGGTCGGGATCCGACGCGGTCTTTTTCCTGTATTCGTCACGCGACCTTGCGCTGTATTTTTCCATAAGGTCGTATCTGCGCTCCATCTCCTTCACAGCCCACGAGAGCGCCGCCGCCGCGCGTCCCGGCTCGTCCACGACCGGCATAACGAGGTGCGGTATCTTGCCGTATATATTAAGCTCGACGCGCTTCGGATCTATGAGTATCAGCTTCACCTCGTCCGGAGACACTCGGAACAGGAGACTGAGGAGCATACAGTTTATAGCCACGGATTTACCGGATTTCGTCTGACCTGCGATCAGCACGTGTGGCATATCGTCTATATCCATAAACACGGGCGAGCCGGTAACGTTAAGACCGATACAGACCGTGATCTTGCTTTTGGCTTTTTTGAAGGACGGATCCTCCACGAGCATACGGAAGGGGACTATCGAGACCTTCTGATTCGGAACCTCCACGCCCACCGCGCTCTTTCCGGGGATGTGATGCTCGATACGCACGCCGTCAGCGGCAAGCTCGAGCGATATATCGTCAAGCAGCTGTGATATCGCCTTCACTCTGACGCCCTCGCCCGGTGCAAGCTCGTATCTCGTTATGCTCGGTCCGACGCTGTAGCCGACCAGCTTTGCGTTCACTCTGAAGCTTGCAAGCTTGCGCAGGAGCTTGTCCGCCACCTTTTGTATCTGCTCCTCCGACATCGAGCTTTGCTGTTCTATGGGATTTAGAAGCTCCGTGGAGGGATAAGCATATTTGTCTCCCCTGTGCCAGCGCTTTATGCCGTCGTCCTTCTGAGGCTCGGGAGGTAATGTCGAGGATACGCGGTGTACGGTGGAGTATTCTCCTGCGGTAAACTCAAGCTCGTCCGCATCATCATCGTCGTCGTCATCATCCGAGATGTCATCCGCGATGTCATCCGTGGATCCGGCTGTGTTTGACAGCCCGTCCGCGTCGTCACCGCCGTACATATCACCGTCAGGCTCGTCATCGGTCGTGATGAAGGTGTTCACTACGGTGCTGAGATCGTCATCCGACTCCGCATTCGCGAAGGCTTGAGTCGAGTCGGCACCCCTCTCTGCGCCCTCGGCGACGATATCGTCCGGCACTCTCGTGCACGCCGATATACTGTCCGCAAGCGCCCCTCGCGACGGCTCGCCTATGTCAGCCGATATATCCGCGGCGCGTATTTTTGAGACGTCGACCTTATCAACGGTCGGTGCTTTTTGTGACGTGTCAGTCTTTCTGCGCCGAGCTTTTTTAGCATCCTCGCTACTGCGCCGCGGCTCTTCCGGAGCGTCAAGGCAAAGGATGCGTATGATAAATCTCCAGATGCCGATGCCCGTATACCCGAGCGTGAAGGACAGGGTGATAAGGCAGATGGCGAGCGCGGATATCACGCCGCCCGTCTTTCCGAACAGCAAGCCGAGAAGCTTTGCGAGCAGACCTCCGACGGCGCCTCCGCCCTTGCCGGCTCTGCCGTCTGTCCAGAGAATTGCGATTATGGAGCCTTCGGAGCTTGCTTGGGGTATACCGACCGCGATGAGCTGTATCGCGGCAGAGAGCGAGAGGATGCTGACGAGGGCAAGCAGGGCTTTTTTGCCGCTGACGCCGTTTTTGTACAGTGTCTTATAAAAAAACGCGATAGCCGCCGTTGCAAGCGGTAAGGCGAACGCACCGACTGCGCCGAGCAGTCCGTAGAGCAGACCGTGGACGGCTCTTCCTACGATTCCGGTGCTGTTTGGGAAGATGACGAATGTTTCTATCACGAGCGCCGCGGCAAGCACCGCGAGCGGGATCAGGCTTCCGCATTCTTTTTTTGCCTTTTGGGGCTTTGTATCCACGGGAGCGCCCGTGCTCCGTTTTGCCGAGCTTCCCGATGCTTTGCCGTGTTTTTTCTTCTTATCTGCCATGGTGTAACGAAAACCTCCTTATCGCGGTCGTTGTCACTTTATACGTTGCGAAGCCTTTGCTTTTCAGGCAAAAATTACCGCGAGCAGACCGACTGCCCAGCAGTAATATGCGAAAAACGAGAGCCTCGAGCTTTTGGATATGTAATTTATGAGCTTTATCGATGCAAAGCCGACTGCGGCGGCTGTGAATGTGCCGAGTGCGTATGGGATGGCGTCGCCGTGCGACAAGCCTTCGTTCAGTGCGTCCGGAAGCTTGAGTACGCTTGCGCCGAGTATCGCCGGGACGGACAGTATGAACGAGTATCTTACGGCGTCCTCGCGGTCAAGTCCGCAGAGCAGTCCTGCCGTTATCGTAGTCCCGGAGCGCGAAAGTCCCGGAAGCGTCGCCGCTGTCTGGCAAAGTCCGACGGAGATGGCGTCGAGCAGTTCTGCCTCTCCGAGCCGTTTATCTCCGTGTGGGATACGGTCGGACGCGAAGAGCACGAAACCGTTAAATATTAGGATGCCGCCAACTATCTTCGGGTACGCGGACAGAAGCTCTATCCGAGCGTTAAAGAACGCCGCGAGCACCAGCGGTAACGTCCCGAAAGCCACGAGGATGATAAGTCTCTCGGAGCTGTCGGCGTTGAGTGTCGCTCGCCTTCCTTTGCGGTCGCTCTCCTTATCGGAGAAAGCTATCAGCCTTCCGGTGAACAGCTTTCCGAGTATTCTGAAGAACGCCGGAACGAGAGAGACGATATCCTTCCCGTACACCGCAAACACCGCCGCGAGCGTTCCGAGGTGGAGCATTACGTTGAAGGTGAACAGCTCATCCGTTCCTTCAAGTGAGAAAAAGCTTTGAAGTATCGCAAGATGTCCGGATGAGGAGATGGGCAAAAATTCCGCTATGCCCTGTACGATACCGTATACGATCGCCGTAAACCATTCCATAGCCGTTCGTTCCTTTCGGTCTGTCACGAAATTCCAACGGTGTGAGAGGTGACCGTATTATTATATTCCTTTCGTTTCGAAAATATCGTCGAAATCCCCGCTTTTTGAAGAAAAGCATCAGCTTTTAAAAAAAGCTGTTGGGCAAAAAAGAGTTGCCGTTGGCAACTCGGCGTAACACGGCTTCGCCGTTGTTACGCGCAAGGATGTAAACTTTGGGTAATTAGTTTCTGTATAGCTTCGCGACGCTTTTTGAAAAAAGCTTAGCAAAAACTTCTGTATAGCTTCGCGGTGAAAATGGGATATTCCATCATCCTTTTTTTCGTGTTCGCACTGAGTATCGTTGCCTCCCTTGTGTAAAGGGAGGTGGCACGGCTTGCCGTGACGGAAGGATTGTTAAAAGCATTATTTTATTGAAAAAGCAATCCCTCAGTCAATACCTTTGAAGGCAAGCCTCCAAAGGGTTGCGTAGCGTGACTTCGTCACGTTACGCGCTAAGATGTAAACTGTAACTGTCATCTTCGGCGACAGCTCCCTTTACACAAGGGAGCCTTTCGGCGCTCCGCGCCGTTTTAGCGGCGACGGTACATCGATCAATGTTAGAACTTATATCCGTGTATACCGTTGGGGCAACTCCGAAGGTTAGGAAACAGTATACGACGTGCCGCTTGAGGTATCCTTGAGCGTGACGCCCTTTTGGGCAAGCTCTGCGCGGATGCGGTCGGCTTCGGCGTAATTCTTCGCCTTCTTTGCCTCGGCTCGGAGTGCGATCTGCTCTTCGATATACGCGATAAGCTCGTCATCTTCGTTCTTTTCACGTACGAAGCCCATAAGCGTGCAAAGCTCGTCAAACAGTGCTTTTGCAGCTTCGGCGCTTCCCCTCGATACACCGGCGTTTATCCACGAAAAGATGTCTGTGGCAAGCTCGAACAGAGTTGACACGCCGTCCGCGGTGTTAAGGTCGTCATCCATAACGGTTATGAACTTGTTCTTGTGGGTGGCAAGCTTTTCGGTGACAGCGTCATCTGCGGCTTCGTCAGGCGCATTTTTAAGATAGAAATCAAGGCTGTCCGCGCAATTGAACAGGCGCTCGAGCGAGCTTTTTGCCGCAGAGAGCGTCTCGGCTGAAAAGTTTACGGGCGTGCGGTAATGTGCGCTCAGCAGGAAGAAACGGATCGGAAGATAGCCGTAACGCTCAGCCGCGTCGCGAACGGTGAAAAAGTTTCCCAGCGATTTGGACATTTTTTGGTTATCGACGTTTATATATCCGTTATGCATCCAATAATGCACGAACGGCTTTCCGGACGAGCATTCGGATTGCGCGACCTCGTTCTCGTGGTGTGGGAAAATAAGGTCTTGACCTCCGCAATGTATATCTATGGTCTCGCCGAGGTATCTGCGGCTCATGGCACTGCATTCGATATGCCAGCCCGGTCTGCCGTCTCCCCAAGGCGAGCACCAGAACGGCTCTCCGGGCTTTTTGGACTTCCAAAGCGCGAAATCGAGCGGATCCTCCTTGCCCGTGTCAACGTCTATACGTGCGCCGGCTTCAAGATCGTCGCGGTTCATATGTGAGAGCTTTCCGTATTCCTTGAAGCTTCCGGTGCGGAAATATACGCCGTCGGGCGTCGGATAAGCGTGACCTTTTTCTACGAGTATCTTTATTATGTCGATAATGGCGTCTATATTTTCCGTTGCACGCGGATGGACGGTCGCCGGCTCGATACCGAGTCCCCGTGCGTCCTTGAAATATTCCTCGATGTACTTATCCGCTATCGCCTTGACGGTGGTGTTCTCTTCGTTTGCACGCTTGATCATCTTGTCGTCTATATCGGTGAAGTTCTGAACGAAGTCCACCTTGTATCCGCGGTAACGCAGATATCTGCGGAGCATATCGAAAACAACGAAGCAACGCGCGTTTCCGACGTGAAAATAGTTGTAGACCGTAGGTCCGCACGCGTACATTCTGATGTGTCCTTCTTCTATCGGGATAAGCTCTTCCTTAGTCCTTGACTGTGAATTGTATATCTTCATTTTTATGACCGTGCCTTTCTTGATATTACGGCGGTTTTGTGTCTTGCTTTTTTACGTTCGGTCGCTGTCGGCAGCTTCTTCATTTTCCGAGCGTGCGTCGGCAAGCTCAAGTTCGAGCGCCGATATCCGCTCCTCAAGACGGCGAAGCTCCTGAGCCACGGGATCGGGGATGTGTATCTGGTCGAGATCGCTCTGCGGAACGCGCTCTCCGCGCGAGCGCACCACTCTTGCCGGAATGCCCACAGCCGTGCTGTTCGGCGGTATCTCCTTGAGCACGACAGCGTTGGACGCGACCTTTGAATTGTCGCCGACCGTGAACGGTCCGAGCACCTTTGCTCCGCAACCGATCATAACGTTATTTCCGAGAGTGGGGTGACGCTTACCGGTGTCCTTTCCCGTTCCTCCGAGGGTAACTCCTTGGTAGAGCGTGCAATTATCGCCTATCTCAGCCGTTTCGCCGATGACGACGCCACTGCCGTGATCTATGAACAAGCCCTTTCCTATGGTGGCTCCGGGGTGGATCTCGATACCGGTCAGAAATCTTGCGGTCTGGCTCAGCATTCTTGCGGAAACGTAGCGTCCGTGCTTGTAAAGCTCGTGCGATACTCTGTAGGCAAGCACCGCGTGAAGCCCGGAATAGGTCAGAAGCACCTCAAGCGAGCTGCGAGCGGCAGGATCTCGTTCCTTTACCGCCTTCACGTCGTCGCGTATCTCGCCCATACATCGGTCAGCCACCGATATCATTCTTTTAAGCGGTGTCATCGGTGTCGCTTTGCGCGTCTCCTTTGACGTTTTGAGTGTTTTATCCGTCATAGCCGACCTCTCCTTTCTGCGAAAACACGCCGAAGCAGTGCTTCTCTACACTATTATATTGCCTATTATAGATTATTGTAACATACACAAACGGATTTTTCAATAGCTTTCGCAAATTTTTTCAACCTTTTTACTTTTCGGTATATCTTCAAAATAAAGGAACGGTGCAATTCGCAGATCTCATTTGGCGCAAGGCTCCGACTCCTTGGTTTCCGTTACCGTGTAACAAAGCCGCGTCAAACGCTGCCTATCGCAAAATGCACCGAGCCGAGGGCTTGGAGCAAGCGATCGGCTCGGCGCATTTCGTTTTAATGACCGATATGCAGACGGGAAGGAATAGCTTTACCTGCAAAATGCTTTTTGACGGCGCTTCGATAACGCTCGGCTTACCTTATCCCGTATTTTTCTATGACGTAATCCATATCCTTATCGCCTCTGCCGGAAAGATTTATAAGCACCGAGCCTTTGCCCATGGTCCTTGCGAGCTTTATTCCGTACGCCACGGCGTGTGAGCTTTCTATCGCGGGAATTATGCCCTCAAGGCGCGAGAGCGTAAAGAAGGCGTCTATCGTATCGTCGTCGTTCACCACGTCGTATTTTACTCTTCCGAGGTCGTGCAGGAAAGCGTGCTCCGGACCGCTCGACGGATAATCAAGTCCGCTTGCCACCGAATACACCGGCGCCGGCTCGCCGTTTTCGTCCTTGAGCATGATGCTGTTAAAGCCGTGCATTATGCCTTCTTCGCCGTATTTCAGGCTTGCGGCGTGATCTCCGAGCCTGCTTCCGCGTCCGAGCGGCTCGATCCCGTATATATCCACGGGATCGTTCAGAAATCCGGCGAACAGCCCCATTGCGTTCGAGCCGCCGCCGACACACGCAACCACTGCGTCCGGAAGCTCGCCCGTCATCTCGATGAACTGTTCTCTTGCTTCTATTCCGACCACACTTTGGAAGTCGCGCACCATCATCGGGAACGGGTGAGGTCCGAGCACCGAGCCGATGCAGTATATAGCGTCCTTATACTCCTTGCAGTAGGCGTTAAACGCCGCATCCACGGCTTCCTTGAGTGTTGCAAGTCCTTCCTTTACCTCCACCACTCTTGCTCCGAGTATCTTCATCCTTGCCACGTTTGGGGCTTGCTTTTTGATATCCACAGATCCCATATATATATCGCATTCAAGTCCGAAATATGCCGCGGCTGTCGCAAGCGCCACTCCGTGCTGTCCGGCGCCGGTCTCGGCTATGACCTTTTTCTTGCCCATATACTTCGCAAGCAGAGCTTCGCCCATACAGTGATTGAGCTTATGTGCTCCCGTGTGGTTAAGATCCTCGCGCTTGACGTACAGCTGCACACCCGTGCCTATCTTATTCGAGAGACGTTCCAGGTGCGATATCGGTGTCGGTCTGCCCTGAAACTCCTTGCGTATCCTTCTCAGCTCCGCTATGAATTTGGCTGACTTACAGATGGTCTGATACGCGTCCGAGATCTCGACCATAGCGGTCTTTAATTCGTCCGAGACGTAAGCGCCGCCGTATTTGCCGAAATATCCGTTTGCGTCCGGGTAGTTTTTAAAATAAGTGTCAAAATCTATATTATTGAATTTCATTTTTGTGACCATTCCTTTCTAAATCACAGATCGTGTTGTTTTGTTTATCTTGTGCATAATAAAGTTTTTTACGCACGCCATCGTCCGGTCAACAAAAACATCGCACTTACCTCCGAATATAAAACGCTTGAGACTCTTGCGGCAGGAAAAAACAAAACGCCCTTGCCGAAGAGACTTATCTCTTTGGCAAGGACGAATAATACAATATCCGCGATACCACCTTGCTTCACTCCGCCGTGGCGGAATGCACTCACCGGATACATCGCCAAAAGGCGCTCATATCCTCGGCAACTGACGTATGCCCCACGTCGCAGTATACTCGGAAGGGGATATATCACCCACTGCATCCTTTGACTGCGCCCTCAGCGGTCCATTTGCCGAACGGTATCTCGCCTGACTCTCAGCAACACAGGCTCTCTGTACAGTCCTGATCGACTTTATCTCCGCATCAACGGTTTATGTGACCATTATACACCGCTCTTGAGCCGTTGTCAATAGCGGATACGGTCATTTAATATTTTTTTAACAACTGTGATAGCCTTAAAAGCTTTCCAGACGAATGGTATTGGTCTTTCCGGACTTTCCGCTGGTGGTGCTTCCGACGATTATTATATTGTCGCCGGCGGAGAGCTTCATTATCTCCTTGGTCGCCTGAGCGGCGTAAAAGAATGCCACCTCGGGGGAGGGGTATTCCTGGCACATCACGGGGCGCACTCCCCACGAGAGCGCGAGCTTGCGCCACACCTTCTCGCTCGTGGTAAATCCGAGGATATCGATAGCCGGACGGAAGCGCGAATGCATACGCACCGTCTTTCCGGAGAGCGAGCACACGGCGATCGCCTTGGCGTTTACTCCGATAGCCATATTACACGCGGCGTGGGAAACGGCGTCCATATTGCTCTTGATCTTAAAATCGGTGTGGAGAAATCTTTCGTTGTAATCTATATTCTTTTCGGTCTCCTCGCAGATAGAAGCCATAGCCTCGACCGTCTTTACCGGGTATTTTCCTGCGGCGGTCTCACCCGAGAGCATAACGGCGCTGGTATTGTCGTAAACGGCATTGGCAACGTCGGATATCTCGGCTCTGGTCGGTCTGGGCTTTTCGATCATGGATTCGAGCATCTCGGTCGCGGTTATGACGCGCTTGCCGAGATAGCGGCAGACGGAGGTCAGGTGCTTCTGTATCGCCGGAAGCTCCCTGAACGGTATCTCGACTCCGAGATCGCCTCTCGCTATCATTATTCCCTCGCATTCCTCGCATATGTCAAGAATGTTCTCAACGCCGGAGCGGTTTTCTATCTTGGCTATCATTCCGATATCTCCACCGCCGTTTTCCTCAAGAAAGCTCTTGATATCGAGGATATCCTGCTTGGTGGAAACGAAGGATGCGGCGATATAGTCCACATCGTTCTCTATTCCGAAAAGTATATCGCGCTTGTCCTGCTCGCTTAAGAACGTCTGCTTCAGCACCTTGCCGGGGAAGCTCATGCTCTTTTTATCGGACAGCTCCCCGCCTGCGACCACCTTGCAGTGCGCTTCGGTCGGCGTCAGCTCGACTACTTTAAAGATGACGAGACCGTTATTTACAAGCACCGTATCGCCGACCTCAAGCTCTTCGGTCAGATGCTTGTAGCTGACGGACACGCGCGTCGCGTCACCCTCGATATCCTCGGTGGTGAACGTGAAATCGTCTCCGTCCTCCAGGCGTATCTTGCCGCCCTTAAAGCTCTGTATACGGTATTCCGGACCTTTTGTGTCCAGCATTATGGCTATGGGAAGTCCGAGCTTTTCGCGCACCTTCTTTATAAGCTCGATGGTCTTTTTGTGCGTTTCGTGATCTCCGTGCGAAAAGTTGAGCCTTGCGACGTCCATTCCGGCGAGGCACATTTTGGTGAGAGTTTCCTCATTAGAGGATGCAGGTCCCAACGTGCAAATGATCTTAGTTTTTCTCATTTTGTGTTTTGTAACCGTTTCCTTAAAATATTTCGGGGACGTAAAAAACCGTCGGCGCACCTCGCTCAAAACAACGTGCGCCGAATGACCGGCAGATGATCTTAATTAAACAAGGTCAGCCCGGCGTGCCGTGTGCGGCGAAAAGGAAAACCCTGCATAGGCAAGGCGGTGCTCTCTCCTCGCCTTCGTGCTCCCAGCGTCTTGCCTACCCGTGAACGAAGCAGGGGCAGGCAAGGAGGTCTGCATTCCCGGACAGGAATATGAGCTCCTTTGATTTTCTGTAGGTTCCAAATATACACCGCATCACGCACACGCCAGACTGCTCGAATATCCGAGAGGGAAGTGGCGGCTCAGTCCTCTGCGAAAAGATCGTCAAAGGCGTCGGCGATGCGTTCAAATTCATCGTCGTCGTCAACGGTCTCGAGCATATCTTCGCCGTTCTCGTCCTTGACGAGCTTAAGTATTACGTACTCGTCGCTGTCATCATCGATCGGCGTCATAGCCATGTACTTAGCTCCGTTATCCGTAAGCTCTCCGAGAAGCTCGAACTCGATCTCTTTGCCTTCCTCGTCGGTAAGCGTGTAGATCTCCGCGTCAAAGGACTCCTCGGTCATATCTTTCTCGTCTGCCATTTTTTCATTTACCTTTCTGTAAGTTCGTTCTGCTATTATTCTATACTATTTTCTCCGAAATGTCAACAGTAATATGCAAACGCAAGATAAATTTTTATTCACGGGCGTGTTTTCAGGTTCGTTTTTTGTTTTCGGTAAGACCGATGAAATAGTCCGCGCTAACGTTATAAAAATCGCAGAGCCGTATAAGGTCGTCTATCTTCAGCTCTGCACGCCCGTCCTCGATATGGCTGTACCCTTGCTGAGATTTGTTTATGAGTGCTCCAACTTCTTTTTGGGTAAGGTCTCTGTCCTCTCTGAGATTTCTCATTCTGACTCTGTAATTCATATTTTTCTCCGAGTATACGATAAACTGTAGAAAAATTTTATCATACTCAGAAATTGAGTATTGACATTTACTCAAAATTTGAGTATAATGAATATGTCATTCACTGTATATTGAAAATCCATTCGATACGGGAGAAAAAATATGTATCCTAATTACATAGCAAGAAAGAGCATCGCGGCGCATTTCAGTATCTGGCTGGTGCTATTGTCATTCATATTTTACGGAATACCGATAATATTTCTGATATTCAGACTTTTAAAGGCGTCAAACTATTCGATAGAATTTTATGACAACAGGATCACGACCAAAAGGAGCTTGTTCGAGCATTACGAATACTCAACGGTATTTATGGGTGTGTATTCGGTAAGCGTCAGGCAATCGTTTTTCGGAAGGTTATTTAATTACGGCGACATTTACGTAGACTGCGTCGGAAGATGGGACGTGAACACAAAAAAGGTGCACGATCCGTATGCATTGAAGGCATATCTTGATACGTGCACCGTAATGCTTGCCCCTCCGTACCCTCCGCACGGATTTTTTTGACCGATCCTCTGTCGATGATAACGGGTATAAGTCTCGGATGTGATCCCGTCGGGTTTACTTGAAAGGAGCGATATTGTAATGAAAAAGCTGTTCTCGGTCGCGCTGGTGATCGTGGTGCTCACACTCTCGGGCTGTCTTTCGCCGAATATATTCATCGGCGAAAACGGTAATTGGTGGATAGATGATACCGATACCGGGGTATGTGCTCAAGGTCCCCGCGGTGAGCAAGGTATCCAAGGCGAACAAGGTATCAAGGGTGAACAGGGTGCCAAGGGTGAACAAGGTGAACAAGGTGAGCAAGGCGAGCAAGGTGAACAGGGTGAACAAGGCGAGCGAGGGGAACAGGGTGTCAGAGGCGAGCAAGGTCTGCCCGGTGAAAGTCCGTTTATAGGCGAAAACGGCAATTGGTGGACGGGGGACACGGACAGCGGCATAAATGCCAAAGAGGTTCCAATGGACCGTGTCGGCACTGACGGTCTGTTCTTTCGTTTGACTATCGTCGACGGCACGCTCGGATACGAGGTGTATCTGTACGAAGGAAACGAGCTTGACGTGGTAATTCCGAACTATATCTTGGGTACGCCGGTGATCTCGGTCGCGCAGGATGCTCTGCCGGATACGGTCATATCCGTTTCGATAAGCTCAAACACTCTGCGACTTCCCACGTTTAGCGGATACAAAAGCTTAAAGAGCTTTGATCTCAACCACGCACCGATCACACGGCTTGGTAGCGCAATGTTCAAAAACTGCTCGTCTCTCGAGAATCTCGGCAACTACGAAAGGCTTGAAGTGATATCTGATCATGCACTTTACGGAACGCGATTGGTTGACTTTGACTTTTCGAATATCACCGAGATCGGCGAATATGCGTTTTACGATTGCAGAACGGTATGCAACGCCGAGCCGCCGATAAGCGACAGATACTATTCGTTTGGGTACATATACATCCCCGATAACGTGATCTCGATAGGCGAGAATGCTTTCCGCAACTATAACGACCTTTTGGCTGTGTACTACGCCGGGGATACGTGCGAGTATTCCGATGAGCTTCTGTATACCGGTGTCAAGCATTCGGAGAGCGGATTTTATTACGTTGAAAACACGGACGGAATATCCATACTGAATTATGACGGCGACTTGTCCGTCTCGTTATCCCCGATACGGTCGACGGCAAGAGCGTTACTGCTATAGCGGATCATGCATTCATCTGTAATAACACGGTTAAACGCATCGAATTGCCAAGCAGCGTCAAGTCTATCGGGAAGAGGTCGTTTGCGTTTTGCCGAGATCTGTACGGAGTATTCATTCCCGAATCCGTCACGACCGTGGGAGATGAAATGTTCGCGCTCGACGCTCTCCCTACGGGTTACGGCTTTGAGTATCCGACGGCATTCTTTGAGGCGGTCGCGCTGGATCTCAACGGAGGTATAACCTCCCCTGCTCAGCTGGACATCGGAAAGTATATGCTCGGCATCGTACCGTCCGATATCGGCGACGACGGCGTGTGTGTATATCTCAAGCGTAACGGATATTGCGAGATCGTAACGATAAAGAATGTTTCCGGTATAATAACCGTTCCGTCGAGCTTCGAGGGGCTTTCGGTGACGCGGATAAACACCTATGCCCTGTGCGGAGATACGCTCACGGATGCGGTGATCATTTCGAGCGGTATCTCGAAGATATCCACTCTCGCATTTTATGATAACGATACTCTTAGGTTTATAAGCATCCCGACGAGCGTTGAAGCGGTAAATTACCACGGATTTTGTGACCTGTCAAAATGCCTGCTGTCTGTGGAAGCCGAGGTCATTCCTGCCGATTGGGATAACGATTGGCGCGCATACGTCGGCGGTACAGTCATCGGAAAAACGTACGGTGTGGGCGATGAATACATATACGAGCTGTTCGGCGGCAAGCTGTATCTCGTTTCGTACATCGGGGAGATGGATCTCCCGCTTGAGATCACGTTTCCCGAGAAGGTGAACGGTATCTCGGTATACGGCATCCGAAGCGAATGCTTTGACGTGCGTGTCTCGAACTCGGATAGCTGTACATCAGCGTGAGGGTACCCTCGTGCGTCACGGTCATCGAAGAAAGGGCGGTATACGTACATACGGACTATTCGTACAGATATGAGCACGTATACTGCGATATTTACCTTGAATTTGACTCGAGCGCATCTGTTCCGGATACTTGGGACGCCGATTGGTGCTATTACTACAATAACGGCTATGGCTCGAGCTATTGGCACAAGACCGTCCATTACGGCGAAGGCTCTTAACGCTATAAGCTATAAACAGAAGGAGAAATTTCATATGAAACCAAGGCTTTCGGTATTATTATCGGCGGTATTATTGCTGATCCTGCTCACCGCCTTTACGTTCGTTTCCTGCGACACCGAAAAAACAACTCCCACCGCCCCGGGCGAGGATAACGAAAACGGAGATACGTCAACGCCGCCGTCCTCGGAGACCGACAGCGCAAAGCAGGAATATACCGTGACGTGGATAAACGAGGTCGGAGAGACGCTTGCCGAGACCAAGGTCAAGGAGGGTGACGTGCCGAAATATACGTACACCAAGGCGGATACCGCGGAATGGGCGTACACCTTTGACGGTTGGAGCTTGACTGCCGACGGGGAGGTATTGGATGCGCTTCCGAGCGTGACCTCGAGCGTTACTTATTATGCGAAGCTTACCGCGACCAAGCGCAGATACAGTCTCGTGTTCGTAACGAACGGCGGCAGTTCCGTTGAAACGCAGGTACTTGAATACGGAGCTGTGCCGACGGCACCGAGCGATACGAAATATTCGGGGCATCGCTTTATCGGTTGGTACGCAGACAAGGCTTTGACCAAGAAAGCCGATCTCACCTCGCCCATCACCGCGGACACCTATTATTACGCCGCGTGGAACGAGCAGATAGACATCCCGAAATTGCTCGAATCAATGCTGGACGGATATTCCCTCGATCCGTATTCGTATATTCCGAAGTCAATGATGCCGAGCTTCAGTGCAAAGTTAGTAAACAGAGAGGATATCCCGGCAGACTATTCCACCTCCGTTGCCATATCGGACATATCAACATCGGCGCACGGTGAGCAGTGGCAGATGGTAATGGAAAACATACAGCAGTCCGAGATATTTTTTGCCGCACTTTCCACCGTTGAGGAGCTTACTTCATCATCTGTCGCCGCTTTCAATAATTATTTTGATAAAAACCCTGCCGACACCGCACATCACAGCTTTATGAGCGGGATCTATACCGTCACTATAGATTTCGACGGAAGTGTCATATATTACGTTCTGGATTACACGGCGGATATTCCACTGCTTGGGAAGCAGACCGTGCAGATAGCCCTTTGGATGGATATCGGAACGTCAGAAAAGAACGTTCGCATACAGCTCGGAGATGCAAACGCTCTTACATACGTGATAAAGCAAAACTCATACGAATTTGCGATAAGATATGCAGGTATCCGCCGCGCTTACTTCAGCATCGGCAGAAACGAACGGAACGAGGTCGAAGGACATATATACGAATATCTGACCGTGTCGGGTGCTGAGATCGCAAGCTCAGCCGATATCTATATAAACGACGAATATATAAGCGTTGTCGGTAATAAAGCGAGCGGAACGGTCGGCTTTACCGGATATATCTGTGAGCTTTACGATACCGAAAGCGGTCTGCTCTTGGGATACGAGGTGCAGGAAAAGCTTTCAAGTCTTATATT
Source organism: uncultured Lachnospiraceae bacterium (assembly GCA_964570105.1). Lineage (GTDB taxonomy): Bacteria > Bacillota > Clostridia > Oscillospirales > CAG-272 > SIG673. Next base: position 4,263 of record CAZMWM010000005.1, on the reverse strand, counting down.
TAATACGCTCGTATTTGACCTTAATGCTTTTTCGGGGATAAGCTCGATAAGATATAAAGCGGCAACGGAGGAGGACGAGACGGTAAGCTTCTTTTTGAACGGCTCGGACAGTGCCTTCGTAAGCAAAACGGTCGGTGGCGTCGGGCTTAAGATGTTTTCGCGCCGTTTCTATATAGAGTACAGAACGCGTTATTATTACACATATGACGCGGAGACGGAAAAATACACCTGTATCTCCGCAAGCGTGCCGATGCTCTGCGTACAGGAGGAAAATTTCGATACGCTGACCAAGGATATCAACGAAAAGAACTCCATTACCGTAACGCCAAATATAACGGCAGATGTCCTCGAGCGGATAAATAACGACTACGACAGCTTGATCCCGATATTCATAAACAATAAGGAACTGTACACCGTTGACGCTATACTCGCATTCATAAGCGCAAAGGTCGACTTTAGCTAAAGGTACGCCGCTTTCTGAAGAAAGCTCGGCAAAGACTTCTGAGTAGCTTCGCGCAAGCTTTTTGAAGAAAAGCACCGGATTTTCGAGAAAAATCCGTGGCAAAAACTTTCGAGTAGCTTCGCGGTGGAAAACGGATGTTCCGTCAGTAGGGAACGGCGATCTGTCGTTCCGCAAAACACCGTCCGCGTTAGCGGTGGATGAGGTGTTCTTCCTTATTGGTCATATTTTCAACAACCTAAACTTCGCGCCACTTTAGTGGCGAAGATACGCCTGTCTGTGTTCGCACTGATTCCGAGGCGTGTACCATCATTCGACTGTTTTTCTCGACATTTAATATCAAAAAATTCCCATCCTGCGAAAAGCAGGATGGGAATTTTTATTATCGGTCTAACCGGTACTTGAGGGAACGATCATCCGTCAGGTACGGTCAGTTTTCATCTCCGGAATAGAGCTTGCCCATCTTCTGGAGCCTTTCGTACTTAGCCTTAGCCGCGTCAGCCGCCTTATTGAAGAGCACCTCGGCTCTCTCCGGGAATGCCTGCTTCAGACGTGCGTAACGAGTCTCGCTCTCGATGAACTCGCGGTAATCCGCGGTGGGAGCCTTGGAGTCGATCGTAAGCTTGTTGCCCTCAGCCGCCGGGTTGTAGCGGAACATATTCCAATAGCCCGCGTCAACAGCTCTCTTCATCTCGGTCTGGCAATTTACCATACCGCCCTTAACACCGTGCATCTCGCAGGGAGCGTAACCGATGATGAGGGAAGGACCGTGATAAGCCTCAGCCTCGTTAAGAGCCTTAAGGAGCTGGTTCATATCCGCGCCCATAGCTACCTGAGCAACGTAAACGTAACCGTAGGACATTGCAATCTCCGCAAGATTCTTTTTGCCGATAGCCTTGCCCGCTGCCGCGAACTGAGCAACTTGACCGATCTGAGAAGCCTTGGATGCCTGACCGCCGGTGTTGGAATATACTTCGGTATCGAATACCATAACGTTTACGTCCTCGCCGGAAGCCAATACGTGGTCAAGACCGCCGAAGCCGATGTCGTATGCCCAACCGTCGCCGCCGAATATCCACATAGATTTCTTTGCGAGGTAATCCTTTTCAGCCAAGATCTCTTTGGCCTTTTCGTTACCCTCGGCGCTCCAAGTCTCAAGCAGCTCTACAAGCGCTTTGGTAGCCTCGGCGTTTGCTTTGCCGTCGTCAACGGTGTTAAGGTAAGCGTCGACGATCGCGCGGCACTTCTCGCACGGAGTTTCAAGCTCTTTGACCTTGCCGATAAGTTTTTCTCTTATGGTCTTCTGACCGAGAGTCATACCGAGACCGTGCTCCGCATTATCCTCGAAGAGGGAGTTTGCCCAAGCGGGTCCGCGACCGCTCTCGCGGTTAACGGTGTAAGGAGTTGCGGGAGCAGAGCCGCCCCAAATGGAGGAGCAACCGGTCGCGTTGGAGATATACATTCTCTCGCCGAAGAGCTGAGTGATAAGACGAGCGTAAGATGTTTCCGCACAACCTGCGCAAGAGCCCGAGAACTCAAGCAGCGGCTGCTTGAACTGGCTGCCCTTGACGGTAGCGTTTACGAGTTCGGGCTTCTCCGATACGTTTGCAACGGCATAATCAAACGCTGCCTGCTGCTCGGATTGAGTAGCCTGAGGAACCATACGGATGGCGACCTTGTCGGTACCGTCCTTTGCGGCTTTCGCGTTTACGGGGCAAGCCTTTACGCAAAGCGTACAACCCATACAGTCAAGCGGGCTGATAGCCACGGTAAACTTGTAATTCGTCTTAACGACGGGCTTTGCCGCAAACTTGGTAACTGCGGGAGCGTTTGCAGCCTCTTCCTCGGTCATCGCAAACGGACGGATGGTAGCGTGCGGGCAAACGAACGAGCAGTTGTTACACTGAATGCAGTTTTCGGGGATCCACTCGGGAACGTAAACGGCAACGCCGCGCTTTTCGTATGCTGCCGCACCCTGCGGGAAGGTACCGTCAACGTACTTGGAGAATGCGGAAACGGGAAGCGAATCGCCTCTCATAGCACCGACGGGCTCTACGATATTGTTTACGAAGTCAACGACGTCGGCGCGAGTTCCGGTAGCCGCAGCCTTGGGTGCGTCGTCCGCGCAGGTCGCCCAAGCGGCGGGAACGTCGATCTTAACGTACGCGTCGGCGCCCGCGTCGATAGCGTTATAGTTGAGGTCGACGATAGCCTGACCCTTCTTGATGTAGGACTTGTAAGCCATCTTCTTCATATACTCGATCGCCTCGTCCTTGGGGAGTATACCCGCAAGAGAGAAGAACGCGGACTGAAGAACGGTGTTTTTAACTTTTGCGTTACCGATGCGCTTGATAGCGATACCCGTACCGTCGATGGTATAGAAGTTGATGCCGTTCTTGGCAATATACTGCTTTACGGCAGAGGGGAGATTTGCGTCGAGTTCTTCGCCGGACCACGCGCAGTCGAGCAAGAAGATACCGCCCGGCTTAACGTCCTGTACCATATCGTACTTGGTAAGGTAGCTCTGGTTATGGCAAGCAACGAAATCCGCCTTGTTTATGTAGTACGGGCTCTTGATAACGTTGTCGCCGAAGCGGAGGTGAGATATGGTGATGCCTCCGGTCTTCTTGGAGTCGTATTGGAAATATGCTTGAATGTACTTGTCGGTGTGGTCGCCGATAATCTTGATGGAGTTTTTGTTAGCGCCGACGGTGCCGTCTCCGCCGAGACCCCAGAACTTGCAGGAAATAGTGCCGGCAGCGGCGGTGTCGGGGCAGGGCTTCTCCTCGAGAGAGAGACCGGTAACGTCGTCGACTATACCGAGAGTAAAGCTGTTCTTGGGAGCGGAAGAAGCGAGGTTTTCGTATGCGGCAAAGATCGACGCGGGCGTCGTATCCTTGGAGCCGAGACCGTAACGACCGCCGACAACCTTGATATCGCTCCTGCCGTTCGTTGCCAATGCGGTAACGACGTCAAGATAAAGGGGCTCGCCGAGAGAGCCGGGCTCTTTGGTGCGGTCGAGAACGCCGATGGTCTTGACCGTTGCGGGGATAGCCTCGATGAGCTTGTCCGCGCGGAAAGGACGATAAAGTCTGACTTTGACAAGACCGACCTTTTCGCCGTGAGCGTTCATATAATCTATAACTTCCTCGGCAACGTCGCAAACCGAGCCCATAGCAACGAGAACTCTGTCCGCGTCGGGAGCGCCGTAGTAGTTAAAGAGCTTATAGTCGGTGCCGAGCTTTTCGTTGACTTTGTTCATATATTCCTCGACGATGTCGGGGAATCTGTCGTAATACTCGTTGCACGCCTCGCGGTGCTGGAAGAAGATGTCGCCGTTTTCCGCAGAACCGCGAAGAACGGGGTGTGCGGGGTTGAGCGAACGATTGCGGAAGTCGCTTATAGCGTCCCAATCGACCATTTCCTTAAGATCTTCGATATCCCAAACCTCGATCTTTTGGATCTCGTGCGAGGTGCGGAAACCGTCGAAGAAATTGAGCACGGGAACTCTGCCCTTGATCGACGCCATATGCGCAACGGCACCGAGGTCCATAATCTCCTGCTGGTTGGTCTCGGCAAGCATAGCGTAACCGGTCTGGCGGCAAGCGTAAACGTCGGAATGGTCGCCGAATATATTAAGCGCGTGAGAAGCAACGCAACGTGCCGAAACGTGGATAACGCCGGGGAGAAGTTCGCCGGCTATCTTGTACATATTCGGGATCATAAGGAGAAGACCCTGAGATGCGGTGTAGGTAGTGGTCAGAGCACCGGATGCGAGAGAGCCGTGAACGGCGCCCGCAGCG
>CAZMWM010000004.1:0-43679 GCA_964570105.1 uncultured Lachnospiraceae bacterium | reverse complement strand
GCGTATTTGTTTTGTCTTTATTATGGCAATATTGTTTCGCCTTCTAACAAAATAGTAAGCATAAAATTTGAGGAAGGAAGCGTTTGCAAAAGCATAGGAAATGCTACATTCTACGATTGTCGTAGTCTTACGAGTATAACTATACCTGATAGTGTAACGAGCATCGGAACTTATGCGTTCTCCGGTTGCAGTGGTCTTACGAGTATAACGATACCAAATAGTGTAACGAGTATAGGAAGTTTTGCGTTCTCGTATTGCAGTAATCTTGAAAGTATAACAGTAGCAGAAGGAAACAGTAAATATCATTCATCGGGGAATTGTCTTATAGAAACAGAAAGCAAGACTTTGATACTTGGATGTAAGAACAGTATTATTCCAAGTGACGGAAGTGTAACAAGCATAGGGGAGGATGCATTCCGCGGTTGCAGTAGTCTTACGAGCATAACTATACCCGATAGTGTAATGAGCATAGGAGATTATACGTTCACGTATTGCAGTAGTCTTACGAGCATAACTATACCCGATAGCGTAACGAGTATAGGAAGTGGTGCGTTCTATGGTTGCAGTGGTCTTACGAGCATAACTATACCCGATAGCGTAACGAGTATAGGAGATCATGCGTTCTACTATGGCGGTAGTCTTACGAGCGTAACTATAGGTAATGGCGTAACGCGTATAGGAAAAAATGCGTTCTGTTGTTGCTATAATCTTACGAGCGTAACTATAGGTAATAGTGTAACGAGCATAGAAAGTAGTGCGTTCTCCGAGTGCCCCAAACTCGTGGAGGTATATAACCTGTCATCGCTGAACATAGAGGCGGGGGATGGGAAAAATAACGGTTATGTCGGAGAATATGCTCTTGATGTTTATACGGATATAAATACTCCGAGCAAGCTTTGGACAAATTCCGACGGATATATATTCTATGAAGATGGGGATACTTGTTATCTTATAGGATATACCGGAGATGATACAGAACTCACCTTACCCAATAGCTGTAACGGAAAGAATTATGCTATAAACCAATATGCGTTCTACAATTGTAGTAATATTACGAGTGTAACTATACCTAATAGTGTAACGAGTATAGGCGATGCGTTCAATTTTTGCTATAGCCTTACTACCATAAATTATACCGGTAGTGAGGAAGAGTGGAAGGCGATAAGCAAAAGCGATGTTTCGCCCATCTACAGGAGATACACTATAAATTACAACTACACAGAGGAATGATATTCTCGAAAGAGCGATATTTGATGAAATTATTCGGTCGGTGGCAAAGGATGATTTCGTAAAACGGCAAACAGCCGTTCACTTGATCGGGTGAACGGCTGTTTAGCTGTGCTCGGTGCTTGAGTTGTGGTGATCGGCATGCTTGGTATGTTTTTCGGTTTGAGTTTGTTTGAGGTGGCGGCTATTTGAAAAGTCTGTTTATTCCGAGACGGCGTCTGAGCGACTTGAAATAATAAGCGATCACACGCGAGAGCGCGATATCGTATATGACGAAGGTCACTTCGGCGAGCAATGCCAAGGTCGGGATATACCAGCTACCCGGAAGCTCCGGGGTGAACAGCTTTACGGTGACATACAACTCTGCCGCGAGTACCGCGGTAAATGATAAGAACTTTGCGGCGATACATATCGGGCGACGTTTGAGCTTGGTCTCGAAAATGGATTTAAGGATGGGATAATAACCGAAAAATCCGGCGAACATGATCGCCGATGATCTATCCGGGAGCAATACGAGCGCGAGCAGGGAAACGACGGCGTACACTGCAAGCGCAGAAAGCCTTCCAAGCTCGCATACGACGAATACGATAGACATCGCGGCAAGCACCGCGCAGGTAATGTCCATCACCGAGATCAGTGAGCCTACACCCAAGAGCACGGTCGAAAGTGCTGAAAGCGTTGCGCAGTACGCGATAACGCTCGTTCTTTTTCTTTTCTTCATAATGATAACCTGACGATAAGGGTGAATGCGATCAATGACCGCATCCTCTGCAAAGGCAATCGGCGCACAGCATAGCGGTACAGCAGTCCGGAGAACAGCACTCACTGTCGCTTCCGCTTTGGCGTCCCCACGTGTTGCTATAAGCATTTGCCGAATGGCTCAGGTGCTCATATGCTTGCCTGTATTCAGCATTTTGCGGATCCATTCTGCATGCGGTCTCGAAATATCGCTGGGCGTCGAGATACCAGCCTCTGTGAGTGAGCAGACACCCCTTCAGAAAATGCCACTCTGCGCCTCGTTCTTGCATCGATATGGCATCGAGTCTCAACTCGGCTTCCGAATAATTCTGCATATTGATGAGCGTGCGCACCTCGGCGTAGACCGAGCCGGTGTACGTGCCGGATGCGGTGCTTTCGGCGTTGCCGTTTTTGATGGTCTCGTACGCCTCGTTTATCTCCTTCATATGCTCTTCGGCGAGGCTTGCGAGATTTGGATCTGTATAATTGTCAGGATGGTATTTTTTTGCAAGCTCTCGGTAGGCTTTTTTTATCTCTTCCTCTGTAGCGTTTCTCGGTACTCCGAGCACCTCGTATGCGTCCTTTTTGGGCATTGAGCGCGTGTCCTTTCTTTAGTTTGGTTGCTCTTCTTGGGCTGTTGAAAATATTCGCTTCACCTCAGCCGGCATACCCAGCGAAACGGTGTTTATTATCACGTTCTTTATATCCGAATATTTGAATTTATATTCGGCAAGAGAGTCGTATATCGCTCCTGCTTCTACGGTCAGATAGTCCGAAAGCACAGCGGACGGCGGTGCCTCGTATCCTGCGGCAAGAAGGGGATTGAAGCATCCTGTGGTCGCGTCTGACGCAAGGTCATCCGCGGCATCCGCAAGATATATCCATTTTCCCATATGATATCCGGCGTTATAGGCAATTTCTTTCTTATCCGAAAGGTCAATCGTATGCGAAAACACTGTGGCGAGCACCTGACCGAATGCGTCGGCGCAGGCATCGGGAGATGGAGAGGTGCCGTTCTCAATGGCGGAAAGTGCATCAAGGCGCTCTTGTATAATTTCCGCAAGGGTGTCAAATCCGTATTCCGGAATGTTTTTTATCGCAGAGCGCAGTTGTCTTTTGGCGAACGGCATCCAAAGCTTGACGGCGAGCCGCTTTAAGCCTTTTTTGTCGCGATCGCGAAGATCGTCGAGCAATTTATAATAGTTTAGGACGGCTGATGCGCCGGCACAGTAGCGAAGTGCGTTATTTTCGCGTGCCATCGGTCGTTTTTTGAATGGGTGGAGCAAGCATCTTTTGTCGTATATTTCAAAGCCTTCGTCCGACATCGCGGCGCGGAAAAACGCAAGAAATGTGAAGTCATAGCTTAGCGAAATGGAAGACGAGCGTCCGGTGCGTTTGCCCATGGTCTTGCAAAGTCCGCAATAAACGGCTCTGTATAGAGCGTATTCTTTGACCTTGAGTTCGCCTTCAAGTACGCGTACGTATCCGAACATTTCGCTACCGTTTCCTTTCCGCTCGGCTCTTCTCGGCGCCGTGATCTTTGTTGCTCCGTCTATCTTATAATGTTATAGTATCGAGATTACCTGCGCATAAATCCGTGATAAATTTTTTGTAAATTCAGTCAAAAATATAACGTGTGCGATGCTCTCCGAGACGAACGAAAGCTCCCTCGGAACGCTTGAAAGTGTTAGCTTTTAAGCAAGACGTTCGAGAGAGCTTTGAAAAATATATTTGTGAAATTGTTGTTTTGTGGTCGATTAGGGCTGATTATTGCTTTTTGAGAGCGAAAAAGGAAGCTGATCGTCGGTATACCTTTGCTCCGAGGGCTTGCAACTCATAACGAATGCGAGAGTGCCGCCGTCCGTAAGCTCGGAGTGCTTTACCACAGTCCTTTTAAGGTGCTTGCCGTTTAGGAGTATCTTTGAAGCATAGATGCGTTCGGGCGAGTTGGTGGGCGCTTTTACGAGCAGGTCGCGTCCGTTTGAAAGGTGTATCACGGCTTTTTTGACCGACGGGGAAGCCAAAACGTATTCATCCGTTCCCGGGCACACGGGGTAGAAGCCGAGAGCTGAGAAAACGTACCAACACGCCATGGAGCCGTTGTCCTCGTCTCCCGGAAAGCCGTTTGGCTCAGGTGCGAAGAGCTTGCTGACGCACTTTCTTACCCAATACGCGCTCCTGTCACGGTCTCCGAGACAGGAAAACAGGTACGGTACGTGAAATGACGGTTGATTTGATAGTGCACATTGCCCGAAATCTCCGAGAAGCGCCATTTCGGTCATCTCGTGTATTTCGGAGTGATAACCCTTTTCCTTGTAATAGGGCGGTGTGTCGAACAGACGTTGGACAAGCTCCAAAAAGCGTTGTTTACCGCCGAGCAGGTCGGCGTATCCGAGAAGATCGTGGTATACCGCAAAAGAATTTTGCCATGCGCTTCCCTCGGTGTAATCTCCGCCCCAATCAAATTCCGAGAAATCCTTCCGCATATTTCCGTCGCGGTCGCGAGCGCGCATAAAACCGGTGGTGCTGTCAAAAAGGTTTTTGTAATTAGTTGCGCTTTTGAGCATACGCTTGGCGATATCTTGCTTATTTACTGCTTCGGCGACACGTGATATGCAAAAATCGCCGTACGCGTAATCCAAGGTCTTGTTTACGCTTTCGTTGTGCTCATCGGACACGTAGCCGAGCGTTTTAAAATCATCAAGTCCGTCTCTGCCGTATCTCGGGATCGGGGAAACATTATCGGCGTGCTTGAGCAACGCTTCGAGCATATCGTTGAGAAGTGCTTTTTCTGTGACGACGCCTTTTACTGCGGCGTCTCCGAATACGGCATCGATAGCTGTTCCGGGCATACAGTCAACGGCACCGGGCGACGTCCAACGTGGCAACCATCCGCATTCCTTGTAGAAGTTGACGAATCCGCGGCATATCTCCCTGTATTTTTCTTTGGCGATAAGCGAATAGAGTGGGTATACCGTCTTGTAGGTGTCCCAAAAACCATTATCCACGTAGAAAACACCGTCGCGTATCTCTCCGCACTCGGGCGAATAATGACGTATCGTTCCGTCCGGGCACAGCTCGTGAAAAACTCTCGGGAACAGGAAGGCACGGTACATACAGCTGTAGAAGGTGCGCATTGTTCGATCGTCTGCGGTTATCTCGATCCTCGAAAGATATTGCTCCCATTCGTCCTCGCTCTCCTTTAGAAGAGTGGCAAAGCTCTTGTCGGAAAGCTCGCACTTGAGGTTATAGTGTGCCTGTTCTAAGCTTATGAATGATGTTGCGAAGCGTCCTTCGACGTATGTGGGGCTTCCTTGAAATGCGAGGTTTACGGCACCGTCGGAGGTTACCGAACGGGCTTTATCAAATCCGTGATCGAATTTGATCACGAAGAACATTCGGAAATTTTTTGCTACACCCTCGTCTCTTGTTGCTCTGAAATTGCTACAAGATCCAAATATTTGACCGTTTTCCCAGTCGACCTCGTATTCCGGAGCGTTCAGATCTCTTCCCGACAGCTTTAAAAAGAAGCCTCTTCTGTCGGCGCCGTCTATAAAACGGTCGACGTTTTCATCCCACGTCGCTTTGAGTGCACCTCCGCGGAGAGTCGGTGTGAATTCCAGCTTGATCCCGTAACGGAGCAGGGAAAGGGACATATACGCCGGGGTGAGTATTGCGTTGTCGGCGTCGTAGCTTGTCTGGTTTTTGTTGTCGAGCGATGCTCCGGCTCCCGTACCCGTGGTCGGTAGCATCAGAATGCTTTGATAATCTCCTATCCAAGGGCTGGGAATGTGGGTGAGACGTATCCCGAAAAGCCGAATATTGTCCGGGTGATAGGGACGTCTATCGGTATCCGGCACGGTCTGAGGTAAAAAATGGTTCATACCAAAAGGTCTTGCCGTAAGCGGATTTGTGTTTCCGCACGAACGCTCGGGGGAAGAATGTGTTCCCATTTTGATATTTACAAGATCGATATATCTCATATGCGTTACCTTTCTGTATATTCCGATCAAGGAAGTTGAAAATACCTTGTTTTTCTCAAAAATTGTTGAAAGTTGCTCAAAAACGGAGTTTAATTGCTAAATACTCTTTTTATAGCTTCGAGATAACCGTAGCCGTAAAGATCGTCCGGCTCGAGATAGCTCGTTTCTGTCCACTCGTTCCACGAATTGACGGTAACGAGAGGGGGAAGCTCCGGGTGACGGTCGAGATATTCCTTAGCCATTCGGAAGCCTTTTTCGACGTTTTCCGGTGTGTTATTTTTGACTATACCCGGGCGAAATTCCTTAAATCTCGGATTATTGTCCCAGCCGCATGAAACGTGAGGGAAATAAGGCACGGAGTACTCCTTCTCGATCCTGTCCCATTCTTTTTTTACGTCTGCAAGTATCTCGGTGTAATCACGGTCTATATCGGTGAAGTGCACGAATTGGTAGTTTGATACGCTGTCGACTCCGAGAAGGGGGACTATATCTTTGGTGGAGCCGCTCATATTCGAGTCGATTCCGCTGAGATTAACGGAATTTTCACCCCAGATGGCGAGCTGAAGATGCAGATCGGGAAAGCCTGCTTTTTTGGTCTCTTCTTTAAACCATTCTATGGCTTTTTGAGTGTTTTCCAAGCCGCCAAGACCTTTTATCAGGTTATTTACATCATATATCATAAAGACGGGGCAGCCGTTTACAGTATAATAATTAGGTTTGGAAAAATAATTTTGAATGATGCGATGCACGGCGTTTTCAAAATCGCTTTTGCCGACTGCGCCCTTCCAGATTACGGTCTGACCTGCGTCCGTGTCGGATATCTCTTTATTCCAAAGATGATTCGCGTCGTGATTTGCCCACATAAGGTAGAATTTCATCTGCTCATTGTTTTTAGCTTTGAGAAATCCGTCGTTGAGACAGTTTTCAAGAAACGGTCTGCCGTCGTACCAATACCAATCGTAAATGAATACATTGACACCGTGGCTGACCGCCGCGTCTATCTCCATTTCCATAACGTAAGGATCGGCTTCGTTCACGTACCCCCATCGGGGCTTTCTTGACCAGCTGTAACCGCAGGGCTTGGGAGCGGAATTTTTCACGGATTGCCATTCTCCCATGCCTTCGCTCCAAAACATTCTCGTCCTTTTTTCGTCGCCGGTATACGCCGGCCAAATATATGCCGCAACGTCATAGCTTTTTTCTGACATCTGTAATATCCTCCGGTATAATTAAGATCGGCAGGGACGGTGTGTCGCTTTCGCTTCTGCCGTTAGCTGCTTTTTATCAAGCGAGCTTGCACTGAGACTATTCTATCATTATTTTGTTAACATTTCTACCGATGCATACCGCTTTTAAAATCAGCTGTGCGGTGAGATGACAAAATGAGATATCCGTTATCCGTTTTGTTTCTGTATATTAACCTCTGAACAGACCGTTTGCAATGATAAAAACGATCCGGTCACCTCGATTTAAAGTCACCGGATCGCTTATTGCTTGTGATTGGCGGTCGTTTCACGATCGCATCCTTATCAGAACCTACGGAAAACGCCTTTTCTGCACCGTACGTTGGTAAGCTCCGTGTGCTTAAGTTCAAGAAGTCTGTCTGCTTCCTCTGCCGCATTTTTATATCTGCCGTTCGTGTGATGGACGAATATGTAATCCGCCGCCCGGATCTTCTTTGCCGACTGAGGGCAGAAGCTTCGTACGGGAGGTGCAAGGGAGAATACCCAGATCGGAGAGCAGAGCGTTACGCGGTCATAGTGTGTCAGATCGATACCGATAGGCTCGATCGGCATATCCAGGCGGTGCATGGCAAAGCGTCCGCACCACCAAAAACCGAGCGTTCCCTCTGTCCTTTCGGTCGCTTTGATCTCATAGATCTCCGCACCCGTGCGGTCGGCTATCTCGTATGCGACCTTCTTCACGTATCCCATGCGAGAAAAATATACTACGAGCTTGCTTTTATCGCTGCCGATATTACGGTATTCATCGGTATTTACGGAAAATGCTTCTTGCTTTCTGAATACACCCGCCGCGTAGCCCGTGAGTGCCTGTGCAAGCCCGAAGATAAAGTATGCGGTGGACATAAAATTCAGAGGGAATATATAGAATTGGATGCAGATCCATAGCATCAGCGTTACGCCGAATACACATCCCAACGTTACGCCAAGCCTTTTGTTTTTGATCAGCAAGCCCGTCGCGGTCAGGTTGGTCAGCCCATTGACTGTCAGCAGTGCCCAACCGGAAAATGTGAAGTCTTGAAATACGACATCGGCAAATGGCAACACCTGAAAATAGGGAAGCATCGCGTCCATACCCAGCGCCTTTCCGCTTGGATCGGTGAGCATACAGAGTGCGCCGCCGACTGCGCCTATGCCGATAAACAGTGTCCAGAAGATCAGCAAGCGACGGGCAACCTTATATCTTGATCTCACAACTCATCACTTCCTCGTTTTATCTACTCGTTCGAGAGCTTATTTGCTCTGCCGCGCAAAAGCGATGCCCCGTCGGTCAACGCCTCTTGTAGAGCACAAGCTCAGGCTCCGCACCGTTTTCGCCGTAGGTGCAGATCAGTATAAAGCTCTCACGTGCAATAACTCCGAAGCAAGTCTTTCCCGTATCGTCAAAAAGCGCCCTGACCTGTGCTCCGAGGTACATCTCGTCATTCTTCAAAAGCTTGACTGTGCCGCCGGGGACGGGATATTCCAAATTAACGAAATTGCCGACGAGCGGATATAGCTCTGTGACTTTTTCCATTCCGTCGATATTCAAGGCGTTGATCTCATCTATCAATCCTTTTTTGAATGCTTGATAGTTTTCTATACCGCCGGTGAGTATGTATTTTGCAATGTAGCATTGCTTACCGAACGGGCAACCGTTTGTTTCGGTACAGCCCTTGCATTCCTTTACCGATGGGCATTCTGCGCAATTTGCGCCGCAAACAGATGTTTTCATAGCAGTTTTCCCCTTTGCTAATATTCAGATCTTTAAAGTTCGCAAATATTTTTTTCGCTCGTCTGATATCCTGTAGCTCTCCAGTGCCTTTTGGATCGCTTTGTTGTGCGTCCATGCTTCAAGCTTTTTGTTTTCCAGAAACGGAAGAACGGTTTCGTACTGCTTTGCAAGAGCCGTTGCAAAATACCATGCGACCATCATTTTGATGTAATATTCCTCGGAGCGGAGAGCTGAGATCATATTTGGGTATTCAAGATCAAAATCCCCGTCCAGAAAATACTGCATCAGCATTCCGATCGCAAAGCGCACGGTATAGGTGCTTTCGGAGGTCATCCAAAGCTTTATTTGCTCTAAAAGCTCTTTTTTATGTTTTTTAAAAACTTTCGGAGAGAGCTGGTCGCAGGTCGCCCAATTGTTGATATAGGGCAGGAATTTATTGCATTCATCGATGCAGAGATCAAAGTCCTTCAGCTCGGAGATTAAGAATGCGTGGAGCTGATCCTCGTCAAAATACCCGTGCGGCAGATCGTTCAGAAAATCGGAAATATCATTTTCCCTGCAAAGAGTTTTTGCAAACGTGCGTAAAAACGGAGTTCTGACGCCGATCACGGTCTGAGGCTCGACCGTTGGCAAAAGCTTTATTTGAAAATCTCGGTATTTCTCGTCTCGATTTTGGAAAAGCACCTCTCGAATGTCGTTTTGGTTCATCTATTCTCTTTGCCTTTCGCTTTCAGCAATGTCATCATTGCCGTAAAATCCTGCGTTAGCAATTGAGATATTTCTTCTTGGGTAAAATTACATGCTCCCGTGGCACACAGGGTGGCAATGCCGTAGGTGTGGATCCAAGAGTGCTCGAACAGAGCTTTTGCATCAGCCGCAGACAGACCGTAATCCTTGCGAACGGTATTCAAGCATTCATCGGCGACATTGCCGAGATGGGCATAAATATCCTCAAAGGAAGTTACGTCGCTGTTTTGTGACATAAAGATCAGCTGATAAAGCTTCGGCTCTTGCTTCGCGAAGGATATCATCTGCATTCCCACCTGCTTGAAGATGGGTAGATCGGCGCCAAGCCCATGAGCATAAGCCTCAAAACGCTCCATTGCGGCAAGCTTTACTGCGTCCTGAACTTCCTGCATTGAGCTGAACACGGTAAAGATGGGAGTGGCGGATGTATTCAGTGCATTTCCCAGCGATTTGGCTGTCAAAGCATCGCTTCCGTTCTTTGAAACAAGCTCTAAAGCTGTAGTGATTATCTCTTCTTTTGTGAATTTGGGTTTTGGTGGCATGACCGTCCTCCTCGGTAATAAAATATCGTTCTGATATGCGCGTTCTAAAATGATAATTCTATTATACTCGCTCTTAAGCCAATGTCAATATGCTTCAAAGAAAAGTTACAATTTACGAGCCGGTGAGTGTATCGCCGAAATAAGAGTTATAAGCTTGAAGGGAAGAGGGAACTCAACGTTTTCCGAGTCGATGTGTGCCCGATATTGATATAGTTAAAGGGGATACCGACAAAAAAATAACGGTCTCCGTGGCGGTCGTTTACTGACTGTCACAAAGCCCGTTACCGTTAAAAAGTGCCCTTGAGTTTTGAAGATAAAGAGAACGCAAAAACAAACCGGACACTGATATCGATACTCAGCGTATCAAAAGCAGTGTCCGGTTATGGTGCGAGAAACGGGACTTGAACCCGTACGGTGTAAACCACACGCCCCTCAAACGTGCGCGTCTGCCAGTTCCGCCACTCTCGCTTGACCACGTTCGATATTATATCATATAACGCGCGGTTTGTCAATAGTTTTTTGATTTATTTTGCATTAAGAAATTTTTACAACAAACTTACCGCGTATCGACTGAAGATCGTTGCGTGACTTTGCGCAGGGCTATTGCTCGGGGAAAGGTACGAGCGAGACGTTTTTTGGCGGATCGGCTTTATCTTTACAGCTTGGGGTATACCGTATCAAGCCTATATACATCTAATTTGGAAGGGGGGATCGCTTTATCGGAAGCGAGAGATATATACGGCTTTGAGGGATCGCATATCAAATTTGCCGCAAGCAGGTATCTGCCGCCGTCTGCGTATAGCTCGACAGTGCAACGGTCTACCACGAGCCTTAGCCTTGCGAGCTTCTTTTCATACGAGAGCGGCATCCGCATATCGCGGTATATGACCTCGTTTTGCCGCATATCGAGCGATATCTCCGAGCCGAATACGTCAAGCGTTATGCAGACGTCTGCGTCGTATTCCGCTTCAAGCTCCAAGTCTGCGGCGTTGGCGCCAAGCTCGAAGGATATACAGTTTCCGATATCCGATGTCTTACCGAGGAGTTTATCCGAGCGGAGGGATGACAGTTCCCTTATCGGAAGCGCCGTGAGGAAATATCCGTCATCGGATCTGTTTAGGCGCATCTCGACCGGAATGCTCATCTGTTGCGTGATGCGACTGTTTCCTACGACCGCGGCTCTTTGCCAATATATCCGCACGATACGTCCGTCCTTCATACCGCTGAAGCTTTGCCCTGCGTAGTTCATCGGTGAATAGCTTAAGCGCGTTGGCTCGGTGATCGCGGTGAAAAGTCCGTTTTCAAACCTTCCAAGCACGTATATGTCATTTGCCGCGCAAAACACCCACAAGCGCTCGCTTCCGCAGGATATCGGATATATGTCCGGACATTCCCGGTCGCCCTCGAGCCAAAGACGCTGTATCTCCGTCCAGCTTAAAAGGTCGTCGGAGCTGAAGAGCGCGAATCTGCCTTTTCCTATGTAGAGTATGAGTATATAAGCCCCGATCTCCTCGCACCATACCACCTTGGGATCTCTGTTTCCGCCGGATATATTCGGAATTATCGGGAAATTGCCGTATTTTACGAGCTTTCCTTCTTCGTTCATATAGGCAAGCCGCTGGGTGTACTTGGCATCTCCAGAGAGCAGATTGCGTCCTCCTGCGGCGGTGTAAAATACGAGCAGGGGTGCATTCTCGCCGTTTTTAAGACCGCTTGCGTTGCGTTCGTCGATCATCGCGGAGCCGGAATATACCGTTCCGTTTTCGTCCGGAAAAAGCGCGCAGTCAAGCTCCGTCCAATGCAACATATCGCGGCTGACGGCGTGTCCCCAATGCATATTTCCCCATTTCGGAGAACAGGGATTGTATTGATAGAACATATGGTATTCGCCACCACGGTATACAAGCCCGTTGGGATCGTTGTTCCAACCGTTCTTTACCGCAAAATGTATCCTTGGGCGCATATCCTCTGCATATACGCTGTCATCAACAAAGTCGTCCGTTTCTTCTACCGAAAGCTCGATCTCGGGTTGTGTGCTAAGCTCCAAGATCATTCCACGGAAACGTTCGACGTCGATATACGCGGTAAAATTCGGCTCTTTTGCGTCCGGCGAGCAGTCAAGGTCAAACAAGAGCTTACCGTTGATATCACGCATAAGGAGCTTAACTGTCGGTCTTTCTGTATTCACCGGGACGGTCAGATATTTTTTGGTCACCTGTAATTTCATCGTTCGTCACCTTGCTCGCCTGAGCGAGCGCTTCCTTTTCTTTAACGGTCGGTATTTGATACCGTTTGTTATCGGGGCGTTGCCGGGACTAAGGTTAGGATAACACAACGCGCCCGAAAAGTCAAGCGTTTTTCAAGATGTTTTAACGCATCTCCACGATTCGTAGTGTTTCGTTCGGGATCGCGCCTTGTATTCAACCGAGCCTCACCTCGCTTGAAAAGCCGTGAATAAATCCGTCCGCCTCCGCTGAGCACACGTCGCCACCGATGACCTTTCCGCGATAAACGAGCAAGGTGGCGTATACCTCTCCGTTGTAGTTCGGATAATTCGTGACTTTATATGTATACCTCGTTACGCTCCTTCTGCGATAACGCGAAAGGTCAAGTCCCTGAAGCTTTTGAAGATCGTTATATCCGGTGAATATCTGATCGAATTCCGAGGGAACGGTGACTGTCTTGGTCTCGATAGGCTCTTCGGTCACCTCCCACCCGAAGCTTTTCAGAAATCTGATGCGATCGTCGTTATCCTTTACTCCGGTGTATACAGCCGTACCATCCGAGGCGAATACGGCTGTGGTGGCGTACGATGGAACGAGCAACGCGAGAAGTGCAACGAGAGTCACCGTGAGCGTAAGTATGGCAATGAGGCGCAGTTTTCCTGCTTTTACAGAGTATACGAACATAGGAATTATCCTTTCTGTCGCTTTTTTGTTATGTATATTCGTATCACATACGCAATATTACCGAAAGCTTGACCGAAAATTTAAAAAAACGATTGACAATCGCGTGCTTAAAGTGTATAATCTTCCTTGTAAGGGCATTGCCTTAAAAGGAGGATAGTACGAATGAAATACTACGATATGAAGATAGCCGGACTTGACCGCTCGCTTCCGTTATGTCCGCTGAACGACAAGCTTTCGATCGGCGCGTTCGTGATATTCGGTGATCAGGAGCTGAGTGTCGCGGCGGCAAGGGAGCTTCTCAAGCGTGCACCGGAATACGATTATCTTATAACCGCGGAAGCTAAAGGGATACCGTTGGTGCATGAGATGGCGCGTCAGCACGGTGATAAAAAGTATATGCTTGCAAGAAAGGGCGCAAAGCTGTATATGACGGGCGTATTTGAGGTCGAGGTGCATTCCATTACGACCGCAAGGGTGCAAAAGCTGTATCTCGATACTGCCGACGCCGAGCTTATGAAGGGTAAGCGTATACTTATAGTCGACGACGTCATATCGACCGGAGAGTCGCTTGGGGCGATAGAGGCGTTGGTCGAAAAGGCGGGAGGTATCATCTGCGGAAGGATGGCGATACTCGCCGAGGGAGACGCTATGAAACGCAATGATATAGTTTATCTTGAAAAGCTTCCGCTCTTTACTTCGGACGGAGAGCCGATATGGGACTGAGAGCCGATCACGCGGCGTTTTGACTTGCGGCTGATACTTGAAGAATGATCTCGAAGAAATTATTATACCGATACGCTCGGAGGGTGTAAGTCTGAAAGATAAATCTTTCAGAGGCGTTTTGTGCCTTGGCGATCTGAACAATCGCATTTCGGCAAAGCCGAAACCGTCACAAAACTGCTGTGATTTAGAAAGGCATGGTTATACGAATGAAGATCAAGATAGTTGAGGAAGTTAAGACTATATGCTCAAATCTTAACAGTATGCACAATTATTTCGGTTGGCCGTCTGTTGCAAGACTTGGTGACGGAAGCTTGGCGACGGTCGCAAGCGGTTTTAGGCTTGCTCATATTTGTCCGTTCGGCAAGGTCGTTATGGTGAGAAGCTATGACGAGGGGAAGAGCTGGGGAGCGCCGGAGGTGGTCATGGATACGCCGCTTGATGACAGAGATGGCGGTATATGTACCTTCGGAGATAACGGCGTTATGATCACGAGCTTTAATAACAGCGTGGAATTTCAGAGAGGTTATCAGAAACAGAACGATTACGTACGGGCGTATCTTGACGAGGTGGAAAAGCGTGACGGTTGGAAAAGGTATCTCGGTTCCACTCTGTCAATAAGTCACGACGGTGGCAGGACATTCGGCTCCCCCATCATAGTTCCGATATCCTCGCCTCACGGTCCCTGTGAGCTTTCCGACGGAACTGTACTGTACGTTGGTAGGCTGTTTCACGACGTCGGTTCGATAAGCCATATCGAATGTCATACCGTCTCGTCGGATGGAAGCACAGAGTTCCGCTCGAGGATAGAGGATGTCAGCGGTGAACTGCTTTCCTGTGAGCCGCATGCAGTTCAGCTCCCGAGCGGCAGGATAGTGGTGCATATCCGCGTGCAGGATAAGAACAACAAGGTCTTTACGGTATATCAGAGCATTTCCGACGATATGGGATACACGTTTTCCCGTCCCGTTCAGCTGCTTTCCGATAAGGGAGGCTCTCCGGCTCATCTGCTGGTACATTCCGGCGGTGCGCTTTTATCCGTTTACGGTTACAGAGAACAGCCTTTCGGTATCAGGGCAATGGTGAGTTACGATAACGGCGAGAGCTGGGATACGGATAACGTTCTGCTTGACGCCGAGCCGTCACCGGATCTCGGTTATCCGTGCTCTGTGGAGCTTCGTGACGGCAATATACTTACGGTTTTCTATAGCCGAGAAGGCAAAAACGGGGCGTCTGTGATAAAACAGGTCATTTGGAGCTTTGAAAAATAAGTTCGATGAATGTCTTAAATACAGGGAGATGATGTAATGACGGGATCTAAAGCCATAAGCGGTATCATGCCGGCACTTGTAACGCCGCTGTGCAGTGACCGCGTTACCCTGAACGTATCCGCTCTTCGAAAGCTTATAGAGCATCACGGCTCACAGGGAGCGGACGGATATTATATCTCAGGTGCGACTGGAGAGGGATTGCTGTTATCGATGGAGACCAAGAAACGGCTGTTTGAGGAAGCGGTCTGTGCGATAGGTGAGGAAAAGCTCAAAATCATCCACGTGACGGATATGAATTTTGAAAACACCAAGTATCTTGCAAGGTACGCCGAGGACTGCGGTGCCGATATCATATCTGCTATTCCGCCGATATATTTCGGATACGACGCCGAGGATATATACAATTACTACAAGGAGATAGCGGCACGGGTGCACATTCCCGTTATGCTGTACTATACGCCTGCGGCAAATACGGCACTCGGGACAGATCTTTTTGAGCGATTGCTCGAGATAGACAATATAACGTCGGTCAAATGGACGGTGAAGGATTATTTCAAGGTCATAGAGCTGCTTACGCGCTCAAATGGACGTATGACGGTCATAAACGGTCCTGACGAGATGCTTCTGTGCGGTCTTTCTGCCGGCGCTAAGGGCGGCATCGGTACTACGTATAATATAATGCTTCCGTGGTACAGGGAGATATATGAGCTGTATCTTAAAGGCGATATGAAGCAGGCGCTTGAGGTGCAGAAAAAAGCAGACCGCGTAGTTAGTGCGCTCCGCGGATACAGCTTGATTCCGGCAATAAAGGCGATACTTGAGGATATGGGATTTGACGTCGGTGCGGCTTCTATGCCGATGAAGCTCTACTCCGAGGAAGAAAAACGTCGTATCGTCGAGAATGTGCGAGCGGCAGGGCTTGAGTATTGATCTATTCGTGACCGAGCATTTAAAATTACAGCGCGAAGGATATAAAGCTTTCCGCCCCAAACACGCGTCCGTGTTTGGGGCGGAAAGTTTTTTAATGCTTCCGGTTTCGAGTGCGCAACTGAGATGCAGTCATTCCGAGATATTTTTTCGTTCTGCGGACGAAATTTGCGTAGTCATCAAAGCCGCTCATCCTGCATATCTCGGAAATCGAACGGTCTGTGTGTACGATAAGCTTTCGGGCGTATTCGAGGCGTATGCCGTCGAGATATTGCTTGAAGCCGGTGCCCATAGTCCTTTTGAACAGGGCGGAAAAATAGTTTGCAGAAAATCCGGCATTTTTCGCCGCATCAGCGAGTGTAAGCGTGCCTCTGAAATTATCGAGGATATAGGCGAGCGTTCCGTTGAGCGGAGAAGGAGATGCTTTAGTGTCGTTGAGCGTAGAAAGCTTGTACAGCAGGGTATTCAGTAATAGCGAAGAATAATCGTCGGTTGCGGCTCTGCTGAGTTCGTCAAGAAGTCTTTCTATAAATCGGTCGTCGGCGCCGTCGAGGTCGTAAACGTTACTTCCGAGCGCTCTCGAAAGCGTTGCTCCGTCCGCCGCATTGAATGAGAACATAAGGTTGTAAAGCTCGACCGCTTCATTTTTCAGTGAATGAAAATTGAGTGGACTCATAAAAAATAACATACCGTGGCGAATAGGGTATTCCACACCATCGACTATGTACGTGCCGTGACCGCTCACAACATATTCAAGCTCGAAAAAATCGTGAAAATGCGTGATTATTGGGTTATCCACTGTTTTTTTAGAACAGCGTAATGCTTGACATCCGATGTGTTCTGTTTTTTGAAATCTTAACATTACAGCTCTTTCCGTTTATATCGGACAAATATTGTCCTATTCTTGTAAGAGGATTATATCATATATCGTAAAAAAAGTCAATGACATATTAACATTCGCTATTTACCTCTCGCCAAGCGTTTGGTATAATAGAACGAGAGTGATCGGGCTTGGAACTCCGAGCGCCGAAAGAATTGGGGAGGAAGTATACGATGGGAAAGCTGTATCTTATAGGTAATTCGCACATAGATCCGGTTTGGTTATGGAATTGGCAGAGCGGATATTCGGAGGTGCTCGCTACATTCAGGAGCGCTTTGGACAGGATGAAGGAGTTTCCGGAATTTAAGTACACCTGCGCTTGTGCGGTATACTATCAGTGGGTTGAAAAAACGGATCCCGAAATGTTCGAGGAGATACGCGAGAGGGTGCGAGAGGGAAGATGGAACATAGTGGGAGGTTGGTTTTTACAGCCTGACTGTAATATTCCGTCCGGTGAGAGCTTTGCACGTCACGCTCTTTATTCGCAACGCTATTTTAAGGATCGCTTCGGAATTATCGCAAAAACGGGATATAATGTGGATAGCTTTGGGCATAATGCCGCGTTACCTAAGCTTTTAAGGGCGAGCGGAATGTCAAATTACGTATTTATGCGTCCCGGAAAGCGAGAAAAAGATCTGCCATCCGAGTCGTTCGTTTGGGAGAGCGATGACGGCAGCCGTGTCGACGCGTTCAGGATACCGATAAGATACAATATAGATCTGTCGTCGCTCAAAGTGCTTGAAAAGGTATATGACGAGATCAGCGGCTCCCCGTTCGGCGGAATGGCGTTTTACGGTGTCGGTAATCACGGTGGCGGACCGACGGTGAGATTGATAAACGGAATCAAGGCGCTCGGGCTTGAGAATACTGTTTTTGCTACCGTAGACGAATACTTTGACGGTGAAAAGCACGTCACCCCGACAGTTCGCGGTGAGCTTCAGCATCACGCGCGCGGCTGTTACAGCGCAAATACCCTCATTAAGCGCAACAATCTCAAATGCGAAGAAAATATTTTGACCGCCGAACGTTTTTCCGTTCTTGCAGGGAAGCTGGTGGGATACAAATATCCGGAAAAAGCGATAAAAAAGGCTTGGAAGGACCTTATGTTCGATCAGTTTCACGATATCCTTGCCGGATGCGCCATAAAGAGCGCGTACGACGATGCTTCATATCTTCACGGGGAGATCATGAGCATAACGGAGCAGATCATAAACGGTGCTTTGCAGGCGATAACGCGGAAGATAGATATAGGAGCACCGTCGAGCGAAATGTGTAAGGACTGTTCTTTTGCACAGTGGAGTCACGATGTGCTTGGGGCGCCGTTCGTCGTTTTTAATCCTCACGCTTTTCGGGTGAAGCAAGAGGTTAGCGTGCAGTTTGAGCTTGGACGTATGACCGACGAGAGCGGAAGGGAAGTGCCGATCCAGAAAAAACGTGCGGAATTTACGGATGGAAGAAGAAAGTACATAAGTTCGTTCATAGCCGATGTTGAGCCTTTTGGATATAGGGTATATTATGCCTTTGATACAAAGTCGTCGGACATTGGTGACGGCGTGAGGGTGTGCGAGCATTACATTGAGAATGCCTTTGTCAAGGTAGTGTTTGACAGAGAGAGCGGAGAGCCGGTAAGTATTACGGATAAGCGTCGGGGCGTCACGGAGTGCTTCAGCGGATTTGGAGCCGTTCTTCTGGACGAGACCGAGTGTGATACATGGGCGCACGACAGGTATGAGCTTGGAAGCGTGTGCGGTGCGTTTGCCGGGGCTGAATTTGAGGTACTGAGCGAAGGCGCGGTGTTTGGAGAGCTTAAGGTGATCTCGCACTGCGGAAATGCGGAGCTTGTTAGGATATACAAGCTTAATGCAGACAGTTCGGATATCTACGTTGACGCAACCGTGCGCAACGTTGAAAGACACCGTGCCTTTAAGCTGTGCTTTCCGGCAAAGGATAACGTTATTTGTCAGGTGCCGTGCGGTACGGTGACCAGACCGCTTTGCACGGGGGAGGAACCGTTTTCAAATTGGCTTGCCTCGGGAGGTCTTGCGGTGATAGGTAACGGAACGTACGGATATGATTCGACCGAGGATCAAATCAGGGTAACGGTAATGCGTACCTGCGCATATGCGGATCATTTTGCGGAGCGTGACGGCAGGATGGACTATATGGAGGAGGCTCCGTACCGTTTCGATTACGTTATCTCTCGCTATGTGAGCAGAAGCGACACAGCGCAAAAGGCACAGGCGAAGCTCTCGCCGCTTCGCGCGGTCAACGCCGGATTTCACGCCGGGGTGCTCGGGAGACGTTATTGCGGTCTTTCATTGCGAGGAGAGGGGCTTATAGTCAGTGCGATAAAAAAAGCGGAGGACGGTGAAGGTAACGTTATACGTTTCTTTGAGTACGAGGGAAAAGAAACGGACGCGGAAATAACGCTTTGCGGCAGCTCCTTTGCGTCCAAGGTGAAGCCCTACAGCATAAATACGCTGAAGGATGACGGAAGCGCGGTAAATATCCTCGAATGGGAAACGGAGGACTGAGAATATATCCCGATCCTCCACATAATATCCGATCACAGCGCCGTCGGGAGCTACTCGACAGGTGCTGTGATCTTTTTAGCGTCTTACGAGGTATTTGCGCATATCTATCGCGCAAGCGATAAGGATTATCAGCCCCTTGATCACATATTGCATATTGGCATCTATCGAAAGAAACGTCAGTCCCACGAAGATCAATCTCAGAAGTACCACTCCCAAAATGACGCCTCTTATATTACCTATGCCTCCCACGAACGAGACACCGCCGATAACACACGCGGCTATCGCGTCAAGCTCGTAATTCAAGCCTGTTGCGGCGGAATTTGAGCCGATCCTTGCCGCTTCTATGAAGCCGGTTATTCCGTACATTATTCCGGCGAGCATAAACACGAGCATTATCACACGCTTGACGTTTACTCCGGAAACATTCGCCGCTTCCGAGTTTGAGCCTATGGCGAACATATTTTTTCCGAAGGCGGTCTTGTTCCATATAAACCACATAACGACCGTTATGATGACAGAATACCATACGTAATTAGGTATCGGTGTCTTGCCGAGACTTATCACGCTTCCGGTTATAAGCTCTGTATAAGAGGCGTCAAGTCCCGATATGGACTGTCCGTTATTATTTCCGATCATCAGATACATGAGCAGAGCGCCGTAAGCTATCAGCTGTGTGGATAAGGTCACTATAAACGGATGCAGCTCGAAGCGCGCCGTACAGAAGCCGTTGATCAGACCGACAAGCCCGCCTATCGCTATCGCGATAAGAAATACGACGGCAAGAGGAAGAGTGCCTATACCGGGAAACATTTTGTTTGCGTATCCGGAGGATTGGAGCAGGGAAGCCGATACGCAAGCAACGACGCCGACGATCCTTCCTGCCGAAAGGTCTGTTCCCGCAAGTATTATAGCACCTGCAATACCGAGCGCTATCGGGAGATTTGCCGCGGATAGCGAGATTATATTCACTATCGACGGACCCGAAAGAAAATTCGGGCTTATGATCTGTATGGCTATTATCGCCGCTACCAGAAAGATATACAGCGAGTTGTTTATCAGAAATTCACGCCGCCACGCGGAGCGTTCTTGTGTATCCATTTCTTTATACTTTCGTATCATTGCTTTGGGTGTGGTCATTTGATCCTTCCTTTCTGACCAAGGTCGTCGCAGATCGTGCAGTCTGTAAAAAAGCAGGTATCGGTCTCTCTCAGGCGTTTTTGGCGGCAAGACGCATGATCTCTTCCTGAGTTGCGTCCGCGGCGTTCAGCTCACCTGTCATCTCGCCGCCGCTCATCACGTATATCCTGTCGCACACTCCGAGAAGCTCGGGAAGCTCGCTTGATACCATGATGACCGCTTTTCCTTTTTCCGCAAGCTCGCCGATGAGCTGGTATATCTCGTATTTCGCGCCGACGTCTATGCCGCGCGTAGGCTCATCCAGCATCATTATCTCCGGCTCGGTCAAAAGCCACCTGCCGAGTATCACCTTTTGCTGATTTCCTCCGGAAAGCGTGCGTATCTTGGTGCGCATCGAGGGCGTCTTTATCTTCATCGAATTTATAGCCCACACGGTGTCGCTCCTGCGTTCCTTCTCCGAGAGCCATATTCCGCCCTTGAGATATTTTCTGAGGCTGGATACCGTCGTATTCTCGCAGATATCGAGTATACCGAATATTCCGGTGGCGCGCCGTTCCTCGGTGAGCAGGGCAAAACCGTTTGCTATCGCTTCACGCGGATCGCGGTTGAATATCTCTTTGCCGTGTAGAAAAAGCTGTCCTCCGCTTCTTTCGGAGATGCCGAAAATGTTTTCTATTACCTCGGTCCTGCCGGCTCCCGCAAGTCCTGCAAAGCCGACTATCTCCCCCTTGCGTACGTTGAAGCTGACGTGCTTTACCGCATTATGCCGTGAAGAAAGCTCTTTTACTTCAAAGACGGTCTCGGAAGGGGAATTGTGCTTTTCCGGGAAACGCTGTAACAGCTCGCGCCCTACCATAAGGCGGACTATCTTATCCATATCCATTTCAGATGCCGGCTCTGTGGTGATCCATTCGCCGTCACGCATTACCGTTATATCGTCGGATATACGCAATATCTCCTCCATCTTATGGGAGATATAGATCATTCCGCAACCTCGCGAGCGAAGCATATCGATGATGGAAAACAGCTTTTCTACCTCTTGCTCGGTAAGCGATGAGGTCGGCTCATCGAGCACTATTACCTTTGCGTTATACGAGACGGCTTTTGCTATCTCTACCATCTGTCTCTGTGCAACGGACATACGGCTCATTCGCATTTTGGGATCGGCGTCTATACCAAGCTCGCGGAAGAGGGCTGCGGTGTCCGAGAGCATCTTGCGCTCGGACACGGCGATCCCTGCGAGCTTTGGATATCTTCCGAGCCAAATATTGTCCATAACGTTACGCTTGAGAGCCTGATTCAGCTCCTGATGGACCATGGCTACTCCGTGTTCGAGAGCGTCCTTCGGGTTTTTGAAATCCACCTCCTTGCCTTCGAGCAAGACTCTTCCGCCGTCCTTGGCGTATATACCGAAAAGGCATTTCATAAGAGTGGATTTTCCTGCGCCGTTTTCGCCCATAAGCGCGTGCACGGTCCCGGCTCTTACGGTGAGAGATACGCCCTTCAACGCGGCAACTCCCGGGAAATTCTTGACGATCTCTTTCATTTCAAGTAATGGGATGTGTTCGTTCATTTCGTGACTGTTCCTTATGATCTTTCTTGTCTGCGTGCTAAAAGCTCAAGAGGGGAGCGGCTGTATTTTTACCTTTTATATCAGCCGAGGTACTTGGCGTAGGCTATTCTTATCTTGTTTACTTCTGCGTCGATGGAATACCCGTCCATTCCGGAAAGGATATCCGAGCCTCCGGTCGCGCCGTTAACGGACAGCTTGCATATTGCGGATGCCATTCCTTCTGCGTCCTGCTTTACCGTACCCGTCATTTTTCCTGCGGATATCAGCTCTTTTGCCGCGTCTGTGGCGTCGACGCCGAACACCGGGACGGTACGCGATCCGTCCGCTCCCGTATTGTAGCCTGCGGCGTTCAGTGCGCTTATCGCGCCCTCCGCCATTCCGTCGTTATTGCATATGACCAGCTCTATCATATTATTGTTGTTTTCGTTGAAGGAAGTGAGAGCCGTGGTCATATATTCGTTTGCGGCTGAGGCTGACCATTGACCGTTTTTGTCAACGAGGTATTTATTCGTGTTTTTGGTGTCGTAGAATTCAAGCGCAGCCTTTCCGTCGGCGATCAGTAATTTGTCAGCCTCCTCCACGGAGTAGCGCGTGCGGTAGATGGCTTCGTTGTTTCCTTCCTCGCCCTTGAAAAGTATATACGATATCTTGCCGTCTTTGTTTATATCAAGCTCCGAATAATGCTCCTTTACATATTCGCCGATCATCTCTCCCTGAAGGATGCCGGCTTCTATGGCACGGGTTCCGACGAAAACGCATTTGTCGTAGCTTTTTATGACGCCGTCGGATACCTCGCGGTTGAAAAATATTACTGGTATATTGGCGTTTTTTGCGAGATTTACCACGGCATTCGCCGCATCGTCCGAGCCGGTGTTCACTATATTTACGGCTATTACCTTTGCTCCCTTGGTTATCGCCGTTTGTATCTGCTCGGTCTGGGTGGTCTGATTTGAGTTGCCGTCGTAGTCCTGAAATGACACCCCGGCGTTTTTCAGTTGCGCATCGAGCGCGGCGCGTACACCGGAAACGTATGTGTCGCTGTAGGTGTAATAAAAAACGTGTACGTCCGGTACGTTTCCGCCAAAACCGCAGGAGACCGCGCACGGAAGTAACAGTGCGATGAGTATAACGGTCGTCAGTATCCTTGATGATCTCATAATGATGTGCATTCCTTTCTTTTACGGTATCGTTTTCGTGTCTTTACGCTTATATTATTGCTTTCGGCGACCGTATAAATTAGAGGCAAATTCTGTAATGAGCATCAAGGACGCTTGAAGATATTTTTCTTATAAAAACACAAAGCCGTCGAGACATAACGTTCGACGGCTTTGCGCGAAATATTGAATTTTAGATCATTGAGGCTTGCGCTTTTTGCGGCGTTTTATCAAAAATACTGACGTGACCGTGACGCCCGCAAGTGCTAAGATGCAGAGGATCCACGCGAAAAGAGGCATTATCGGAAAATGAAATACCGGCATTCCGTGACTGTCCACCGAATAGCTTCCGAATCCCTGCGAGACAAAGCTCGTCCTTTGCGCGGCAGAATCTTTAAATTTGTCAAGTCCGGAATAAACGGACATACCCGACGGATTTACGTACGAATAGCTGAGCGTTCCGTCACTGCTTTTGTGCTCCTCGGAAAATGTGACGTTTATATCTATATTAGTTGTGAGGATATTCGTAAGCTCAATGGGACTTGCGTTTCGCTCTCCGTTTTCGCTTTCGGTCAGCATGAGACCTATCACGTCTCCGTCTATCACAAAGCTTCCGCCAAGGCTGAGTTCTCCGAAATTTACGATCTGAGGCGCATTTTTTACGGTACAGATATTTCCCTGAAAACAACCGCCGCTCATACTGAATGTGCCGAGGTTATAAAGTCCGCTTCCGCTCAAAGAGGTGTTTACTCTTATATCCCCACCGGTGAGAGATACGGTTCCGTCCTTCGAATTGTACAGTGCGCCGTGACCTTCACTGCTTTTATTTCTGTAAAACGCGCCGGAAGCGATCTCGAGACTACCGGAGTTGTATATCGCCGCACCGTGACCTGTTGACGTATTTGCTTCAACATAATTTGCTTCTTGTGATGATGAGGAGTCATCCGCGAATTTGAGCTTACCTCCAAGGTTTGCGATGGCTCCGCCGTTACCGAGGGAGCTGTTTTCGGTCATATATGCCCAACACAGTGTGATCGAAGCGGTGTGTGCCGTGTCCTGTGACTGTGCGGCACATATCGCGCCGCCGTTTTTGTTTGCGACGTTGTTCTTAAAATTGCAGGAGACGAGCTGCGCTTCACAGTCCGTATATATAGCCCCTCCGTGATCGGCGCGGTTTGAGGTGAACTCACAGTCCGTAAGTGTCATAGCGCCGCCTTTGCAATATATCGCGCCGCCGCAACCGTCCCCGCCGTCGTTTTCTGTGGAATTTTGGGATAACGTACAGGAAGAGAGGGCGATCATTCCCGAGCCGTTTCCGTTACTGTCATCGAAAAGCGCTATCGCTCCGCCGTTCGATAAGGAGGTGTTATTTCTGATCACTCCTCCCTTGACGGTGAGCGTCGGCTCAAGCGGTGTGTAAGAAACTGTGTCGCTGATAAGCGTCTGCATAAATATCGCGGCTCCGGGCGAGGCGGTGTAGTTATCCTCTATGACGGTACCGGGATTTATCTCAAGCTTTACGTTGCCGATCAATGCAAACACGGGACCGATCACCGCTTCCGAAAAAGCGTCCCTGTTTCCGCTCACGGTCAGATCGGCGTCGCTCGCTTCGCCCGAGACATCCTTGCTATTTCCCAGAATGAGCGAGGGCGCTACGGAGCTGCTTTGCGTGGCATCGTAATAAAGACTGAACATTTCTTCGTAAAGAGATTCGCCTCTGTATATAGTACAACCGCTCCCGAGTATACGGTAATTACCGCTGTATATGCGGATGGAAGCGTTGAGGACGATATTTTTACACAGGCGAACGGTGTTGCCCGTGACTGTTTTTACGTTTTCCTCTCCGCCGAGAGCCTCGATCAGATCGTCCATGCTCCGAACATCACCGCCGCTTGCCGGGCTTGCCTTGGATGCTCCGTTTGAGATAGCCCACACGCCGGTACCCGTCAGGAGAACTGACAGGAGCATTACGAGGAAGGCGGACGCGATAACGGGATAAAGCTTTTTCATACTGATAAAAGTTCCTTTACTGTTGTTTTGACGCATTTTTTCGGAGCTGCATAATATTAAAGTGTGGACGGCAGATCGGTGCCGGATGTTTCGGCTTTGAGCTTTAGCATACAGTACACCTTGAGCAGTGCCGCCTGCGTCTTGCCGTCCGGTATCTGCCCGTCTATCACCATTTCGACGAGCTTTTTAAGAGGAATGCGTTCGGTCTCCAAAAATTCGTCCGCGTCCGGCTCTCGCTCACCCTCGTGCAGACCGGTCGCAAGATAAAGACCTATGCGTTCGCTGAGTATAGCCGGTGAAGAATAGTAATAACCGATGAAACGCATACTGTCTGCCGTGATGCCGGTCTCTTCCCGAAGCTCGCGCTCTGCCGCTTTTTGGGGATCGGTTTCGTTTTTCTCTATCTTTCCGGCAGGTATCTCAAGTATCACCTCGTCAAAGGGATAACGAAATTGACGTTCCATTACCACGTCGCCATTCTCCGCGAGCGCCACTATCGCGACGGCTCCGTTATGGAGCGCGACCTCTCTTGTGCTCTTTCTTCCGTTGGGAAGCTCCACATCGTCCTTGACCACGTGAAGCACGACGCCGTCAAATATCTCAGTGCGTTTGAGTTGTTTTTCCGCTAATCTATCATAAAGCTCGCTATCGTTTGCAATGTTCATAACAGGCTCTCCTTTTTCTGATCTTCCTACCGGCTCGGTCGACTCCACCACATTATTATACATCGCTTTGGTGCTTCTATCAAGCGAGTTATATGTATTTCTTTTTAAAAAGAAGTTAATGTTTTGAAAAAAATGGCTTTGATGAGACAAATCGCTTGAAATTCCGCGTCCGCTGTGTTATACTGAAATACGATGTAGGCTGAGTGTTCGGCTGAAAGGAACGGTGAAGTGTAAGATGAAGAACGAACGGATATATCTGTCCGCAGAGGCGTTTGCGTCCCTCTCCGATTCGGAAAAGCAGGATTATTATTCCGAGCTTGGAGAAGAAAGAAAAAAGGCTTTTACATACGAGGCAATGAGCGAGCTTTCCGCGGCGTACGGCGCTATGGGAAGATATTTGAGCGCAGAGCATTTCGCGCAGGATATGAAAAAAGCGGCGGATGAACAGCTGATCAAGGATAAAGCTTTTCAAAAAAAGAGACAAAAGCTCGGGATCGTGCTGATCTCGGCGGTGGTCGCGTGCGCTCTTATCGTGGCGCTCATAGTCGCAATTTTTGACTTTCGCGGCGGAAAAAAGAAGAGCTACGAAGAAGCTGTGGGGCTTTACCGCGACGGAAAGTACGGCGAAGCTCTTGAAATATTCAACGGGCTTGGGGATTACGAGGACAGCAAGCTTTACGTAATAAGCATAAACGGAATGATAGCTCAGGGTGCGCTCGACGGGCAGCCGCTGAAGGTCGGCGCGACCGTTTCCTTCGGCGAGTGGGACAGCGGCAACGGAAAGGAAGAGCTGCAATGGTTGGTCATAAGCGTGGACAGCGAACGCAAGCAAGCGCTTTTGCTTTCGGTAGGAACGGTATACGGTAGCGCGTACGGAAGCACTGATATGTGGAGAGACTGCGAGCTGAGAAATTGGCTCAATACCGATTTTCTGGATACCGCCTTTGACGCTTCCGAAAAGGAGCAGATAAAAAGGACGCAATACTGCGAATACGGTGAGGACGAGAACGACGTCTTAAGCTCAAGTTTGGATAATGTGACGCTCCTCAGTGAACGCGAATGCGAGCTGTATCTTACGGATATCTTGGCGCGTAAAGCGGAGGGCGCCGGTTACAGCGAGTGGTGGCTCAGAAGCTCGGTCGGCGAAGGCAAGGCTATGTACGTTACGGAAAACGGAAAGCTGGCGACGCTTGGAGACGGTATAGGACAGCTCAAGGGTGTGCGCCCGGCAATGTGGGTGGAGTTTGACTGATAAGGAATATTAAGCTTGAAAGGATATCAAAGACTATGAAAGAGTCATATATAGTACGCGCTATGACGAGTGACGGAAGCGCAAGATTGTTTTTTACGGACAGTACGGCTATAGTTCAGCGTGCGCACGAGCTGCACGGGACATCAAAGACCGCTACGGCGGCTCTCGGAAGAGTTCTTACCGCCACGTCGCTCATGGGTTGTATGCTCAAGGATAAGGGTGACACCTTGACGCTTCAGTTCAAGGGGGACGGTCCGCTCGGAAACGTGGTCGGCGTCTCGGATCATATCGGAAACGTACGCGGATACATCAGCTCTCCGCAGGTCGAGCTTCCGCCGAATGCAAAAGGAAAGCTTGACGTTGGCGGAGCGATAGGAAAAGGGAATTTTTACGTTTCCAAGGATATGGGCGCAGGGGAGCCGTACACCGGAACATGCAAGATCGTTTCGGGAGAGGTCGCGGAGGATATAACTCAGTATTTCGCCGCGAGCGAGCAAACTCCCACCGTCTGCGCTCTCGGAGTGCGTTGCGATACGCTCAATAATTGCACCGCGGCAGGCGGATTTATCTTACAGCTCCTTCCCGGAACGCCTGATGGATTTATCGATATCCTTGAAGCCAACGTTTCACAGCTGCCTTCGGTGTCTCGGCTGATATGCGATCACGGAGAGGCGGCGCCGGCAAGGTTGATGGAGCTTATATTCAAGGGTATCGAATACGAGATATTTGATGAGTTCGATACGGAATACCGCTGTACATGCGGAAGAAAAGCGTACGAAAGGGCGCTTATCAGTCTTGGGAAAAAAGAGCTTGACGAGATGATCGCGGAGGGAAAGCCGATCGAGATGACGTGCCGCTTTTGTAACAGAGGTGAGAGCTTTACGCCAGAAGAGCTGTCGCTTTTGAAAAAAAGAAGCAGATGATCGCCGTCGATATCACGGATCTCCTGCGCGTTTGACGAGCTTTTGCCTTTTGGACGGATACTGCGTCGGGAAGGGAGTTGACGCAATAATTGCTCGCTGATGGAATGATAGGAGTAATGGATTCCGGTGTAGGCGGCGTGAGCGTGCTGAAAAAGCTCAGAGCGAGCATGCCGTATGAGAGCTTTCTTTATCTCAGTGACAGCCTTCACGCTCCGTACGGTAATAAGCCGCCCGATATGATACGGGAGCTTGCGGAGACAAACGCGGCAAGATTACGGGAATACGGTTGCAAAGCGCTGGTTGTAGCGTGTAATACGGCTACGGCGGTAGCGATCGATGCCTTAAGGAAAAGATATGCGGATATTCCGATCGTCGGTATAGAGCCTGCCGTGAAGCCTGCGCTTGAGAGCGTGTGCGCTACGGTCAAAGCATGTGACCGCGAGGTGGGCGGAAATATAGCGGTATTAGCCACAGATGTCACGCTCGGTCAAAGCAGATTTCGTGACGCCTGTCTCAAATCGTGCGCAGAATACGGTGCGGTGCTTGTTGACGGTCGTGTGATGTCGCAAAACGCGGCAGATCCCCGAGAAACGCCACGTACGCGGATAAGGATATTTCCTATTGCCGCTCAGCGGACGGTGGAGCTTGTGGAACGCAACGGCGCTGACGGCAGGGAAGCGGTCGAGTATCTTTCCGGTGTTTTTGCTCCGTACGGGAGGATCAGATTTGACGCCGTGGTGCTTGGGTGTACTCACTTTCCGTTTGCCTCAAACGCCATAATTTCAGCGCTCGGGTATCAGACTCGGCTGTTTGACGGCGGAGACGGTGTGGCGAGACAGTTAAGGCGGCGACTTGAAGAAAATGGCGCTTTGCATAGCGGTGCAGACGGACGTCGCGGCAGTGTGATATGGTGCGGCGAGAGTTCGGATTATACGAGGCATCTCCGCGCTCTTATGCGCATCTGAAGTAAAGATATTGAAGCTTAAAATACAAAATATCGGCGTAACGGTGCTTGCGTACCGTTACGCCGATATGATTACTTGGGGAATGCTTAAGCATTTTCGGATCCGATCCTTTTGAAGATCAGCCGGATATATCCATCTCGGTAAAGGTCTGCTCGAGATAATCGCACGAGCGGTGCAACTGTGCGGTCTCCTCTTCGGTCAGCTCAAGCGGGATGCGCTCGTATATACCGCTTCTGCCGATCACGCAGGGAAGTCCGATACACGCTCCGCTCCTGCCGTACTCTCCCGATAACTGTGTCGAGACGGTCAGTATACTGCGCTCATCGCCGAGTATCGCCTTGGTTATGCGAGCAAGTGCCATTCCGATACCGTAATACGTGGCTTTTTTGGCTTCGATTATCTGATAAGCGGCGTTTTTGACCTGTTCGCTTATCTTCATCAGTTCATCCGAGGAATACCGCGTGCTGTGCGCTTCTATAAAGCTTGCTACACTGCGCGTACCTATCATAGCCTGCGACCACGGCACAAATTCACTGTCGCCGTGCTCTCCTATGACGTATGCGTGAACGTTTCGGGGATCGATGCCGAAATATCCTCCGAGCAGGTAACGAAGGCGCGCGGTGTCGAGCGTGGTGCCGCTTCCGACTACGCGTCCCGAGGGGAAGCCGGACTCGCGTATCACTATCCGCGTCATTATATCGACGGGATTTGTGGCAACGAGAAATACGCCGCTAAAGCCCGAGCGCATGACCTCTCTTATGACGCTTTTGAAAATGACTGCGTTGCGGTTGAGCAGTGCTATCCGTGTTTCGCCCGGCTTCTGTCCGACGCCTGCCGCTATGGCAACTATATCAGCATCGGAGCAGTCGTCGTAATCGCCGGATCTGATCTTGATGGTCGAAGGAGCGAAAGCCAGCCCGTGATTTAAGTCCATCGCTTCTCCCTCGGCGCGTTTTTTGTCAACATCTATGAGCACAAGCTCGTCGCAGAGTCCTTGGTTGAGTAGCGAATAGGCATAGCTCATTCCTACAAAGCCACAGCCTATTATTACTACCTTTCTTGAGTCTATCGGTAATCTCATACGGTGTATCTCCTTTAATATTATCGTGTTCAGCCTTATAACAGCTATTATGGGTATTTTCGGTGAGGGAAATACGGAGCTTAATGCGTGCTTGCCTGTTCCGTGTCCACCGCGGCGCCCTGTCCCGAACGGTACAGCATGGTGTAAAATCCGTTCTTAGCCATAAGCTCTGCGTGGTTGCCTTGCTCTATAACGTTTCCGTCCTTCATTACAAGGATCAGGTCGGAATTTCGTATGGTCGAGAGACGGTGCGCAACTATAAACGACGTCCTGCCCTCCATAAGCTTTGCGAATGCGGACTGTATCTTTTGCTCCGTTCTGGTATCGATGGAGGAGGTAGCTTCGTCAAGTATCAGCATCGGGGGCAGACAGAGCATTACCCGGGTTATGCAGAGCAGCTGCTTCTGTCCCTGTGAAAGACTGCCGCCATCCTCTCCTATCAAAGTATCGTAACCGTTGGGCAGACGCTTTATAAAGCTGTGCGCGTGAGATGCTCTCGCCGCCTCTTCAAGCTCGGCGTCCGTTGCGTCAGGCTTTCCGACCGTCAGGTTATCGCGTATAGTACCGCGTTTCAGCCAAGTGTCCTGAAGCACCATTCCGTACGCGGCACGTACGCTTTTTCTTGTGAGATCGCGTATGTCACGCGTGGCGTCATCGCTTCCGTCGGAAAGCTTGCCGGAAAGTCGGATGCTACCGTCCGTTACGTCGTAAAAGCGCATAAGGAGGTTTATGAGCGTCGTCTTTCCGCAACCCGTTGGTCCTACTATGGCGATACGCTGACCTCGTTTTACATCAAGGGACAGCCCGCGTATAAGCTTTTGCTCCGGTGTGTAGGAAAAGGATATGTCGTTGAGCGTGACGTTTCCGGAGGGGGCGAGCAGTGCCGGTGCGTTTTCCGCGTCCGCTGTCTGCGGCTCTTCATCTATAAGCTCAAATATACGAGAAGCGCAGGTAAGTGCGTTCTGAAGCTCGGTTATGACACCCGATATCTCATTGAACGGCTTGGTGTATTGGTTTGCATAGCTGAGAAGGCAGGAGAGCGAGCCGACCGACACAGTGCCGAAGAATGCACTTCCACCGCCGGAAAAGCCTATAACGGCAAGCGAGCCTATGAGCGCTACGGTCGTGTAGACGAGCGTGTTTACAAATCTCGTGCACGGATTTATCAGCGATGAGAAGAATATCGCCTTTAGACTGCACTCGCCAAGGCGCGTATTGATCTCATCAAATCTCTCAACCGTTCTTTTCTGAGTTCCGAATGCGGTGATCACCTTCGCACCGCCTATCATCTCGTCGATATAAGCGGTCTGTTCTGCGGTGGTGGTGGCTCGGAGCACGAACATGGAGTGTATCCGTTTTGCAATGAATGCGGCGACGAACAGAGACACGGGGGTGAGCACCACCACGGCGACCGTTATTCCGGGGCTTACGGTGACCATAAATATCAGCGTCCCGATTATGGTAAGGATACCGGTGAAAAGCTGGGTAAAGCCCATCAGCAGTCCCTCTGCGAATTGGTCAACGTCGGTGATGACGCGGCTGACCGTCTCGCCGGTCTGGTGTGAGTCGATATAGCTCAGCGGCAGTATCTGTATCTTATCAAAGGCGTCACGTCGAATATCGCGTATGACAAGATACGTTATACGGTTGTTTATTATATTCATCAGCCACATAGCGACAGCGGCGCCGGCTATCATTACGGCGGCCTCTATGAGTATGGGCTTTAATTCGTTAAACTTGACCGCGCCCTCGACTATGCAGTCTATCGCATTTCCGCACAGGAGCGGAACTCGCAAGGTCATGATGACGTTTACTGCCGCAAGCAACAGGGAAAGGACGAGAAGTGGCGTATGACCGCTTATATATCGCAGTACCTTTGCGACCGTGCCCTTGGGTGCTCTTTCATTCTTTGACATTACGCTCATCTCCTTTCGTTTCACCGTCGTTAAGAGCTTCGCTGTCGGGGAACTGACAACGGTAGATCTCTCTGTATACCTCGCAGCTTCGGAGCAGTTCGTCCGGAGAGCCGTACCCAACAGCCTCTCCGTCCTCAAGCACGAGTATACGGTCTGCGTGTAAGGTGGAGCCTGCACGCTGTGATACTATGAATACCGTCGGGGAGTAGGGAAGGGCGGAGATCGCATTACGCATGGCAAGGTCGGTCGCGTAATCGAGCGCGGAGGCACTGTCATCCAAGATCAGTATCTCCGGTCTGCGCACGAGCGCACGTGCAACTGTCATTCGTTGCTTTTGACCTCCGGAAAGATTTCTTCCGTTCTGTTCTATTGGAGCATCAAGTCCGCCTTTGGCACTTACGAAATCCCATGCCTGAGCGTCCTTGAGTGCGCAAATGAGGTCCTCGTCCGCGGCGTTTTCGTTTCCCATAAGCAGATTATCACGGACGGTACCGCGGAACAGCTGTGCTTTTTGCGGAACTATTCCGATGCGTGTCCTGAGATCGTTTATGTCAAATTCACGAACATCAACGCCGTCGACCTTTACGCTTCCCTCGGTGGTGTCGTAAAATCTCGGTATAAGATTTACGACGGATGTCTTTCCCGAGCCTGTGCCGCCGAGGATGCCGATGATATCTCCGCGCTCTGCCTTGAGGTTGATGCCGGAAAGTGAATGAGCGCCGGCGTTCTTATACGTGAGAGAGACGTTTTCAAGCTCTACGAGACCGGTAACTCCGCTTTTCGGCTCCGCCGGCGTATCCGAGCTTACAACGGAAGGCGACATATCTATCACCGCTTCGATGCGGTTTGCGGAGGCGAGCGCCTTGGTGACCGTTACTATAAGGTTTGCAAGCTTAATCAGCTCCACGAGTATCTGTGACATATAATTGTACAGCGCGACCACCTCGCCTTGAGTAAGCTCGCCGTACGATACCTGTATTGCCCCGGTGTATATAAGGACTACTATCGCGCCGTTGAGGAGCAGATATGTCAGAGGATTGGTGAGAGCCGAGAGCTTTCCGGCAAAGCGTTGCATAACGGAGAGCGCGTCGTTGCTTTCGTTGAAGTCGTCGCGTTCACGCTCCTCCTGACCGAAGGCACGTATAACTCTTGCACCGGTAAGTCCTTCGCGCGTGAGACCGAGAAGTCGATCGACTCCGCTCTGTACCTTTTTGTATAGGGGGATCGTGAGCCACATGATGCCGTAGACCACGAGTGCGAGCAGAGGGATTATGACCGTAAATACGAGAGCCGCTCTAACGTTTACGGTGAAAGCCATTATCATAGCTCCGAAAACGATTATCGGAGCGCGTAAAAACAGTCTCAGTACGAGATTTATACCGTTCTGAACAGAGTTTACGTCGCCGGTCATCCGTGTGATCATAGTCGATCTGCCGAGCGTATCGAACTCGGTGTAAGAGAGCGATTGAAGCTTTCCGAACAGATCGCTTCGGAGCGAAGTGGAAAAGCCGACTGCCGCCTTTGCCGCGTAATACTGTGCCACGACGGCGCAGATGAGACCGACAATACCGAACGCCGCCATAAGTCCGCTCATACCGTATATGACAGATCTGTCCGGGCTTCCGCTTACGACGCCTATACCGTGATCTATCATATGAGCGATCACGAGCGGCACTATAAGCTCAAACGAAGCCTCAAACAGCTTGAACAGCGGAGCGAGAAAGCATTCCTTTCTGTATTTTTTCAGATATACCAGCAGTTTTTTCATAGAAGCCGTATTCCTTTCAAAAGTTCGTCACTCAATAATTATAGTTTATATTGTCCGATTTGTCAAGCATTTCGCCGTATTTTCATCCATTTCCGTTACCGCTATTCATATTCCTATCCGAGCCTGTGAAATTTGAAAACGCTTTAGGATAAAGTTCCGCTAAAGTATTGCAAAGCGCCGTGAGGTGTGTTATAATGTGAAAGGGAAATATAAGAAATATAAAACGCGAAGGAGATCGAAAAATATGCAGAACGACAGATTTTTCGGGATTGAGCCGTACGGTCCCGTTCCGAATGCGAGACAGCTCAGGCATATCAAGAGGTTTTCTCAAAAAGTATTCTTTCATTTCGGCGTCAATACATTTACCGAGCTTGAATGGGGAGAGGGAGCGGAAAGTGAGAAGCTGTTCGATCCGTCCGAGCTTGACGTCAGACAGTGGATAAGAGTGGCGGCTCAAGCCGGAGCTGAGCTTGCCATCATCACAGCCAAGCATCACGACGGCTTTTGTCTTTGGGACTCCGCGTACACGGAGCACTGCGTGAGAAACAGTCCTTACAAAAACGGAAAAGGGGACGTGGTAAAGGAATTCACCGATGCTTGCCGTGAATACGGTCTCGGTGTGGGACTGTATATATCTCCGTACGACAGGAACGTCCCTACGTGGGGGACGCCGGCGTACAGTGAATATTACGCAGCACAGCTTACCGAGCTTATGACCGGATACGGTCACGTGGATGAGGTATGGTGGGATGGCGCGGGAAGCGTGGAAACTCCGTACGATTGGGGACTTTGGGCTGATATAATACACAAAAATCAACCGGATGCGGTGATATTCGGATCGCTCGGTGCGACGGAGCATGTAGATATACGTTGGGTAGGAAATGAATGCGGTTACGCCGGAACGACCAATTATGCGACGATAGATCCGGAATACCTTATTCACGAAACGCCTTCCGAGCTTAATCGCGGCTCTGTGATAACGCCGTGGGAGCTTGATAGCGGAAAATGCCCCAAGCGCTATATTCCTGCCGAGGTGGATGTTTCGATAAGACCGGGATGGTTCTATCACGAGGCGCAGGACAGCGAGGTCAAGAGCGTGAACAGGCTCGTGAGAATATGGTTTTCCTCAGTCGGAGCAAACGCTTTTGAGCTTCTCAATCTACCGCCTGACCGCCGTGGACTCGTGCACCCTATCGATGCCGAAAACGCAAGGCGTGCAAATGACATCGTACGCTTTACCTTTGCCGTCAATCTTGCATATGGGGCTAAGGTCACGTCCGATAATGCCCGCGACGCGCGGTGCGGAGCCGATAATCTGCTCCAGCCGTACGAAGGATGCTTTTATGCCGCAGAAAAGAACTCAGCTGAGATCGAATTTGAATTTCCGTCGCCCGTGACTTTTGATTGCTATTCGCTCAGGGAGGTGGTGGAGCTTGGTGAGCGCATCACCGAGCATACGCTGTCGGTCTCGGATGGGAACGGTGGATGGAGGACGGTGGCGAAGAATACGTCGGTCGGTATTTTGAGAGCGGAATACTTTCCCGAGGTGACGGCTTCAAGGGTAAAGCTGACAGTCGTCGGCTATGCGCCGCCGGTGCTCGAGAGCTTTGGGCTTCATAAGCTGCCGTGCGATATCTCCGATGACATCAGTGTGTCTGACGGCACCGATCTGCTCTCGAAAAAGAATGCGTCCGTAAGCGTATCCGATGATCGCCGCACCTTGATCGCGGAATTTGGCGGTGTTTATCCGTTCGATACCTTAACGCTCAACTGCGAATGTGTCTGGAGACTGAAGATATTCGCATTCAACGGACAGGAATATAGCTTGATACACGAGGAAGTTCAGCCGGAGCATAGCTACAAGCTTCACTTTGATGCTCCGATAGACGGCAGTTATCGCGTAAAGATAGAAACGGATGCTCAGGCGGCGGATAAGCTCGAGCCACATTTCTATATGAGTGCACGTTGAGGCGTTGCGCATTTAAGCTCCGGCGCGATGTGTAAGTCGGGACTTCCGTGAAAATGGAAGTCCCGATTTGAACCCTGTAACAAAAATTTACAATTTCAAATATATTCTTTTTTGGCGAAAGGTGTTGCAAAGCTTGCGCGTTTGTGTTATACTGTAAAGGTATATGAACGACCGTTCGGTTTAAAAAGCAGAGGGAGAACAGATATGAGAACAGTTAACGTAGAATTGCACAACAAAAAGAAGGCGGAGATAATGGAGCATTGCTTTGATTGCTACGCCGAGATGGGACTTAACAACGTCGGCATCAAGGGGCTTGCCAAGGCGTGCGGTATATCTCCGGCAAATCTGTACGGATATTTCGAGGATCTGGACGACCTGATCATTCAAGCCACCGAATACTGTATGTCGAAGGTGGAGGATGACTTTATGTATCTTGCTCCTAAGTGTATAGACGATATTGAACGTTTTATAAATGAAGTTCCGTATTGGAATGCGGAGCATCACGGAAAGAAATACCGTCTTATGTATCAGGTGTATGCAAATCCGAAATACCGCGAGCACGGTAAAAAGTTTTTCGACGGAGTAAACCAAAGATATTCCGAGTATGCTGAAAAGGTCGCCGGAATGATCGGTATTCCGAGCGACGTTCTGCGTCCTATGATCTTCGTGTTCGTGCGAGCCTGCGTGCATTATACCGTTCCGCCGTTCAGATAAAGCTTTCCGCGGTATACGTATATACCTCCGCCCAAAGCAACCGCATCCGTTTCGGTACCGCTACCTCCGGTTATCAATCCACCGCTCGGCAGACTCATATCGCCGTGAGGGAGCTTAGGTGCGCTGTCGACTATCGTAAGCGCAGCACCGCCGTTTACCGTAATGACGCTTTCCTTGTCATCTCCGACATATCTTAAGATATATCCGTTCAGATCGAGCGTCAGGTCAAAATTTATCGCCAGCGTTGCATTGAGCGATATATCTCCGAAGAGCTTTATATCGGCAAGTCCGTACTCGATCGCACTGCGAAGGCTCTCTTCGCCCGTTATCTTTTTCACCGTCACGGTCACCCCGTCGGTTGTCGACGAGAACGATATCTCGCCCAGCGTCACGGTGACGGTGCAACGGTACACAAGTCCGTTCACGGCGTCGTCGGCGTACACGCTGTATTCGGTATATCCCACCTTTACACCGTCAATAAGATCGCAGGCATCTCTCCACGTTTTTCCGCCATCGTCACTAAATTCCCAAAGCGCGGTATAGACGGCTTTTTTCACGGTGTTATACTCGACCTTGAACGACACCGTCTCCCCATACCAGACCTCGGTATCACGGGGAGCGGATATAAATACCGGCGCACCTATCGCCGTGATGCTTGCTTCGTCACTGCTCAGCGTCTTGACGTCATCTCCCAAGGAATATGTCACATCGCATCTGTAAGCGCTGTAGGTCCCGTCAAGCCCTACGCTGTAATGCACAGTGAGCATTTGAGCATCGGTACCGGAAAAGTCGTCTCCCTCAAGAGCCGTCCAGCTTCCGTCCGAGATGCGCTTACCGTACCATTTGTACGTAACGTTCAGGCACCCAACGGGCATTTGGGGGCTGACGGCAATATACGCTTTCCCACCGAAACCGCAGTCCAGCAAGGATGCATCTCTGTTGATCGTCGGAGCGTCGGCTGTTGCGAGCTTGACGGTCTTTGAATATATACTGTATTCCGCGCCGTTTGATGAGACCGTTATCCTGCAACGGTACAGACCGCCACTTAAAAGCGAAAGACTTTCAACCGTAAAGCTTCTCTCGTTTTCATTACTGCCGACCGTGCCAACGGCTTCCTCCCACGTAAGTCCGCCGTCGCGGCTGACCTCCCAACCGACGGTGCTCGGAGCGGAGCCTTCGCTCTCGATCGTGACCTTAAGCGTTAGTTTATCGCCCTCCTCACCGAAGTGATCGTTCATTCCGCTATCGTCAAAGGTCGGAGCGGTAATCAGACATAGCGTTGCGCGCTCCGAATAATGTTTATGGGTGACGGTATTTCCCTCTCCGTCGGTGCGCTCAAGCGTTACGACGCATCTGTAATAACTCTTGGCATCGCCGATCATCTGCGCACCGTTGAGCACCGCACTGTTTGCGCCTCCTATATCTTTCCATTCACTCGGTCTGTTTGAGGTCGCATACTGCCACTGATAGGATATCAGCTTTACGGCGTCGGATGATGCATGCTCCGCACTCATAGTAACGGTTTCCTTGTTTTCCGTAGGTACGGTAACGCTCTTCGGCTGAGATATATAATTCGGTATATCTATCACGTTTACCGGTATCGTCCAATAGGAATACACATCGACATCTTTTATCACCCAACGCAGTATCGCCCCATCCATATCGGATGTAAAGCCCGGCATTGTGATACCGTAAAAGATGATCGTTTGATCGTATGTTTCCGAGCCGTTCGCTCCCAAGATCATGGTAGCAAAGACACCTCTCGTGATACTCGTATTTCCGTCATATACAATCTTTTTGTAGGTATTGCCACCGTCAACGCTAAGCTCGAGCCAGATATCCACGTATTCGCAGATGATGTTCCTTGGTTGCATATACATACTTATCTCGTCACCGGCATAGACGGTCAAAGTCCCGTTTTCAAGTGCGGGAGTTGAGGAAAACTCGCCAAATCCGGATACCGGGCGTTCGGTTATCCTGACAGACGGAAAATACATATCCGGATATGTTATACCAATGGTGGGCACAGGGCAATAGCATCGCACCCTAAAGCTGTAGTTATACGACTCTGCGGTGACCGTATGCTTGAACTGCGTTTGGTTGACAGTACCCTCGATATCCTCATAGTTTCCGTTCCCGGTCTTGTCTATCTGCCATATAAAGCTGTATACCGTTGCCCAATTATCACGGCTCGCCCTGTCAGACGTGTCAAGCTCGAAA
Organism: uncultured Lachnospiraceae bacterium; assembly: GCA_964570105.1. GTDB lineage: Bacteria > Bacillota > Clostridia > Oscillospirales > CAG-272 > SIG673. Next base: position 4,899 of record CAZMWM010000004.1, on the reverse strand, counting down.
TCGAAGGTGACGATATCGCCTATCTTGCCCTGCTTGTTGAACTGATAGGTGCTACTCGAAAGCACATAGATACGGCAGGTATAGGAGCCTATAGCTTTTCCGTCCCTGTAAACGGTATAGGTATAATCTCTGAAATCGTCGTCGGATACTGCTTCGCCTACGGAATACCGTACCTCGGAGCCTTTCAATACCGTCTTTTTACCGTTTTTGTCGGTATAGCTCCATTCGGCGGTAAGTCCGCTCGGCAGGAGCGTAGTTTGAGTTCCGTCTATTACGATGGTCTTATAGTCAGGGCTTGGATAGTCGACCTTTTTTACGAACGATCCGGCGTTAAGTGTCAAAGAGCCACCCGACTGCGTGAAATAATTAGTATTTGACGCCGGCACGAACGACCAATACTCTTCCGGACGGTACAGCTTCCATACATCACCGTCGGTAAGCTCGGCATACAGGCGATAACTGTAACTGCCCGTCGGATGCATCGTCAGATGATTGAAATAATACTTCTTGACGAACATTTCGAGATCCATATCGTAATAAACCGAAGGTTCCCCGTCGTCCCACAGATAAAACTTATTATCTTGAAGGTAAAATCCGGTGAAATCGTACGAACTGCTTGCGATAGAGATATCGGTCTTGGGATCGAACGGATCGGTAAAGCTTCCGAGATCATAGGTATACTTGTTGAGCTTTTGGTTATTGCGGTAAATGTTCGCGCTCGAAAGATCGATGTTTCCGCCTTTTACGTATCCCGTTACGTTATAGGTCATACTGCCGGATAAGACCGTGCCGCTCTTGAAGGTGACAGAGCCGCCGAATATATGATCACCGCCGCAGGATACCGTTTCACCCGAGCTGTTACAGCCGTCGCCCCAAATATCCTTGATGATACCGTCGCCCTCTATATAAATATTTGCGCCGCTGTAGACCAAGAGATCCATTTTTCCGTCATAGCGTTTCCCATCCGAGAGCAACACAGTAAGCGAGCCGCCGATCGCCTTATACGCGTGCTCGGAGGTATCGCCCGCATACGGCTTCACCTTGAAATTTCCGCTGATGACACATATATCGCGCTGTTTTCCGTCGGTGCTCGGATAGTTGATAAGATCGAGCGTGTCGGTCAAAAGCGTGTACACCTCCGAGCTGAAATCTCTCGTGAGCGACCATTGCTTTACACCGTTATATTCTCTGAGGTACATATATTCCGATAACGTAGCGTTCCAGATTTTCGTGCCTCCGTTTTCGGTGTATCTGCACGAGATCCCGAAGTTTCCGGTGATAACGTTCATCTGCGAGCTGTCGTTCGTATGCTTTTTCGAGGTGTTTACGGATACTACTTGAGTTTTGAGCGTACAGTCACCGGTGAGACATACTTTTGCCTTGGCAGGTCCGGAAATAAGAGTACCGTCATCCGTGTAGCTGTAATAGGCAGGTAAGTCGACCTCGTACGCGATCGGATACATGATAGCCGTATTCTTAAGAGCATCGTTCCTATCCTCGATATAAGCATGCAGTGACGCACCGTCGCGCAGCTTTATGTCCTCTGCACTCACGGCGTAACTGTAGGTCTTATCGGTCTTTTGCTCCTTATACCAGTCGATGCTCGACGTTACGCTGCCGCCGTTTATTTCGAGATAGCTCGTCTTTACGGTTATGACCATCGGTGATTCCGTATAGCTCGATCCCATATCGGCTTCGGCATCGTTCGATACCACCGCCGTGAGCGTACCGCCCTTGTTCACGGTGATCTTCTTTGTTGCGTTTATCGCGCAGATCGGAACTTCTCCGGTGCTCATATGCGGAAGTAATTTACTGTACACTCCGTTGCCCTGCGTGGTATTCACAAGCAGAGTACCGTTCACGGTCAGATTTTCGCATTTGATAGGCGTTCCCCAGCAGGTATACACCCGGACATTGCCGTTGACGGTCAGGTTTCTGCAATTTATGCCGTCCTTGTTCGCGTATATGATAAGCGTGGCATCGTCCGAATAATTGTTTATTACGATATCGTTTCCGGGGGCGTAAATACCCTGCGTAAACCAATTGCCATCCCTGTAATGATACATATCCTCGCTTTCGTTGAAGGTGGTCGTGCCTCTGACCGTCAGCGTCAAGGTCACACCGGCGTTCGGGGATACATACAGCATTACTCGCTGATACTTATCCAAGGTCGAGTCAGTCGCTCCGCCGTGCACCGCCGTATAATCGGTCAGTGTAAGCGAATAGGAGCTGCTGTCGTACTTATAGCCAATTCCGGACGAATTGCTCGAATCAAGCGGTCCGCCGTAAGTATTCGTCTTATCGGTACCCAACACGACAGTAGCGGATGCTACCGCATCCACCCTCAGCGTCGCATATGTTACGCCTAAGACGAGTGCGCACAGCACGAACACTATGCATAAAACCGATCTTCTCATTTTCAAACTCATATCTGTACCTCCCTTTCGAGCTTAAGACGGCAACGTTAGCTCAGATCGCTTCCGGGATTGTATTTTTCATAAAAGAGCACGATGCTCTGCTTCAGGAAACGGAGCTGCTCCTGTAGATAAAACTCATTCTCATACAGCGCGTAATCTTGTACGGCAGATCTTGGCGGCGGAATTTACGTTAATGAGGATTGTACCTTGCGGATCGGCGGAGGAAGCGTGACCGCGTGTACGGCAAAGAGCGGAGGCGCGGTATACGGAAGCAAAAGCCGTGAGATAGCGCTGAGATCCGGAGCTGTGAACAACTGCTCGGCAAGCGAAAACGGAGGAGCTTTCTATCTTGAAGGGAGCAGTCCGCTTTGCATATACGGAGGTGTGATCGCAAATTGCACCGCGGTGAAGGGAGGCGCGATCTATGTCGGTGGAAATTTAGGCAGACGCGCGATCCGTTCTACCTCAAACAGCGTAACCGTGAGCGGCGGCTCGATCACTGATTGTGCCGCGGTAAACGGAGGTGCTATATATCTTTCGAGCGGATGTGACATAAATATGCAGGGCGGAAGCATAAGCTCTTGCTCTGCGAGCGAAAACGGCGGAGGTATCTACAGCGAGAGCGGTACGCTCACGGTAAGCGACGGAAGCATAAGCGAATGCTCCGCTAACGGAAAAGGTAACGGTATCTACACAGGCAACGGAAGCGTTGTGCTCTCGGGAGATACTTATATCGGAAGCTCCGGAGAGACTTCGGGGTATACGCTGTATATCGAAGAGGGAACATCCCTTGAGGCAAACGGCGGGACCGTGTTCGGAAGCTCTTACGTTGCAAGCGAAGTCGGTAAAAGCACGGGCGCGTCGCAGGGTACGTCCTTCACCGGAGGTGTTACCGGAGGCGCGAGCGTAAAAACGGGTATGTATTACGTTAACTTCGATGAGATCACCGTTGACGGCTTGAGCGTGATATTTATGTACGAGAATGAGATGTACGCACTGCTCGTGCTCCAGGATGGGGAGCTTTCGGTCCCTGCCATAACTCCGAAGGATACAAGAACGTTCGTCGGTTGGTATAACGGAGATTCCGTATACGATTTCGGAGAAGCGGTACACGAAAGCATTACGCTTACGGCAAGGTGGGCAGTCTCGCAAGAGATGTACGACGAGCTTCAGAGCAGTATATCCTCTTTGAAGGAGGAGCTTGAAAGGCTTCAAAAGGCATACGCCGAAGCAGACGAGGCACAAAAGAACGAGCTGTCATCTCAGATATCGGTGCTTTTGGATAAGCTTGGACAACTGCAAAACGCATACGCCGAAGCAGACGAGGCACAAATGAGCGAGCTTAGATATGAGCTTGCCGAGCTTGAGTCACACTTGACCGTGATTACCGTACTGACGGTCATTATGTCGGTGATCGCCGTGGGCGGATCTGCGTCGGTAGCGGTCATGTACATTTTGCGGAAAAAGAAACAGGGATGACCGAAAGCGTAAAGCCTTAAGACCGAGAGGATAAAACTTTTAAATAAACATAAAGATCGGGTAGCTCGGAATAGTTCCGAGTTACCCGGTCTGACTTTAACGCTAAATGTTTTTATGCAAAAAATATTGGCAAGCTTCTATCGAAGCTGGCCAATATCTGGCGGCGGATGTCAGAACGGTGTTGAACACCTTTCCGATATTTACCCCAAGTCCGCATAGCTTACATAGAAGTATAACACAAACTTTTCCCAAAGTAAACATATCAAATGTAAACAAACCTGATTTTTTAGCCTTTCGTTGTGGCTTAGTGTAGCATAGGTCTCGCAGATGTAAACGTGAAAAATTATTGCTGAAAATAAGAATAGATTGCAGAAGAAGTCAAGTAGCAATTACTTGGCTTTTTTCTTTTTTCGCAAGCAATATTTTTTCGTGTACTGAAAGAAATCAATACCTCTCGTTGACATCTGCACACCATACAGAAAATGAACGTGCAATGCTTCCGACCTATGCTTCACTGCCTCTTTTACAACGTCCGCGCCTTCGTCTGCAATATCGAAGCCGTTATCCAAAGAGCTGTCAAGGGATTGCGTTCTGTGGGTTTCCTTGCGCTCCACACATCTCGCCTTATATTCAAAAAGGATGAAATCGCGCTGTACTTCCTCGGGTTGTGTGCTAAGCCAATCTGCAAGTTCATTTTCAAGCTCGACCGTAATGTTTTTTCTGTTTCCGTTCTGTTCCGTGACGGTAATGGTAAGTTTTTTCATTCGATTTTCCTCCGTGTCGTGATTTTGAAATTTCGTGATTTTTTCAAAATCTGACAGGGAGGCGCACGGATGGATGGCAAAGCGTATTTTAGATTAAAAGACAAAATGCGCCCGCCCGCGAAAAGACGCGAACGAGCGCACAAAGAAGTGTAAGCAGTATTCGATTGATTTGTCAGTTCATACCGATAGCCGTAATATCCCGACGGCGGGTGATAGCTTTTTTTGACCGCAGGATATTC
>CAZMWM010000003.1:0-51045 GCA_964570105.1 uncultured Lachnospiraceae bacterium | reverse complement strand
TGTAAACATTCGCAATCTTTCGGATTTTTTCGCACAAAACACTTGACTTCAGCCTCACAGACGTTTGGAGAAGATAAGCCTGTGAGGAGCAAATGTCGGATATTGCACGGGGATACCGTTTCCTTCGGGTACAGCTGTGCGCCCGAGAAAACGCGGAAACGGCATTTATCTGTTTCTGCGCCCCGTGTTGCGACCGAGTATAAGTATCAGACGTAAAAGCTGAGTGATGGAGACTGCAAGAGCCGCTACGTATGTGAGAGCGGCGGCGTCCAAGACTTTCTTTGCATCGGAAAGCTCGTCGGAAAACAGTATACCGCTCCGCTCAAGCTCTCTAAGCGCTCGTTTGCTTGCATTAAATTCCGTGGGTAAGGTTACGAGCTGGAAAAGTGCGGTGAATGAAAACAAAGCTATTCCTGCCCATGCAAGCCCCATAGCGAGGAACGAGACGGTCTCTCCGAGCGCGGAGAGCAGAAGTCCGATAATAAAAAGCCAGATGCCGACCGTTGAGCCGATATTGGTTATCGGGATTATGGATTGCCGTACTCTGAGTGGGAAATATTGCTCTGCGTGCTGTATGGCGTGCCCGGCTTCGTGACATGCTACGCCTATCGCCGCCGCAGAGGTACTCGAGTATACGCTGTCAGACAGGCGGAGGACGTACTCGGAGGGATCGTAATGATCCGTGAGCTTACCTCTAACGCGCTCTATGCGGACCGTATACAGCCCGTGACTGTCAAGCACCCGTCTGGCTGCCTCAGCCGCAGTTATACCGTTTCGCGAAAAGTGTTTTGAATATTTGTTGAAGGTGGAGTTTACCTTCATGCTTGCCCAAAGCGACATTATCAGCGCGGGAATGAGCAAGAGATAGGTCGAGTCAAAGTAAAAAATAATGGATGCCCCCTTAATCATACTGTGATTATATTATAACCGATACATCGAAAAAGTCAACAGCTTCGGATGATAGTTAACCGAAATATTGCTTTTTGCTCTAAATTCGGTCAAAAACCGTATGACGCGGTGGGGAGCAATACCCTACGCTCGGTCGGGCATTGCTCTCGACGCCCGTTTGCTTTGTATTACGCGTCTTATGGCTCTGTTCGCCGAGCTATGCGGCAAGACGTTCTGCCCGTGGGAGCATATTTTCGATATATATGCCGTAGCCGGTGGTGGGATCCTTAACCAGCACGTGCGTTACCGCGCCTATCAGTTTACCGTTTTGTATTATCGGAGAGCCGCTCATTCCTTGAACTATTCCTCCGGTAAGTGAGAGAAGTCTCTCGTCCGTTACGGTCACGGTGAAGTTTTTGGTCCCGGAGCCGTTTTTGTCGAGTCTCGAAATGTTTATGCCGTATTCCTCTATGCGTCCGCTCACCGCACAACGTATCACCGCCGTGCCCTCTTTTACCTCGGAGCTTGGAGCAAGCCGTATCTTTCTGTCGAGGGTGTGCGGTATGCTACCGAAGATGCCGTAAACTCCTCGGTCTGTGTTTTTCAGCAGTGCACCTTGTTTGCTTGTTCCGAAATTTCCGATAAGCTCTCCCGGGATACCTCTTTGACCGCGTTGAATGCCGGTAAGCTCAACATCGGTCACCACGCCCCGTTTTATCTGCATAAGCGTACCCGTGTCGGCGTCGCATATTCCGTGACCAAGCCCGGCAAATTCTCCCGTAGCGGGATCGACATAGGTTACGGTCCCGATGCCTGCCGCCGTATCTCTGATAGAGATGCCGATGCGATACCTTCCTTCCGCATCTCGCGTAGGGGTGAGCGAAAGCTCCTTTTCCGTATCTCCGCGTTTTATCTTTATTTTGAGCGTTTTTCCGTCACTGTTGCGTATCCTCTCGGTTACTGAATTTACGTCGGTCACGGATCGCCCGTCTATTTCCGTTATGACGTCCTTTAGCCTTATTCCGGCGTCGTAAGCAGGAGAAAATGCCCTCTGTCCTTGCGGAGGTGTTACTTTATCCACCCCCACGACAAGCACGCCGTCCGTGTATACCTGTACTCCGAAAAGAGCGCCGCCCAATATCACCTCCCCGTGTTCCTCTACGGGTGCCGCATATGCGCTGACACCGAGCGGAAGCGTCAAGGTGATACAGCACAGTAAGCAGAGCGCAGATACCGTTGATTTTTTCATAATACTGTCCTTTTTCCCTTTGCTGTTCTTTTTTTACAGCCGAACGAGTCGGCTGAGTGTGAAAGCCACTCGCTTTCAGAGTATATTTTTGACTGACGGCGTTATCGCTATGTCAAACAAAATCTGATTACGCCGAGTTGGCACCTGCGTAACTTAATGTCAGCGTTTCCTGTGTTTATCGTGCGGTCAAAATTTTTTGTGCGTCGGATATGAAAGTGAAAATTCAAAAGCTTCGACATATGCAGTGTATAAGATATTATTTCAAATTTTAGAGCTATTTATAAGCGTGAGCCGTATCTGACGGAAAATATGCAAAACAAAAATGAGCTTGGCGGTAGACCAAACTCATTTGCAAATGTAAGATATTTGTTTTAGTCGGAGCTTTCGCGCGTATCTTTTGCGCGATCTGCTTCTACTGTCTGAATGTTATGCCGTCACTTTCGCTCATCGCATCTATTATCGCAAGGGACTCGATACGGTATCCCCTTGAACGCAGAAGATCACCGCCGCGCTGATAACCCTTTTCGATGGCTATTCCGGCTCCCGCAATGCGTGCTCCCGACTGCTCAACGATGGAAAAAAGTCCGACCAAGGCGTTGCCCAGTGCAAGGAAATCGTCCACCACAAGCACGGTGTCATCGGGACACAGATATTCGCGCGAGACCATTACGTTATACGTTTTGCCGTGTGTAAACGACTCTACCGGACTTGAATATACCTCGGATGCGATGTTGGAGGTGGCGTTCTTTTTTGCGAATACCATAGGGCATCCGAGACGTCGTGCGGTAGCGTACGCGAGCGCTATCCCGGAAGCCTCGACCGTGAGCACCTTGGTTATGCCTGAGTCGCGGTAACGGCGAAAAAGCTCTTCTCCAAGCTCGTCCATAAGAGCGACGTCGATCATCTGATTCATAAAGCTTCCGACCTTTAGTACGTCACCTGAAAGTACCTTGCCTTCGTTTACTATCCTGTCCTGAAGAAGCTTCATATGCCGATATCCCTCCTTGGCGTTAAAAAAATGAGCGGCAGAATATTTTCGATCACATCCTGCCGATAACCTTTTAAAATCGTCCGATATACATCGGAGCTAAGATCAATATAAGGTCATTATACACGATTTGACGGATTTTTGCAAGGGGGTTTCTGAAAAATATTTTCGGATAACAGACGAATTTACATAATTCTACAACGCTCGTTTTGTGGATATCACACAAAATTCATTCGACGGTGACTGATTTCGCCAGGTTACGGGGCTTATCGACGTCTCTGTTGAGCCGTGTGGCGGTGTTCAGAGCTATCATTTGCAGTGCGACGGTAGCCGTAAAAAGCGAGGTCAGCTCGCTACCGTTCGGTAGGAGTATGCAATTCTCATCCGGCAAGCATTTCGGACGATCGGCAGGTGTGGAGATGGCAAACACATTTCCACCTCTTGAGATTATCTCTTCGATATTCGAGACCAGCTTTGAGACCGTGGAGGAGTGTGTTATCACAGCTATCACCGGGGTGCCGTGGGTTATGAGAGACAGTGTGCCGTGCTTAAGCTCGCCGGCGGCGATGGCTTCGCTGTGTATATAGGTTATCTCTTTAAGCTTGAGAGAGCCTTCACATGCGAGTGCGTGATCCACCTGCCTTCCTATATAATAGGCGTGTTCGCTTTCGGCGAGCGCGGCTGACACGCGTCCGAGCCTTTCGCGATCTGCTATAGTGGCTGATATCGCCTCGGTTATAGGAAGGAATGCGTCTGCGCTGTTATTCCCCGATACCGCCGCGCAGAGCAGTACGAGCGTCAGCACCTGAGCCGTGAATGCTTTGGTGCTTGCAACGGCAAGCTCCGCTCCTGCGAGAGTTTGTATCACGAGATCGGCTTCGCGCTCAATGGTGGAATTGGGAGCGTTCACTATTCCGAGCACACGCTCGCCGTGAGCTTGTATATGACGCATTGCCGCTATCGTGTCGGCGGTCTCGCCGGATTGCGATATCACCACGTAGAGCGCGTCATCCTCGGGAATGAACTCCGCATATCTGAATTCGGATGCAAGAAAGCATTCCGTGTGTATCTTTGCCTGACTGCGGAAGAAGTGTGATGCGGTCAGAGCGGCGTGATAAGCCGTTCCACAGGCGATCATCCTGAGTTTTGAAAAATGCGGAAGCTCAAAGCCGAAGCTTACCGTACCGTTGGGTGCGTACTCTCTGAGCAGTCGCGAGATGATCTCGGGCTGGACGTATATCTCCTTTTCCATATAGCTGGAGAAGCCGTCGAGCGACGAGCTGTATGAGCGTGCGTTTCCGGTGATCGGCGCCTTTATCAGCTTCTTTCCGTAAAAATCGTAAAACGTCCGTTGGCTTCCCGATATCTCGGCTATCTCGTTTTCATCCGGAATGTAATACGAGGAATAGTTCATATCTATCGCGGTAAGGTCGGAGCATATAGCCGTTATGTTGTCGAACGGCACTATGAGCAGGGGGCTTTCCTTGCGCGTGGCGTATATCCTTCCCGGGATATCCGCAAACATTACACAGAGCGCATATGAGCCGCTCATCTCCTTGCATGCCGCGGAGAGCGCCTTTATAGGATCGTTCAGTTTATCGTAATATTCGGATATCAGAGCGCAAGCGATCTCGGTGTCGGTATCGGATACGATTTTCGTTCCGTTGGCTGTCACGCGTTCGCGAAGGGAAGCGTAATTTTCGATTATACCGTTGTGTACTATACATACCTTTCCAACGGCGTGTGGGTGGGCGTTTCTGGCGCACGGTGCACCGTGGGTAGCCCAACGTGTGTGTCCTATGACGGTATCCGCGTCGATCTGTGTATCGGTGGGCAACACCTCGGCAACGCGACCTTTTTCCTTTATTATCTCAAAGCCGCCGTTTTTGTGATATGCGACGCCTGCGCTGTCGTAGCCTCTGTATTCAAGACGAAGTAAGCCTTCGTATACGTATCTGTATGCGGTCTGTGTACCGCTGAAGCCTATTATTCCGCACATATGATAAACCTTTCATTATGGATGTATATAGATACAAGTGTGGAGCGGTGGTTTCGGAGCGTTTTGCGCTCGAATGATGAACGGTATAAAAAGAATTTGCCCGTACGCTTTTATGTATGGGCGGAGCACGATCATTTCAGGAGCTGTGCGATCTTGTCTGCAACCTCGTGCGCTATCTCTTCGATGAGCGCTCGATCCTGTCCTTCTGCCATCACCCTGAGAAGAGGCTCGGTGCCGGAAGGACGTACCAGCAGTCTGCCCGTCTCACCGAGACGCGCGGATGCCTTTTCCATGACTTCCTTTACGTCGGGATCGGTGAAAAATCTAAGCTTTGCGTCGGCGCTGATCTTGAGGTTGATGATGACCTGTGGATACTTTTGCATAACGGAAGCAAGCTCGGAAAGTGTCTTTCCGCTTCTCTTCATAAGAGAGAGCACCTGCAAAGCCGTGAGCTGACCGTCGCCCGTGGTGGCAAATTCGCGGAATATGATATGTCCGGACTGTTCGCCTCCGAGCATAAAATTACCGACCAGCATCTCCTCGAGCACGAAACGGTCACCGACCTTGGTGGCTATAAAATCTATGCCGTTATTTCGGCAGAAGCCGGTAAATCCGAAATTCGTCATCACCGTTCCGACGACGGTGTTGTTCTTGAGCTTTCCGTTCTGCTTCATATCGAGTGCGCACATAGCCATTATCATATCGCCGTCGATGATGCTTCCGTCAGCGGAGATGCAAAGACAACGGTCTGCGTCACCGTCAAAAGCAAATCCGGCGTCAAGCTCGTTGCGTTTTACGAAATCGATGAGCTGTTCGAGATGCGTAGAGCCGCACTCGGAATTTATATTGATACCGTCGGGATTTGCGGAAAGCACGTGAACGAGCGCACCGGTCTCGGCGAAAAGCTGAGGAGCCGTGCGGCTTGCGGAGCCGTTTGCGCAGTCAATGGCTATCTTCAGACCTGAAAGGTCGTCGGGGACGGCATCTCTGAGGTATCTCACGTAGCTCTTGTATTCCTTTGAGGTGGTGAGGTCTACTTTTCCTATTCCTGCACCTATCGGAGCAGGGAACGCATCTTTTTCCGCTATAAGCGACTCTATCTTTTCTTCAAGCTCATCCGGAAGCTTGAAGCCGTCCGATGAGAATATCTTTATTCCGTTATATTCGGATGGGTTGTGTGAAGCACTTATCATGATACCTGCGTCGGCATTCAGCTTTTGTGTGAGATAAGCTACCGCAGGCGTTGCCACAGAGCCGAGGTAACAAGCGTTGGCTCCGGCAGAGCAAAGACCGGAAAGTATCGCCATACATATCATGTCCGAAGAAAGGCGCGTATCACAGCCGACGAGCACTCTCAACTGTTCGCCGTTCTTTTTGCGCAGTACCGTGGCGGTTGCCCGTCCTATCGACATCGCAAGCTCGCAGGTAAGCTCGGAATTCGCGATGCCGCGTACTCCGTCGGTTCCGAATAATCTTCCCATCGTTATATTCTCCTTTGACTGTTTATAGCCGTTATTTCTCCGCGGCTCTTGTAAATGCTGTTTTTCGGTATATATCCGCGTACGGAAGAGAGCGGATATACTCTTGAGCCTACGGCGATGACCGTTCCGGGATTTAACACGGAATTGCAGCCCACCTCGACGCCGTCTCCGAGCATCGCGCCTATCTTTTTTCTTCCGGAGTCGTATCTTCCGTTTCCGTAATCAACTGATACGGTCGTTTTATCGCTCTTAACGTTTGAGGTTATGGAGCCGGCGCCCATATGTGCACGGTGACCGAGCACGGAGTCGCCAACATAGTTATAATGAGGGACTTGAACGCTGTCAAACAGCACGACGTTCTTAAGCTCGGTGCTGTTCCCGACGACCGCGCCTTTTCCGATTATGGCGGAGCCGCGGATGAATGCGCAGTGGCGCACTTCCGCGTTTTCGTCTATTATGCAAGGAGAGCCTATGTATGCGGTCGGAGCGACCTTTGCGCTTTTTGCGATCCAAACGTTTTCCGACGGATTATCGTACAGCTCTGTTGGCAGGGAGGCACCCAACTTTTTTATGAAATCACTGATATGCGGCAGGACCTCGTGAGGATATGATACATCCTTGAAAAGCTCTGCGGCTACCGTATTTACCAACGAATAATTTTCAAGTATATAGCTTTGCATCGCGTATCCTTTCGTGTGTTTTCGACCTTGGTCAGTCGTGTATACATATAATTATAACACTTTGAAACTTCGTTGTCAATGGAAATAATATACAAATTTGCGGTCAGGTCTGTTTTTTGCGGTGTGAAATTTTTATAACGGACTACGGAACGGGTGAAAAAGCAAAAAATTCAAACGAAAAATGAAAAATAACTCTTGAAATAATATTTGATCTGTGCTATAATAAAATGAGTTATGCTGACCGATAATACGGCGTTTGCGGTATTACCGTGCGAAACGCTCATTTTCTGTAGGAGGAGATACTGTCAAAATGGAATTTCAGAAAAAACAGCTCTCGGTGCTGATCTGCGATGCGTTGAATGGACTTGGCGCTCCCGAAACGCTCGATGCGACCGCGATCGCGGAAATGCTTGAATATCCGCCCGATCCGGAGATGGGGGATATAGCGCTTCCTTGTTTTAAGCTCAGCAAGACGATGCGCAAAGCGCCACCGGTCATTGCCGCATCCCTGCGCGAACAGATGCTTGTGAACGGTGGTGATATACTCTCGCGGATCGAGGTAGCCGGCGGATACTTGAATTTTTATCTTGATAAGGGCGTTTTTGCGGACTGCACGCTGAAAACTATACTCGGAGAGGGCGAACGCTTCGGCTCGTCTGATGAAGGGAAGGGGAAAACGGTCGTTCTCGACTATTCCTCGCCTAACGTGGCAAAGCCGTTCCATATAGGGCATCTCGGTACTACCGTAATAGGTCATTCGATAAAACGTCTCCATGAATTTTCGGGTTACAAATGTGTCGGAGTAAATCATCTCGGAGATTGGGGAACGCAGTTCGGTAAGCTGATCGTGGCGTATCGCGAATGGGGAGACGAGCATACGGTGATCGAGCGAGGGATAGATGAGCTTGTGGCTCTTTACGTGCGCTTTCACAGCGAAGCGGAAAAGGATGCGTCGCTGAACGAACGCGCAAGAGAGGAATTTACCAAGCTTGAGCACGGTGACGAAGATAACCGCAAGCTTTGGAAATGGTTTATCGAGATATCACTCACCGAATACAAAAAAACGTACGCTCAGCTTGGTATAGAGTTCGACAGCTACTGCGGAGAGTCGTTCTATTACGATAAGCTCCCGGCGGTCCTTGAGCGTATGCGCGAGCGTGATATACTCAAGCTCGACGACGGAGCTACGATAATAGACCTTGAGGAATACGGTATGCCGCCATGTCTCGTGCTTAAATCCGACGGCTCCACGCTTTACGCGGCGCGTGACATTGCCGCGGCTATCTACCGTAAGCAAACGTACAGCTTTGATAAATGCATATACGTCACCGATGCCGGTCAGAGCCTGCATTTCAAGCAGTGGTTCAAGGTGATCTCGCTTATGGGCTACGATTGGGAGAAACAGCTCGTTCACGTGCCTTACGGAAAGGTATCCATCGGCGGTGAAAAGCTTGCCACCCGTACCGGAAACGTTATTCTGCTGAAGGATCTGTTCAAGACCGCCGTGGAAAAGGTAAAGCAGATCGCCGGTGAGAAAAATCCCGAGCTTACGGATGACGCCGCCAACGCTTCTGCCGAGGCTGTTGGTGTCGGAGCCGTGGTGTACCATTATCTCTCGGGAGGCAGGATAAAGAATATCGATTTTACCGTTGAGGATGCCTTGAGCTTCGACGGAAATACAGGACCGTACGCTCAGTACACCTACGCGCGTACATGCAGTATACTTTCCAAGGCTTCGGATGACGATAAGTCGGCGGTCGAGGATCTCGACTTTGAGGTCAAGATGACGGCTGACGAAGAATTTTCGTTGCTTAAAACGCTCGCACTCTTTCCCGAAAAGGTAAAGGCGGCACTCGATGCGTACGAGCCGTCGATCATCACGAGGTATATATTCGAGGTGGCTACGGAGTTTAACCGTTTCTATCATGATTGCACCGTCCTCGGTGCAGAGGAGAAGGAAGTGCGCGTTACCCGTTTGAAGCTCACACGGGCTACGGGGCACGTGTTGAAGTCGGCGTTCGGTCTTATATGCATGAAAGCGCCGGAAAAGATATGACGCAAAAAGTAAAAGTAAAAGTAAAAAAATAAAAAGATAAACGAAGGGAAACAACAGTATGTCAGGACATAGCAAATGGCACAATATACAGGCGAAAAAATCCAAGACCGATGCGGCAAGAGCAAAGGTCTTTACCAAGATCGGAAAGGAGATGGCTATAGCCATACGCGAAGGCGGAGCAAATCCTGCGTCCAACAGCAAGCTTCGAGAGCTGATAGTCAAGGCTAAGGCAAACAACGTTCCGAACGACAACATCGACCGTATAATCAAAAAGGCGACCGAAGAGAAGAAGGAATATAAGGAGATAACGTACGAGGGCTACGGTCCCGGCGGAGTTGCGGTCATAGTCGAGACTGCGACGGACAATACAAACCGTACCATCGGTAACGTAAGGGCCTATTTTTCGAAGTTCCACGGTAATCTCGGGACTACCGGATGCGTGGGATTTATGTTCACGGAAAAGGGTGTCATCACCATCGATCGCGAGGACTGCGAGCTTTCCGAGGATGAGGTGATGGAGATAGCGCTTGACGCGGGAGCGGAGGATTTTTCATCCGAGGACGAGGAGAGTTACGAGATCACGACGGATCCCGAAGAGCTTTCGGCGGTGCGCGATGCACTCATGGCTAAGAATATCAAGCTCTCTGGCGCCGATCTGGCAAAGATACCTTCGAACTACGTAGAGCTTTCGAGCGAAGAGGATGTCAAATATATGACGCTCCTGCTCGACAAGCTGGATGAGGACGACGACGTTCAGCAGGTATATCACAATTGGGAGGGCTAAGCCTTGCCCGAGCATCGGACATACAACATATTTGGAACATAAATACACCGAGGAGGACATTGAGTTTTGGGAAGAAAGGTTGTAAATCTCGTTAACTTTGTCAGAGGCATCGAGCCGCGTATGGAGATGGATCTTTATACTCCCGTTGCAAAACAGCTCGAAGCCGATAAGGCGGCAGGGCTTGCGCATACGTTTCTGTTGCAATACGACGCTATGCAACGTGAGGACTTCAGAGAACTGTTTTTGCGCTCGCGCGATGAGGCTACCGAGCTTGGCGTTTGGTTTGAAAATTGCCGTGAGCTTATAGAGAGCATCGGGCTTGAGTGGGGCGGTCGCGAGGGATATGATTGGGATTGGTACGTATACCCGGGATTTTTGATGGGATATTCTCCTGCGGAACGCGAGAAGATAATCGATGCTGTGTTTTCGAAATTCAAGGATATCTTCGGTGAGTATCCCAAGGTAGCCGGAAGCTGGCTCCTTGATGCTTATTCGATAAGATATATGAGCGAAAAATACGAAATGAAGGCGTTCTGTATATGCAGGGAACAGCATGCGGTCGATGCGTATACGCTTTGGGGAGGATATTACAGCGGTGGATATTACCCGTCGAAGCTCAATATGCTCTCACCTGCGCAATCGGATGAATATGCGATAAAGGTCCCCGTTTTTCGGATGCTCGGTATCGATCCGATATTCAGCTATGACAAACGGGCGCGTCCGGAGTGCGCCGGAGGTACAGTGTGTACCTTGGAGCCGTATGCGGACAGCGGTAAGGATATTGATAAGATCGAATGTCTGCTCAGCTCGTATTTTGACGAGCCGTCTCTCTCGCTTGCGCATATAACCACCGGACAGGAAAATTCTTTCGGTTGGGAGAATTTCTGCGTTGGATATATGCGTCAGCTCGAACAGCTCAGAAAGCGCGTGGATGACGGATCGATCACGGTCGAAAAGCTTGGAGACACCGGTGAATGGTTTAAAAATAATTTCAAGCAGACGCCGCCTTCCGCGCTGTGTGCCACGAGAGATTGCCTCGGTCTCGGTCTGCAGTCCTATTGGTATAACTGCAAGAATTACCGGGCAGATCTGTTCTTGGAAAAGGGTGAGCTGCGTCTGCGTGACGTAACGAAATTCGACGAACGGTACGCGGAACGGTACTTAAATGAAGGAACTCATGGGTTTGACGCATGGTACGACACTCTTCCGATAGCGGACGGATGTCTTTGGGTATCGGAGGAAAAGGATGCCGGTATCATTTGTGACGAGCCTGTATCCGAAGTGAATGTCAAGGAAGCGGACGGGACGCTCGTTGCCGACGTCAAATACCGTAACGGGAAGCTCGGGAGGATAGTATTTACCGAAGGCGGCATAAGTATCACGGGAGATGCGTCGTGGACATATAAGCTCGGAGAGCACGATGCGGACACTGCGTTTGAGGGATCGGAGCATAAATATACGAGCAAGGGATGCACGGATATAAAGCGTACGGAGATCGGATTTGCTTATCGCCATAATGGGTTTGAATACAGCATGGGTGTCAGCGCCGAGGTGTCAGGTCGCGCATCGGATCACGTGATCGCGCCGAAGGACGGCGAGATACAGCTCGTTCTCGATCTGCGATGATGCTCTTGGGTGAATTTATTGGATATTACATCATTTCTCTTGACATATCCGCACAAACGGTATAAACTTATCTCGGTATCATAAATATTTTTATAAATACCAAAACAACAGAGCTTGAAAGGAGCAAATATCATGAGAACAGTAAAAGTGGGCATCATCGGATGCGGCGGAATTGCAAACGGAAAGCATATGCCTTCGCTTCATAAGCTCAAAAACGTTCAGATGGTCGCATTTTGTGACATAATTCCCGAACGCGCGGAAGAAGCGAAGAAAAAGTACGGTACTGCGGATGCCAAGGTGTACACGGATTACAAGGAGCTGCTTAAGGACGGCGACATAGAGGTAGTTCACGTCTGCACTCCCAACCGTTCGCACAGCTTTATAACCGTTGACGCTCTCGAGGCAGGAAAGCATGTTATGTGCGAAAAGCCGATGGCGATAAATTCCGCCGAGGCGCAGAAGATGATAGACGCGGCGAACCGCACGGGCAAAAAGCTCACCATCGGTTACCAGAGCCGTCAGCGTGCCGACTCACAGTACCTGAAGCACGAGGCTGAAGAGGGTACGTTCGGCGACATATATTTCGCCAAAGCGCACGCTATCCGTCGCAGAGCGGTTCCCACGTGGGGTGTATTCCTTAACGAATACGAGCAGGGCGGAGGTCCGCTTATAGATATAGGAACCCACGCGCTCGACCTTACGCTTTGGGTGATGAACAACTACAAGCCCAAATATTGCGTCGGAACTACATATCACGCTCTGAATGACCAGACCGATCAGGGCAACGCATGGGGAAATTGGGATCCGGCAAAGTTTACGGTCGAGGACAGTGCATTCGGATTTGTCGTGATGGAGAACGGTGCTACCGTCATCCTTGAGTCCTCTTGGGCGCTCAATACCACCGAGACCAGAGAGGCAAGGACCAGTATCTGCGGAACGCTTGCCGGTGCAGCTCAGCTTGCCGATTCCGGGCTTGAGATCAACGGCGTGCGTAACGGTAGGCAGTACGTATTCAAGCCCGATATGAACGTGGGCGGCGCCGCATTCTACGAGGGTACCGGAAATGCGGATATGTCAGAGCTTGAGGCAAGGCAGTGGATAGATGCAGTTGTGAACGATACTCAGCCCTGCGTGCTTCCCGAGCAGGCGTTCTGTGTTACGAGGATACTTGAGGGAATATACGAGTCCGCAAAGAGCGGAAAGCCCTTCTATTTCAACTGAACTTAAAAATGATCATACAGGAGGAACTTTGATATGAAGTTGTGTGTTCTTGCAAATCTTTACGGCGAAAAAACGCTGGACGAGACCTTGGCGCGCCTTTCCTCGCTCGGAGTTGAGGCTGTCGAGATCGGTGCCGGAGGATATCCGGGAAAGGCGCATTGCGATCCGCATGTGCTTCTCAACGATGCGAAAAAATTCGATGAATTTAAAGCTACGGTAGATAAATACGGCATCGAGATCGCGGCGCTTGCCGCGCACGGAAATCCCGTGCATCCGAACGCCGAGATAGCCAAGGGCTTTGATACCGATTTCCGTGAGGCGGTGCTTTTGGCGGAAAAGCTCGGGCTTGATACCGTCATAACCTTTTCCGGATGCCCCGGTGACCATCCCGGAGCTAAGTATCCGAATTGGGTGACCTGCCCGTGGCCGGACGATTTTCTTTCGATACTCGATTATCAGTGGAACGAGGTGCTCATACCTTATTGGAAGGAGGCGGTCGCCTTCGCGAACGCTCACGGTGTTACGAAGATAGCGCTGGAGATGCACCCCGGCTTCTGTGTGTATAATCCCGAGACGTTGCTTAAGCTCCGTGCCGCTGTCGGAGATACGATAGGAGCAAACTTCGATCCTTCGCACCTCGTATGGCAGGGTATAGATCCCGCGGCGGCTATCCGTGCGCTCGAAGGGGCGATATATCACTTCCACGCAAAGGATACCAAGGTGGATGATATCAACACCGCGAAGTTCGGAGTTCTTGATACCAAGCATTACGGGGACGAGATACATCGCAGTTGGGTGTTCCGTGCCATCGGATACGGTCACGATATGCAGTATTGGAGAGATATGATATCAAATCTCCGTCTCGTCGGATACGATAAGGTGCTCAGCATCGAGCACGAGGACAGCCTTATGACCAAGGACGAAGGACTTGAAAAGGCGGTGGCATTCCTTAAGGAGTGTATCATCAGGGAGCCTAAGCCTACCACTATGAGCTGGGCTTGAGTATCCGTAGCTTACGGAACGGGGCAAGATCAATAAAACGGACGTTACGGCTATCCGCGTGAGCATCGCGGATAGCCGGGAGCGTTCCTACCGCTTTCGGATGGGCGAGAGATGCGAAAACACAGGAGGAAAGCTTGAAAGACGGATCTTTCAAGCCTGAAAGAATAGATATTTCAGGTGCGTTTTGTGCCTTGGCGATCTGAACGATCGCTATTTCGGCAAAGCCGAAACCACCACAAAACTACCGTGATATTTTAGAAAGGCATGGTCATAATTATGCTTTGTCCGTATTGCAAAGCCGAGCTTGAAGAAGGCGTGATACAGTCACCTCAAGAGCTTCGTTGGCAGAGATCGAGACGGATCTTTGTGACGAGAATGCAAGGAGATGTGCTCCTTTCTGCGCACAGCGTTTGGAAAGGCTCTGCTGTCAGGGCATTTTATTGCAATAGCTGTAAAAAGATCGTGATCGACTGCTCAGACTGTGATATAAACAAAAAGCGCGATAACGGGTGATCTGCGGATAAATAAAGCGTTAAGAAAATTTAATAAACTTTTTTTGTAAAAGCTATTGCATTTTCTGCAGGAGTATGATATAATATATGCGTTGCTGACGTAAGGCCTGTTGGTCAAGAGGCTAAGACGCCGCCCTCTCACGGCGGAAACAGGGGTTCGATTCCCCTACGGGTCACCAAAGCACGAGACGGTGCGCAAGGATCGGAGCTTATGTCCGTGTCCTTGCGCCGCCGTTGAGTATATGCGAGTGTAGTTCAATGGTAGAATCCCAGCCTTCCAAGCTGGTCGCGTGGGTTCGATTCCCATCACTCGCTCCACGATTTGACTGGTATCTACGGATATCAGTCTTTTTTGTTTTTATATCGATTCATTCGCCATATTTAAACAATTTGTTAACTGTGCGCATATTACATTGACAAAAGGACGGCGTTGTGATAAAATATCAATCGTTATATATCACAAGTTATATTTATGAGGAGCAGTCATGCCGCCAAGGATCAAGGTTACCAAGCGTGAGATAATTTCAGCCGCCGCGGATGTGGTGCGTCGGAGCGGCGAGCGAGCGTTGAATGCGAGAAATATAGCGGCTCGGCTCGGTACATCCACACAGCCCGTGTTTTCGAATTACAGCTCTATGGATGAAGTGAGAAAAGAACTTCTCGCGTACGCGAATGAGCTGTACGGGGAATATATACAGAGGGTGATCGCATCTCGGCAATATCCGCCTTACAAGTCCGCCGGGATCGCGTATATAGTTTTTGCGCACGAGGAAAAGCAGTTGTTCAAATTTCTGTTTATGCGCGACAGGAACGGAAAAGAGGACGCATCGGGCGATGCTGATGGATATTTCGATCAAATGCCGGAGCTTATCCAAAAGAACATCGGACTGAGCCTTGAGCAGGCGCGCAGATTTCATCTTGAAATGTGGATATATGTTCACGGTATAGCTACTATGACGGCGACCTCGTATCTGGAGCTTGATATGGACACGGTCAGCGATACGCTGACGGATATTTATCAAGGTCTCATATTAAGATTTAAGTCTGAAAGATAAATCTTTCAGAGGCGTTTTGTGCCTTAGCAAAGCCGAAACCGTCACAAAACTGCTGTGATTTTGAAAGGCACGGTCATAAAAATGGTAAATGAGCGATATTTAAAACGGAAGGGGATGCTTATGCAGAACGTAATTGAGATATCCGGACTTAAAAAGAGCTTCGGAGACGTTAAAGCGGTAGATGATATCAGCTTCAACGTAAAGGAAGGTGAGCTGTTCGCTTTCCTCGGTATCAACGGTGCCGGAAAATCAACAACTATAAATATCATCTGCGGTCAGCTTGCAAAGGATGACGGAGAGGTCAAGGTCATGGGCAAGACGATGGAACGCGCTTCGGCAGACCTTCGCGGCAGATTGGGCGTGGTGTTTCAAAATTCGGTGCTCGATAAGTCGTTGAACGTAAAGGAAAATCTCGTTAGCCGCGCCGCTCTTTACGGTATCACGGGCAAGGCGGCTACGGAACGTATACAGGAGCTTGCCGAGCTGCTTGATTTTTCCGACCTGCTCGGTCGCACTCTCGGAAAGCTCTCGGGAGGTCAAAGAAGGCGTATCGATATCGCGAGAGCGCTTGTCCACAGACCTGACATACTGATTCTTGACGAGCCGACCACCGGACTTGATCCTCAGACCAGAAAAAAGCTTTGGAGCGTGATAAGCTGTCTCAGAAAAGAAGAACGGCTTACGGTGTTCCTGACCACGCATTATATGGAGGAAGCTACGGATGCCGAGCACGTCGTGATACTGAGCAGTGGACGGGTGGTTGCCGAGGGAACGCCTCTTGAGCTTAAGAACAGGTATTCCGGAGACTTCGTAACGCTTTACGGAGCGGTGGAGGATGACGTGCGGACGCTCGGATATCCTTACGAGCCTATTCCGGACGGCTTTAGGGTGGCGGTACCGAATACAGCCGTTGCAACATCGCTCATACTTGAGCATTCGGAGCTGTTTAAGGATTGGGAAGTCATAAAGGGTAATATGGATGATGTTTTCCTTGCGGTCACGGGTAATAAGCTTTCGGTGAATTGACAGTCAAATACACAGATATCGCAGAGAAGGGAGCCTCCGTTAGATCGGGGGAGGGTGATATTCATATGAAAACGTTGCTTGCTATGATAAGAAGAAACGTTACGCTTTTCTTTAAGGATAAGGGCGTGTTTTTTACGTCTCTTATCACTCCGTTGATACTTTTGGTGCTGTATGCTACGTTTCTCGGAAACATATACCGAGACTCCTTCGTTTCGGGCATACCGCAGGAGCTGAACGTGCCCGATAAGCTTATAAACGGCTTGGTCGGCGGTCAGCTCATAAGCTCTATACTTGCAGTCAGCTGTGTGACAGTGGCGTTCTGCTCCAATATGATAATGGTGCAGGATAAGGCTACGGGAATACGCAAGGATCTTACCGTTTCCCCCGTGTCCGAGCCGATACTTGCCGTCAGCTATTACGTTGCCACTTTTCTGACGACGGTCATCGTGTGCGTTGCGGCTACTGCTCTGTGCCTTGTTTACATAGCGTCGATAGGCTGGTATATGACGTTTGGTGACGTAATGATGCTACTGGCGGACGTCCTTTTGCTTACTATGTTCGGTACGGCGCTTTCCTCTATCATCAATCATTTTCTTTCCACGCAGGGGCAGATATCGGCGGTGGGAACTATCGTCAGCTCCGGATACGGCTTTATCTGCGGAGCGTATATGCCTATATCGCAGTTTTCGGAAGGGCTTCAGAAGGTGCTCGCGTTTTTGCCGGGAACGTACGGTACGTCTCTCATCAGAAATGCTTCGATGCGCGGAGCTTTGAGTGCCCTTGAGGAGCAGGGCGTTCCGGAGGAAGTTGTATCCGTTTTAAGAGGAGTGGTGGACTGTGATATATATTTCTTCGACAACAAAGTGACCACGCCTGCGATGTATGCCGTACTCATCGGTACGGTGGCACTCCTTATCGCGGTGTATGTCCTTATATCGGCGCATTTTTTCCGCAAGAGGTCTGTTTGAACGAGTGAGCGATTTCTAAGGGGTGGAAGTATGAAAGTAAGGAACAGATATCTGATAACGGTCGTGTTATTTGTTTTGTTTGCGGTTTTTACCGCC
This sequence comes from uncultured Lachnospiraceae bacterium, assembly GCA_964570105.1. Classification (GTDB taxonomy): domain Bacteria; phylum Bacillota; class Clostridia; order Oscillospirales; family CAG-272; genus SIG673. Next base: position 33,414 of record CAZMWM010000003.1, on the reverse strand, counting down.
ATCGTCTCATTCGTCGATGTCCGACCGATAGGTCCCGAGGGCACGGAAGTCGGGTTGAGTACGCTCAATAAGCTCGTGTTCGACGGTGTTGGAGTGAATCACGTGTGGCATAAGATGACCGATCTGCTTGGAGTTGTGGCTATACTTGTCGCTTTGACGACCGCGGCGGTGGGAACTTTGCAGTTAATAAAAAGAAAAAGCCTTATGAAAGTAGACTGTCAGATACTGCTGTTGGGAGCGTTTTACGTTATCATAGCCGCGTTTTATGCGTTTTTTGAGATCGTTATAATAAATTACCGTCCGATAATTCTTGATGCGAGCGTGGAAGCCTCGTATCCTTCCTCGCATACTGTGCTCGTTGTTTGCGTAATGTCTGCGGCAATAGCGGAGATAAGGCGGTTGCTTGCGAAAAAAAAGAAATTGTGCGTCATCTTGCAGTGTGCGTCGGCTCTCGTTATCGCCGTAACGGTGGTCGGAAGATTGCTTTCCGGGGTGCATTGGTTTACGGATATCATAGCCGGAATACTTCTGTCATCCGCACTTGTGATGCTGTACTTTTCGACTGTTAGCTTTGTCTCCGAAAAAAGATCGAAAACGGAATGACACGGCATCCATCATGTCTGAAACGCTGATATATCTCTTTTATATATTAAAAAAGCCACCGATTTCGATGGCTTTTTTAATATGCTTGGTGATATATGCGTTAATTATATTTCGGGAGATAATCGCCGTGAGCCTCGATGAGGTCATCGCACATCTTAACGATGTCGTCTATCGAAAGCTCGGAGGAGGTGTGCGGATCCAACATAGCCGCCTGATATATAACGTCCTTCTTCTTGGTGACCGCCGCTTCGATGGTAAGGAGCTGAACGTTGATATTCGTCATATTCATAGCGGCGCACTGTACGGGAAGAGCACCGACGACGGTGGGCTGGATGCCGAGACGGTTGACAAGGCAAGGCACCTCGACGCATGCTTCTCTCGGAAGGTTGGTTATGAGACCGTTATTGATCACGTTTCCACCTATCTTGCAGGGAACGTCCGTTATGACCGCTTCCATTATCCTGGATGCGTACTCTCTGGAGCGCGTGTGCGTGATCTTTCCGTCGAGATATTCCTGCTTGGCGTTCTTCCAATTGTTTATCTGATTTATGCAGCGTCTCGGATATTCGTCGAGCGGAATATTATAGCGATCTATCAGCTCGGGATATTTGGACTTGATAAACAGATTATTGTATTCCGAATTGTGCTCGCTGGACTCGGTGCAGTAGTATCCGAGGCGGCGTATGTATTCGTATCTGACAAGATCCTTGCATTCGGAGTTGGGCATTTTTTCAAGCTCCGCGATCGCGCGCTTTTTGATCTCGGGATACAGGTCTGTTCCGTCCGCATCTCTGATATCGAGCAACCAAGCCATATGGTTGATACCTGCGATGCTTTCACGGATAGGCTCGCTGTAACTTATTCCGAGGGCACCGAGTAGCCCTCTCGAGCAGACCTGAACGCTGTGGCAAAGACCGACCGTTTTTACGCCGGTGTATCTCTGCATATAGCCGGAGAGCATTGCCATAGGATTGGTGTAATTAAGGAAGAGTGCGTCGGGGCATACCTCTTCCATATCTCTTGCGAAGTCCTCAAGCACGGGGATGGTACGCAACGCGCGGAAGATACCGCCTATACCGAGGGTGTCCGCAATGGTCTGGCGCAGACCGTATTTTTTGGGTATTTCGAAGTCGATGACGGTGGAAGGCTCGTATCCGCCGACCTGAATGGCGTCAACCACGAAGGTCGCGCCGCGCAAGGCGTCCTTTCTGTTTTCTACTCCGAGATACTTGGTGATCTTAGCTCTGCTCTCATTTACGTTTTTATTGAGCAGGGTGATCATAAGATAGGATTCCTCGAGACGCTCGCCGTCGATGTCGTACAGCGCTATCTCGGCTTCGCAAAGCGCCGGAGTCATCATAGCATCGCCGAGTACGTTTTTGGCGAACACGGTGCTTCCTGCGCCCATAAAGGTGATCTTGATCATTGTAAAAGCTCCTTTCGGTTTTTGGATGGATGCGTTCCATCACTCACTGACAACAGTATAACAGAAATGTTTACAATATTCAATTGCAATCTGTTGGTTTTTGTGATAGTATATACTTACGAAAGTTACAAGGCGCGAAAGACGTGTTGAGGAGGATAATAACGTGGATCTTGTTTCGAGAAACGTGGTAAATCAACGGTTAAAGCCGATAAATCCGGTGCAGTGCGGATATGAGCGGTGCAGATCCGGACATAGCTACGGACCGTTTGCAAGAACGCATTGGCTTTTGCATTATGTTGTTTCGGGGAAGGGGACATTCACCACTCAGCGCGGAAGCTACAAGCTTGGAGGGGGTGATATGTTCATAATAAAGCCGTATGAGATAACATATTATGAAGCAGATAAGACCGAGCCATGGTCTTATGTATGGCTCGGCTTTACTTCGGATATTCCGCTCCCGAACAAGCTTGCCTGTTCGGATACGCTGAATGTACCGTTTTTGAAGGATATATTTGAAAACGCTTGCTTTACAAAGGAATTTGACCTCTCCGATACATCGTGCGTCGGATACGAATACTATCTTTGCGGAGCCATATGGCAGATATGCGGACTGCTTCAAGGTGACGGAAAGAAAAAACAACTGCAACAGAAGGAGGATTACGTCAGATCAGCCATCAGCACCATCGAGACCGAGTATTCCTCGGGAATTACCGTGTCTTTGCTTGCGGAGAGACTTCATTTGAACAGAAGCTATTTTTCCGAGACCTTCAAGCAGATCACCGGAATGTCACCTCAGAACTATCTGACCGATTACCGTATGCGCAGAGCGGAGGAGTTACTGTGTGAGCACGGATATAGCGTGACTGTGACGGCGGCATCGGTCGGATATCCGGATGTCTTTGCATTTTCGAGAGCTTTCAAGCGTCATTTCGGAAAAAGCCCGAGCTATATGGTAGCACACCAAAAAGCTCGGGGTAGCGACACGTAAGTCTCAGCGTCTCAGAAGTTTTTTTAGAAGAGCCTTGATTTTTCGTGGGATAAAGGTTACCAGCCTTCCGACGCGATATGTCTCGGAGCGCCGGATATTTACGATCTCTCTGTTGAGCATTTCGCGCTCGTTGCGCAGCTCGGTATAGCCTACCGACTCGCCTTGTCCGCCATACGTTGTCATGCGTAGGTATATTCCGTCGCCGCTTCAAACGTGCCGTCCGTGCTGTGGTCGTCCACCGCTATGATCTCAATATCCTTTAGAGTTTGCGAAATGGCGCTGTTTATGGCGTCCGAAATATATTGCTTGACGTTGTACGCTATGATGATCACGCTTACTTTGCTCATTGTGGGTATACCCTTTCGTTTTCCTTGTTGACCGCGTAATTCTCATTATGCGGTATAGATCGCTCGAGCGAGTTGACACGATATGACTATTATACATTGTTTTCTAGGATTTGTCAATATAAATTGCTCCGAAAACCACGGTTTTTGAATGAGTTAATAAAGTGTGAATAAATATTAAGTTATGCAATAAAGCCTCTCACTCGGGGAGAAGTGGCACGGCTTATAGCCGTGACGGAGATGGCTTATTGGCAAAAAAAGCGTGCCCTCTCAGTCGCGTTCCGTGACAAAGGTGGAGTCTAAAGTGTCTTTTGTTCACAAATTGTTTACTCGTTCAAAAACCGTGCTCCGAAAACCGAAATATAAAGTTCTTGATCCTTTTCGGATATATCGATGTGTTTGTGACAATAATACTATGATGGCGATAATAGGTATATATTGATGCGATGTTCAAAGAAAATCTCGGAACGTCATTCAAGAGCTATTGCATTTTCAGCCGCGATATGATATACTATAGAGGATCAATAACTGACAGTAAGGAGAGATCGGCTTGACATACGATACAGCAGTTGCGTATAACTGTCCGAATTGCGGTGCGGAGCTTAAGTTTGACGCGGATAAGCAAAAGTTAGCTTGTGATTTTTGCAATTCGGAATTTACACCGGAGGAGCTTGCCGCTCACCGTTCCGAGGATAAAGGCGCCGCTGACGACGAGTTTTGCTCGCAGATGAACGAGTATTCTTGCCCTAACTGCGGAGCTGACATAGTTACCGATGAGAGCACCGTTGCTGACACGTGCATCTATTGCCACAGCCCCGTGGTGCTCAAGGGCAGGCTATCCGGACAGATGCGTCCCGACAGGGTGATACCGTTCAAATACGGACGCGATGAAGCTGTCCGCCGTTTTTTGGAGTTTGCCAAAAAGAAGCGTTTTGCGCCCAAGGACTTTAAAAGCAAAGAAAACGCCGAGTTGATATCCGGGATATATTATCCGTTTTGGGTAACAGATGCCGATACATACAGTACCCTTGAAGCTGACGCTACGCGTGTGAGAGTTTGGCGCGCCGGTGACGTTGAGTATACCGAGACCTCAAAATTTAACATAATACGCTCGGGAAATATACATTTTGAAGATATAGTCACGTCCGCCTATTCACAGGCGGATAAGGCAATGCTTGAGGGGGTGCTTCCGTATCCGTCCGATTCTCTTGAGCCGTTTGATATGTCGTATCTGTCGGGATTTGTTGCAAAAAAACGAGATATCGAGCGTGCCTCGCTTTACGATGAGGTGCTTGACAGGATGAACGGGTATGCGGAACAGTTGCTTCGTTCCACCGTTCGCGGTGGGTATGCGACCGTCCGTGTTCGAGATCGGCGAGTTGACATAAAAAACAGCTCGTGGGAGTATTCTCTTATGCCGATCTGGATGCTTACGTATACCCCTAAAAAACAGACGAAAAAGCCTAAAAGATATACCTTTGCCATGAACGGATATACGGGTAAGCTATACGGACAGATACCTATAAGCTACGGTCGGGTAGCCGCACTTTTCGGCTCCGTCTTTGCCGCGGTCGCAGCTGTCGTAGCAGTCGTGGGAGGTGTACTGCTGTGAAGAGATTTTCGAAGCTTGTGCCGCTTTTTTGCGCATTTACTGTCGTTATCCTGCTCTCGCTCTCGATCTACGCTTCATCCGGAGCAACTCTTCCCGACGGGTACGTTTTGGATAGGGCGGATGTGTTCAATGAGTATGAAAAGCAGGGGCTGAATGCCGAGATCGAAAAATATTTCGGTAAAAGTGATTGTCGGGTTTATATTCTGACACTTCCGCGGGATGCTTATGGGTATTCCGGAAATTATTTCACGGACGATCAAGTATACGGTATCGTCGATGAGTATTCTCTCAGCGGGAATATGATCATACTTGCGATCAGAGATAATATAAACAGAAACTACGATATGTACGTTTACGGTAAAGCAGAAAGACGGATAACGTATACCGAGAGCGACAGTATTCTTGACGCGCCGAATGTATATTCCGGTATAAAAAGCGGAGATTATTACAATGGCGCGCTGGAATTTATCTATCTTGCTCACAAGTATTACGTTACGGATTGGGCGACGGTCATCATTATCGCCGTTGTGTGCGGTCTTGTTGTTTCGATCACGGTATCGGTATGTGTCATATGCTCGTATAAAAAGAAGCTGAGAGCATCCGTTTATCCGCTCGACAGATACGCCAAGCTTGATCTGTTGCGTTCGGATGACAGATTTATGGGATCGTTCGTCACCAAGCGAGTGATCCGCTCTTCCAGCGGAGGGCGTGGTGGCGGATACCGCGGAGGACGAAGCGGTGGCGGTGGCGGTGGCGGTGGACACCACCGTGGCGGTCGGTAATGGTCTTTGTTTGTTGAATGTTTGTTAAAATATGATGGATTATGTTGTTTGATAACAATAAATGACTGATTGTAGGCGTGTAAAAACTTTGTTTTGCGGAACTGTCGGGTAGCGCGCTATGATGGGGTAAACTATATCTGAGAAGTGTCTTGATGTCATATTCGTTTAAAGCTTGGAGGTCTGTTCGTGAAAACGGTCATCACCGAAACATATGATGGAATGTTGTTGCGCGATTATCTGCGCGGTGTGATGGGAGTATCGCACAGGCTCCTTATAAAGTTGAAGAATACGGAGCGGGGGATCGTGCTGAACGGCTCTTCGGTCACTGTTCGCGCCGTGCTTTCCGAAGGCGATGTGCTTGAATTGCGGCTTGAGGACGCATCTGTGGACGAAAATCCGTATCTCGAGCCTGTAAAGCTCGATTTCGGTCTGTTGTATGAGGACGATCAGCTGATAGTCGCTGATAAACCTGCCGGGATGCCGACGCATACCACGCACGGACATTATACGGACAGTCTCGCGAATGCTTTGTGCGCGAGATACAGAGAGCTTGGCAGACCGTTCGTGTTCAGAGCTGTAAATCGGCTGGACAGAGAGACGAGCGGAGCGGTCGTGGTCTCAAAAGACAAGCTCTCCGCGCAAAGACTCTCCGCCGCGCTTCAGAACGGAGCGATAAAAAAGACGTACGTTGCAATAGTTCGCGGTATACTTGAAGGCTCGGGGAGCATCAAAGGGTATATGAAGCGGTGCGGCGACAGCATTATTACGAGAACGGTATGCCACGGTGACGAGGATGGAGCGATGTTTGCGCATACGGAGTACAGAGCCGTGTTTACAGACGGGGTGCATTCCGTGGTGGTCGCGTCACCGTTGACCGGCAGGACACATCAATTGCGGGTGCATTTTGCTTCCATCGGTCATCCGATACTCGGTGATACCTTGTACGGTAAGAGGAGCGAGCTGATAGGACGTCAGGCATTGCACGCATTTTGTATGTCCTTTCCGCATCCGATGACAGGAGAAAGGCTCACGACCGTCGCTCCGGTCGCGGGGGATATCCTGCAAGCGGCTCGGTCTCTCGGAATGTCGGCGTCACTCGAAACGGAGGCGCTTTTGCGGTACGTGGCGTTTTGCGGAAGCGAAACCGATTTGCGAAAGGAGGAATGCTCCGGTGGATAAGCTAAAAAAAATAAAAGAATACTGTCCCGTGTGGTGCTGTTGTCTCTTTTTGCTTGCGGCTGTGTGCCTTGTGATAAATCTCGTTTCGCTTGCGAGCGAAGCGTTTTCCGATCGGTTTAACGGTGGAATAGCGGCTTTTTTCCGACTGTTGCTTTCTAAGATCACCGGATGGTTGCCGTTCTCGCTCGGTGAGACGGTCGTTATATGTATGCCGATACTTGCGGTATTGCTGATAATAAAGGCTTTCGTGCTTGTGAGAGGTGAGCGCAAAAGGGCGATAAGATATCTTTGCGGTCTGCTTTCTGTGTGTACGCTTTTTTATTTGCTTTTCGTGCTTACTTTTTCCACGGCTTACAGAGGAAGCTCGATAGATGAAAAAATGGGGCTTGAAAAGGGTAGCTTGAGCACGGAAGAGCTGAGAAATACCGCGCAATATCTGCTTGAAGAGAGCAATATTCTTTCGGATGAGATAGTTTTTTCGAAGGACGGGTGCTCACGGATGGGGTATTCGTTACGTGAACTGAACGAAAAGCTGAATGATGCTTATATCGTGGCTGCCGAGAAATACCATTTTATTCAGAAGATGCGCAGTAATGTCAAGCGTGTGGCATTCAGTGAGCTGATGTCATATACACATATCACGGGCGTGTACACTTATTATACCGGTGAAGCCAACATCAATTACAAATTCCCCGACTATACGCTCCCGTACACGATGGCGCATGAGATGGCGCATCAAAGAGGAATAGCACGCGAGGATGAGGCGAATTTCGTGGCGTTTCTCGTATGTCTCGAGTCTGATGATGCTTATATACGGTACAGTGCGTATTTGAATATGTACGAATACATGGCAAACGCGCTGTATTCTGCTGATGCGAAGCTTTATTCCGAGGTCGCGCAGTTGAAATGCGCAAAGCTCGAATCGGAGCATAGAGCGTACGCCGAGTTTTTCGAAAAATATCGTGAAAGCTCGGTCTCGGAGGTCGCCGGCGCTGTCAACGACACTTATCTGAACAGTCAAGGGCAAGATGCCGGAACTAAAAGCTACGGCTTGGTGGTCGAGCTTACGGTGGCTTACTATAAGAGCGGTGCGTTTACTTGATGCCGTTCAAACGTGCGAGAAAGGGAGCTTTTGCCTCTGCGAGAGCTTTGGTGATGCATATGGCTTTTGATTACAAAAAGGAATATAAGGAGTTTTATCTTCCGAAAAACGTTCCCGGTATCGTAACGGTACCGCGAATGAATTATATCGCCGTCCGCGGAACGGGAGATCCGAACGAGGAGGGCGGAGAATATAAGGCGGCTATCGGAGCACTGTATACGGTGGCATTTACCTTGAAGATGAGCAAGCTCGGAGATCACAGGATAGACGGGTATTTTGATTATGTCGTTCCGCCGCTCGAGGGATTTTGGTGGCAGGACGGTGTGAGCGGTATAGATCTTTCGCGTAAGGGAGAGCTTCGCTGGATATCCCTTATCAGAACACCGGAGTTTGTAGCGGGCGAGGATGTTGATTGGGCGGTATCCTCTGCGCGTGCGAAAAACAAGCTTGGAAACGGGAATGTGGAGTTTCTGAGTTACGACGCGGGCGAATGCGTGCAATGTATGCATATAGGCTCGTATGACAGTGAGGGGGCGACGGTGGCTCTGATGGATAAGTATGCAAAAGAGCAAGGGTATGAGACCGATATAACGGTCGGGAGGTATCATCACGAGATATATCTCTCGGATGCCAGAAAGGTTCCGCCGGAAAGGCGTAAAACGGTCATCAGACATCCGATAAAGCGCATAGCGCAGTGAATTACCTGCGATGAAGGAGGGAAATTGTATGGTCTCCAAAAAATACAAGACGTTTTTTGTTATTTCGTTGGTGTTTTCGGTCATCTCTGTGATCGGCGCTTGTTTTACGGGTATTTTCGGTATAGAGTTTTTAAGGCTGCAAGCGTCGCCGAATAATGATCTCGGAGAAGGTCTCGCGTCGGTGTTTATGGTGCTTCTCTCTGCTGTGAGCATAGGAGCTTCGGTTATCGCATCTATCCCCGGGATCACGTTTTCGACGCTCTGTTTTCGCCAAATGAGCGGAAAAAGACGCGTGGTATCCTTGATAGCTTTAGTGTTTGACTCGGTGACGGTCGTATTTGGTGCAGTCATCGCCGCGTTGTGTTTTTTCAGATGAAGCCTTATGCGCATAAAGCCACCGCGTATGTGCTCAGATCGCCTGAAAGGAGCTTTGCTTAGATGAAGCTGTTGTTTTTGCCTGCGTATCATTATCCCGAAAAGGCGGCGAGCCTGTATTTGGGGGAAAATGCGCGAGCCGCATATGCCGAGCAAGGATGGAAGATGGTGACGTACTGTCCTATGCCGTCCAGAGGTGTTGACGCGGAGGAAAGGGAAAAATATAAGCGCTCGCCAAACAGTGTAGAGCTTTCGGGAGCCTCGGAGGTGCACAGATTTTCTTTGTGGCGCGAGGGAAGAAATCCTGTTTTTCGCGCACTGAGGTACTGCGTCTGTCAAGGCAAGCAATATCGGTTGGCAAAAAAAGAAAAGGATGTGGATGTGCTTTTTCTTTCATCAACGCCTCCGATACGCGGTCTTATGATGTCGAGACTGAAAAAAAGGCTTGGATGTAAGATCGTATATCATCTTCAAGATATATTCCCGGACTCCTTGGTAAATGCGGGGCTGACGTGGCGCGGCTCTCTCATCTGGAAACTCGGGCGGCATATAGAGGATGTGACGTATAGGGACGCCGACAGGATAATCGTGATATCGGAACGCTTTAAGCGCAATATAATGGAGAAGGGCGTGCCGGAGGATAAGATATCCGTGATACCTAATTGGGTGGACGAGGATGCGGTGCGACCGATCGAGCGTTGCGAAAACCCACTGTTTGATAGGTTTGGATTTGATAGGAACGGTTTTTACATTACATATTGCGGAAATCTCGGAAAAACTCAAAATATCGAGCTGCTCGCGGAGACGGCAGAGCTTTTGCGCGGATATACGGATATACGGCTCGCGATATTTGGGGAGGGAGTGTGCGCCGAGCGGCTCCGCAGGCTCATAACGGAAAAACAGCTCGATAACATCAGCTTGCTTCCGTTTATGCCAAACGAGGAGATAGGATACGTGTTCAGCCTTGGCGATGTCGGACTGCTGATATCAAAGGGCGGTGTTTCGACAAGCTCGGTTCCGTCGAAAACATGGTCTGTTATGGGCGCAGGACGCGCGGTCATTGCTTCGTTTGACCTTGACAGCGAGGTAGCGGATACGCTGAGGCGAGCCGAGTGCGGAGCTTGTGTACGCCCGGACGATCCGTTCGCCTTACGTGACGCGATACTTGAGCTTTATAACGACAGGGCGCTTTGTGCAAGGCTTGGGGCGAACGGGAGAGAGTATATTTCGAGCTTTTTAAACAAGAAAAATGGGTGTGCGGCGCTTGTTTCTGTAATAAAAGATGTGAGCAAATAATTGCTATATCAGCAAAATAAAAGACGAAAAATGTTGGTGTATCGCATTATTCGTCTTTATTTTTGTGCAAGATGTTCTCGTTGTTCTTCCTTGTGTTTTTTGGAAGGTGCGCGAAAAGATCCGTTTTTCGCACGAGCTTTGAATGTGAGATGATCTCACGTATCTCTTTTTTTACATTCTTCACGTACTGCTCGTTCCGCTCCTCGCCGAAGCACGGAGTATAGCTTTTTGTCCTTGAGTCATATACACCTTTTCCCGTAACGAAGCTGCCATCGGAAAAGAACACAAGCCCGTCGCTTTTTGAGAATACATCCCTGCCGCAGAACAGTCTGCTGTCGAACTCAAAGCCGAACATATTCAGAAGCGTCGGCAGAACGTCAAACGAACAGACAGGCTTGGTAACGGCGGTCTCGTTTGAAAGTGCGCTGTTGTAGATCATAAACACACCTCTTTCCGTTTCGGGCGTCGAGGATAGCTTCTTGCCTGCGAGTGCGGAAAGATAGTCCTTGCCGTCGTTGGTAGCCCAGCCGGCACTCAGTCCGTAAGGGTGATGGTCGTTGGCTACCACGATAACGGTGTCGTCGAGTATGCCCTCTGCTTCCAAGCTGTTTATGAGTGTTTCGAGTGCAAGGTCAAGCTCTTTTTGTGCGGCAAGATACGCCTTTACGGTCTGCGGATACTTGAGACCTTCTGTGTAGTTTTTGTTCTTTGCCGACATGGCGTTCCCGGAAAAGCTGTAATTGCTGTGTCCGCTCACGGTGAGATAATAGGTGAAAAAGTGCTGTCCGCAAGCTTTGGCTTGGTCTGTGTAGCTTCGAAAGGTCGCTCTTATCAGTTCATCATCCGAGCGCGGCCAACTGCGCGACAGACTCTCGTCGAGTTTTAGCTCGGGAGCGTCTGCTTTGACGGTCACGCACCCTCCGCAGCCGTACCAATTCATTCCCATGGCGGGGTGGGTAAGGTTGCGATCATAGTACGTGTAGCTGTTATCGTGATATCCGTTCGCGAGATATCCGTTGGCGGCAAAGATTCCCGGAAGCGAGTGATCGAGACGGTTATTTCTTGAAAGGTACATCGACATACCGCGCTCTCCTGCGTCGCGTTTCGGGACCTGTGAAAGAAGCAATGCGTATTCGCCGCCGGAGGTGGATTCGCCAAACGTCGGGGCGTAGTATTCGCTGAAATAAAGTCCGTCGGTCATCATATGATACAGTGTGGGGGTAAGCTCCTCGGATATCGCGTACGGGGACAATGCTTCGGCGCAGACGAAGATCAGATTTTTGTCCGCGAGTATTCCGGTCATACGGTTCTTTTCGGACGGTGACCTTGCCGAGAGATAATTGATAAGCTCGATGAGTGAATCGTTCGCTCCGCTCGGAAGCTCTCCGGACAGCTCGTCCGTTACGTTATATCCCTTCGCCGTTACGTCGGATGCGACGTTCTCCGCGTCTGTGGGAGCAAGCTCGGCGTTGCTTCGGGCTTTTGCGGAATAGCACAGGCTCAGCCGCAGAGAGGTGAAGATGCCAAACTCCTTCGCTGTCTCGTTAAAGTCGTACCCTTCGCGACCGTATAGGTATTCTGCTTCCGTGCCGTTTTGTAATGTGCCGACAGCCACACGCTGCAATGCCGCGACGGCGAGCATCGCGCAGAGCAGGGGAATGGCGCGTTTTTGCGGACTTGTCCCGGGAAATGCTGTAAGCGTCCCGGATGCGAAATGTATCGCGAGATACAGTGCAAGAGGAAGAAAGCAGAGCAGGATATAAGGCGCGGCGGAGATGATCGCCGAGACTGTGGAATCGAAGTAACTGCCCGTTACCGCCCCTGCCATGCCGAAAAATATCTCCGGCGGATAAAAGTATCCGAATGCTCTGCCGAGTACCGTTTCGGCGGATATGATGAGCGCCGCAAGCGACAGAAGTGCGCTTCCTATCGCGGCGTTCGCGCCGCCTTTTCGAAACAGGGTGGACAGCTCGCCGGCGGTGATGCCGAGAACTGAGGTGAACAGGACCGGGGCTATATCCGATCTCAGTGGGAGTCCCGTGGCGAGCCTTGTTACCGCTTCAAGAAATAAAAATGCTGTTGTGAAAAACAGGCACGCAAGAGCGCGTCTTGCGAATGGATGTGCTTTGAGCTTCATGATCTTGTCCGTTCTCTCTTTTTATCGGTCGTTATTTGTACTTATTGTCTCCTTTCGTTTGCGCATTATTTGCGGATCGGGGATGGAAATGTTTTTGCGATAAAAATCGTTCTTTAATAACATTATACGACTTGATTTGTTAATATTTGAGTTATAAAATTTATCTTAAGAGCGCATTTGCGTTACTGTATTAAGACACGGAGGTGCCTATCTTATGCAAAAACTGATGAAAAATTGGATATTCACGTTGGTGATCGCCGTTCTGTTGCTCTGCTTCGGAGTGATAATGTTTACTCCGCTCGGCGAGGATGCGATGGATGTTTTGGTCGCATCCGGGCTTGTCGTGTACACGGTGTTGGTATTGGCGGATAATGTTATCCATTACGATGGGAAATTGCGTATATTTGCGATAGCGGAGCTTATCTTGGTCGCTGTGCTTATCGTCGGTCTAATCGTTGAGGACTATAAGATATTTCCCGTCAGCGGCGTGAGCGGAAGTGTCGGAGCTATCATGTGGCTCAGGGCTTTTGTGGAGGTCATCCACGGGTATTACTTACAGGAAAACGTCGGTAGAGCCAAAGCCGAAAGCTCCGGAGAAAACGGAGTAGAGCTGGGTAAGGTGGAGCATTTCGGATTTGGAAAGATGTTGGCTTGTATAGCTTTTCTGTCTATCGGTGTTGCTCTTATCTGTGCGGATCCGTCCGAGATAGAGGTATACATACGGTACAGTATCGGTATCATTTCCGTATTGCTCGGAGCGACTATGGCTTTTATCACTTATCGCAACAGATCCGACAAGAGAGATTCGTACCGTGTCGGCGCGGATGGTGCGGCGGTCTCCGGCGCCTCTGTTGATACGCCTAAGGTCGGTGCGGTAAAGACCGATGCGGAGATGACAGGTGGTGTTGCGGCTGATACCGTGGCTGACGCGATGATGGACGGCGTTGCGAATGCGGTCAAGGATAACGCGCTTGATGCGTCGGACGCAACGGAGCCTAAAGCTTCGGTGGGGCCGGACGCTGATAAGATAGAAAATGTCGGTGCTTGTGAGTCGTGTGATGAAGTTGATGTGCCTATCGACGTTGAGCCGTCACAGAATACAGAAACCGATGACGACGCCATGCCTGATGTGGCGGAGGAATACAGAGAAGATGCGGGATACGAGTCGGAAGTGAAAAGTGAGCCAACTCGGGATTGACGCGGAGTTGTGATCAAAAACAGATCAAAATCAGATATGATAACGGCGTTCCGTTTTTTGACGGAACGCCGTTATCTTCCATAATATATACAGAAAGTTTACAGAATGCTTCAAGTTGCGGTTTGAATGAGGTGCTTTTTTGTGATACAATAAAACGAGATACGATTGTTTTAAGGAGTTTGACTGAGATACATAATGAAACCGAGTTATTACGAGACAGCCGAGTTGTCCGAGTATCTTATTGTTCCGTTGAAAAAAACGGTGCTGTTGCCGGGGATGTCGATAAGCGTTGAAATAGTAAACGATGACGTCAAGATCAAAGAGATGAAGAGGGTGCACGTTTCCGGAGCATCGGTGCTTGCGTTGCCAATGGATACGGATGCAGACGGAGAAGATGAGCATACCGAAGGTGATTTCGGTCGAGGAATGGCAACGCTTGCGCTGGTCCAACAGCTCATCCGTCTTTCCGATGGCAGATACAGAGCCTTGTTGATAGGTTACGAAAGAGCGGAGCTTGTGGAGGTATCGGAAAGCAAGGGATACGGAAGAGCCATCGTGAGGTGTATAGCCGTGGACGGTGAGCTTGTCGAGGCGAAAGCGATGCTCCGTGAGGCGAACTCTCTTGTAGCGGAGTACATAAAGTATATGCCGAGCGAAGCCAAGGGGCTGAAGGACGAGCTTGAAAGTATTACCGACATCGGGGCATACGCGGACAGAGCCGCGGCAAGTCTGCTTTGGAATTACGGCGAAAAGCTCAAGATACTGTCCGAGGTGGATCCGGTAGCCAGAATGAATACATTTCTCGTTATGATGAATGAGTCGCTTGAGTTGCTCGTGCTCCAAAGCAAGCTGAGACGCGAGGTCAAAAAAAGGGTAGATAAAAACCAAAGAGACTATTATCTTACCGAACAGCTGCACGCTATACGCGAGGAGCTTGGTGAAGGTTCGGATGTTGAAGCCGAGGCTGATGAATATATAAAGCGCATAGAAGCGTCAGGGGCGCCCGATGATGTCGCCGATAAGCTGAAAAAAGAGGCGCAGAAGCTCAAAAGGATGCCTTTCAGCTCTGTGGAATACGGAGTTACGTGCAACTATCTTGATGTTTGTCTTGACTTTCCTTGGAGCAACGCGACGGATGACCGGACGGATATCAAGCTTGCGAAAAAGATATTGGATCGCGACCACGACGGGCTGGATAAGGTCAAGGAACGGATAATAGAATATCTTGCCGTGAGACAGCTTTCGCCCGGGCTTGGCAATCAGATCATTTGTCTTGTCGGACCTCCCGGTACCGGTAAGACGTCTATAGCACGATCGGTGGCTGAAGCGGTCGGTCGCAATTACGTAAGAGTATCGCTCGGCGGAGTGCGGGATGAAGCCGATATCAGAGGACACAGAAAAACATACGTCGGAGCTATGCCCGGTCGTATCGTCAGCGGGCTTATCAAAGCCGGCTCGAAAAATCCGCTGATGCTTCTTGACGAGATAGATAAACTGACGCGCGATGCTCACGGGGATCCGGCGTCGGCTCTTATGGAAGTGTTGGACGCGGAACAGAACAAGACCTTCAGGGATCATTTTATGGAGGTCGAGACGGATCTTTCCGGAGTTATGTTCATTGCGACCGCAAACACGCTCGAGACCGTTCCGCGTCCGCTTTTGGACAGAATGGAGATCATAGAGCTGAAGAGCTATTCCGCTCAGGAAAAGCTGAGCATAGCCAAGCATCACCTTATACCGAAACAGCTCGCTAAGCACGGAATGACGAAAAAGCAGTTAAAGATCAACGAAGGTGCGGTAAAAACCATAATAAACGGATATACTCACGAGGCAGGAGTAAGAGGACTTGAGCGAGAGATCGCCGCGGTCTGCCGCAAGGTCGCAGAACGATTGCTCGAAGGAGAAGAGCAGGTCGAGATAACTGCTAAAAACGTGCAGTCGTTCATTGGCGCGGAAAGGTTTATACCGGAGCGCATATATGATGAGGACGAAGTGGGTGTCGTTAACGGGCTGGCTTATACCGAGCTTGGAGGCTCGCTTCTCAAGGTCGAGGTAGCCGCTATGCCCGGTAGCGGAAAGGTCGAGCTGACAGGCTCGCTCGGGGATGTTATGAAGGAGTCTGCCAAGACTGCGGTCACTTACATACGTTCTCATGCCGAGGAGCTTGAGATAGACGGTCGTTTTTACAAGGACAAGGATATACATTTTCATTTTCCCGAGGGCGCGGTGCCGAAGGACGGACCGTCTGCGGGGGTGACTATGGTGTGTGCGCTCGTGAGCGAGCTTTCCGGAAGGCCGGTAAAAAACGACGTGGCTATGACCGGTGAGGTCACACTGCGAGGTAGGATATTGCCTATCGGTGGGCTTAAAGAAAAGACAATGGCGGCTTATAAAGCCGGAGTAAAGACGGTGCTGATACCGGAGGATAACAGTAAGGATCTTAATGATATCGATCCGTACGTCAAGGAAAGACTTGAGTTCGTTCCGTGCCGTATGGTCGGAGATGTGCTTAAAAATGCGTTGGTGCCGTAAGCTCCTTGCGGATATCAGCCCCGTGGTTTGGAAGGAGGAGCTATCGGTATGAATTGTATTAAAAAGGTCGAGCTTGCCGTGACGGCAGGGCGCAGTTCTCAATTTCCGTTCGACGGCTTGGCGCAGATAGCGCTCAGCGGTCGTTCGAATGTCGGCAAAAGCTCGCTTATCAATACTTTGATCGGCAGAAAAGCGCTTGCTCGTGTAAGCTCCGCCCCCGGAAAGACCGTGACAGTCAATTTTTATTCCGTTGACGGCAGACTGTATCTCGTGGATATGCCCGGATACGGATACGCCAAACGCAGTCCGGAGCAAAAAAAGCAATGGTCGGAGCTGACCGACGGGTATTATACCCGAGACGGCTCGCACGGAAAGCTGAGGTCTGTCGCACAGCTGATAGATCTTAAAGTCGGACCGACCGAGGATGATATCACTATGATGGATTGGCTCAGCCGTTCGGTGGACGATTGGTTCATAGTCGCGACCAAGGCGGATAAGCTCAACAAAACGGAACGTGCGCTCTCGCTAAGGAGGCTCAATGACTTGGTGGACGGCGTGGACGTTATTCCGTTCTCCTCGCAGACCGGAGAAGGCAGAGATGAGGTCTGGACGAGGATATTCAAGACCTTAGGTGCTCGCTGAGCCTCTCGCTTGATCAAAGCGCCGAGCTATATCGGCAGAATGGAGATCATTACAATGAATACGTTCGTGACAGACTCCTGCGGCGTCAATTCGGCAGGACATCTGACATTTGCCGGCATCGATACGCTCGAGCTTGCAAGGGAATACGGGACTCCCCTCATGCTTTTGGATGAGGGTGCGATACGCCGTCAGTGCCGCGTGTATAAGAAGGCGCTGGAGGATAATTTCGGAAACGGCTCCTTTCCTTGCTTTGCCTCGAAGGTGCTGAGCTTTAAAAGGATATACGAGATAATACGCGAGGAGGGGCTTGGGAGTGACGCCGTTTCCTCGGGAGAATTATATACCGCCGCCGCGGTAGGCTTTGATATGAGCTGCGTTTTCTTCCACGGCAACAATAAGACCGACGCGGATATCCGATACGCGATATCTCTCGGTGTCGGACGCTTTGTGGTGGACAATACGGATGAGCTTGAGGCGCTCGAGCGTATAGCCGGTGAGATGGGCGTTATCCAAAAGATACTGCTGAGGATCACTCCCGGTATCGATCCTCATACGCATAAGTCTGTCGTTACGGGGCGTGTGGATTCAAAATTCGGCTCGGCTATTGCCACAGGACAGGCTGAGGGTATTGTAAAGCTGGCTTTGAACTGTAAAAACGTTGAGCTTTGCGGATATCACTGTCATATCGGCAGTCAGATATTCGATATACAGCCGTTTTCGGATGCCGCCGTCATAATGATAGATTTTATGGCGGATATGAGAGCCAAATACGGTTTTGAAGCATCCGAACTTAACCTTGGAGGGGGATTTGGCGTTAGGTACGTAAAAGAGCATCCGTATTTTGATTACGCCGCGGCGATAGAGAAGCTTGCGGTTACAGTCAAAGGAGAATGTGCCGCCAAGGGTATCAAGTTTCCCAAAATAATACTTGAGCCGGGGCGTTCAATAGTCGGTGCCGCCGGTCTTACGCTTTACACCGTCGGTAGCGTCAAAAATATCCCGGAGCTTAAGAATTACGTTTCTGTCGACGGGGGTATGCCGGATAATCCGAGATATGCGCTGTATCAGTCGCAATATGAATTTACGGTAGCCGATCGGGCGAATGTGACTCCGAGCTATACCTGCTCGGTTGCGGGAAGATGCTGTGAGAGCGGAGATCTCCTTGCCGAAAACGTAACTATACAGCCTGTAAAGAAGGGTGATATTCTGGCGGTCGAGGTGACGGGAGCGTATAATTACTCTATGGCGTCGAATTATAACCGCATTCCGAGACCTCCTGTCGTTATGATAAGCGAGGGTAGACCGTACGTTGCCGTAAGAAGAGAGAGCTTTGAGGATCTGGTAAGAAATGATACTTGATATCTTGTATTCGCAGCTTGACGTTCTTACCAAGGTGTTTCTTCTGCTGTTTTTGCCGGCAGTGGTGCTCCTGAGCCTCGGAATACACGAATATGCCCATGCATTGGCGAGCTATTCCTTGGGCGATCCGACCGCAAAGCAAGCCGGAAGGCTCACTTTAAATCCGTTCAGCCATCTTCATCCCATCGGTACTGTGTGTATGTTGCTTTTCGGCTTCGGTTGGGCAAAGCCGGTGCCGATCGATCCGAGGTATTACAAGGATCCTAAAAAGGGGATGGCGCTCTGCGGTCTTGCCGGTCCAGCGATCAACGCCGTTATCGGTGTCGGCTCCTTCGTTTCGTTTTCTTTCATGCTGTGGTTTGCCCAAAATCCGGCTGTAGCATCGGTCATTCCGTTTATCGCAAGCATTCCCGATCAGCTGTATATAATCGTTGCTCAGTTGCTCTATATCATCGGATACTACAATATTTTGCTTGCGGTATTCAATCTTATTCCCGTGCCGCCCCTCGACGGCTCCCGAGTGCTTTATGCAGTCCTTCCGGATAAGCATTATTTTTCGGTCAATGAAACACGAGCGCATCATAATGCTCGTGATGCTTGCCTTGCTTTGGTTTGGCGCCTTAGATCCGTTTTTGGAATACGTTCCCGACTTGATCATGAACGGAATATCGACTGCCGTGACCGCGATCATGGATGCGCTTTTGAGACTGATGAACTGAGTGACGTTGAACTTTATTGAAATGGGGCTTCTATGGAACAGTTGAGCTTTACAGTGGAGAGCTTTGAAGGACCGCTCGATCTTTTGCTTTCGCTGATAAAAAAGAATGAGATGGATATCTGCAATATCCAGATACACGTTATTTTCGATCAATATATGGAGTATATCGACGCTATGGAGCGTATGGATATCGACATCGCCGGAGAGTTCATTACGATGGCTGCCGAGCTTATGCTCATAAAGAGTCAGATGATGCTGCCGAGAGCCGCGGAAGAGGAGTCTCCCGTGAGACGCTTGCAGATCGCGGTGATGGAGTATGCAAAGGCGAAAAATGCCGCCGGATATCTCAGGGAACAGATGACGCAGAACGGCGGAGCGTGCTACCGTGAGCCTCAGGAGCCTGAGGTGGGTATACCGTTGCACTACGAGCTTAAGGTCCTCGAGCGAGCCTTCAGACGTATGCTTGCACGCGGCAAGGTGATGAAGGATATACAGCAACGCGCTCCGGAACGTACGCTTGAAAATCTTCTTAAGAACAGAGTTACTCCGATACCCGAAAAGGTAGTGTCGGTCATGCGTTATCTGTACCGTTACGGCGAGACTGATTTTGAACGTATACTGCTTAATAATGAAACGCGCTCGGATCTGGTCGCAACCTTTGCGGCGGTGCTTGAGCTTGTGAAATTTCAACGCGTCTTTCTCGGCGGCGATTACGAAAATCCGACGCTCATACTTAATCTCTCGCACAGCGTGAAAAACGAAAATGCCGACAGGGAAGCGTGGGATTGACCGCTAATGTATACTGTGCCCTGCGGTCATATCTATAATTTTTTACAGGAAGTGTAATTACCGATGTTTAACGATGATGAAGTAACCGTGACCGAAGAGCTTACGGTGCCTGAGGATGATACCGAGGTGACCGATGCCGAGGTGTCGGATGACTCCGATAAAGCTTCCGAGAGCGACGACGGTGTGCCTGTCGATATCACGGGCGACGACTCCGACGGAAATGGCGTTACGGACGTTGAGACTGCGACGAGCGGAGACGCTACGGCGGATGCCGAGGGAAATGCCGAAGCAGAAGCAGAAGCCGAAGGGAAAGCAGGAACCGAGTCCGAAGGAGATAAGCCTCGGAAGCCGAAACAGAAGCGTAATCGCGTTTCACGAAATGCTCCGAAGCCGATACTTGACGAAAACGGTAACGTTATAGAGCGTCTTTCTTCCGAAAAAGCGATGAGCGTGCTCGAGGCGATACTTTTCGCTAATGGTGACGAGGTATATTACGATCAGCTCGCAAAGATCATCGGTTACCCGGTAAAGGAAGCGAAGCAGCTCGCAGAGACCTACGCCAAGCTCTACGATAACGGCGCGTTTCCGCGCGGAATACGGTTGACGTGCTATGAAAAATGCTGTCAGCTCTCAACTCTTCCGGAGCTGGGTGAATATGTGACTAAGATGATAGGCATCAAGGGAGAGCCGCAGCTCAGTAACGCGGCTATGGAGACGCTTGCTATAATAGCATACAATCAGCCGGTCACGAGAGCATATATCGAGCAAGTCAGAGGTGTGGACAGTACGCGCCCTATTACCGTTTTGCTTGACCGTGAATTGATAGAGGAGGTCGGAAGGCTTGAGGTCATAGGGCGACCGAGGCTGTTCGGAGTGACACAGAGCTTTTTCCGCACCTTCGGGATATCGTCGCTTGAAGAACTGCCGTCGCTCGATCTTTTCGGGATGGAAGGCAATAGTTGACGGTAAGGCTGTCATAATGCTTGTGAAAGGAGGTCGGAGCGTATGTTGACGGTGATCATCAACTTTGCGGTCATACTCGTACTATTCGGACTTGCAATGACGAGGATACGTTTTCGTTTTTCGTACGAAAAAGATAACGTCGGCGCATCCGTTAAGGTTTGGTTTATAAGGCTCCGTCTCTTGCCGCGAAAAAAGAAAAGACCGCCGTCCGCAAAGCATTTTTCCATCAAACCCTTCCGCAGACGCGTTGAGCGCAGGCTGAAAAAAGCGAGAAAAAAAGAGCTTGAACGGCTGGAAAAACAGAGGACCGAAAAAAAGGCGGAGAGCGATAAAAAAGCCAAACGCGACCTCAGGGCACTTATATCGATGCTCACGGATATGTTGAAGGCGTTCTTTGCGAGATTTCCGCGTTATCTGAGGACTGAGACCGCAAGGCTCGTCGTGGGAGTTGCGAGCGACGATGCGGCTAAGACTGCGATGACGTACAGTGCGGTCGTGCAGACGTCTCAATATCTCATCACCCTTTTAGAAATGAATACGAGATTCTGCCTTGCTAAGAACGGTTACGTATCGATATATCCCGATTTTACGACCGATAAGTGGACAGCCGAGGTGGATCTTAAATTCAGTATACGCCTTTGGCAGGTCGTGGCACTTGCATTGCCTTTGTTTGGGATATATCTCAGAAGGGGCAAATACAGGTCGAAAAAGGCATCCGAGGTCGGCGAAAGAGCCGACGGTGATCGGCAGAGCGCGAATACGGAGAATGCTACCGCCTCGGCGTCGTAGCTCTGTTTACGAATATAATGTCAATAAATTTTTCCAGAAAGGAATATAAATAAATGACTGACAATAAGCTGAACGAGATCATCCAGACCTCGCTTGAAAAGATCAAGGAGCTTTCCGAAACGGGTACGGTGGTGGGAGAGCCTATCAACACCGCCGGCGGAACGGTAATAATACCGGTATCCAAGGTTTCGCTCGGATTTGCTTCCGGCGGAGTGGAGCTTGGAAACAAGAAAAAGAACGCGGATAACTCCACCCAAACCCGCGATCCTTCGTTCGGTGGCGGAGGCGGTACGGGACTTACCATCTCTCCCGTCGGATTTCTTGTCGTCTCCTCGGACGGAAACGTCAGCATGCTTTCCGTTACTCCCCCGTCTGTTACTGCCGGAAATCCGATATCGGCGGTCGGAGATATACTTGAGAGGTCTCCCGATATAATCAGAAGGCTCAAGGAAGTATTTTCGAAGGACAAGCAGGATGAGTATAAAGCCGACAAGGTGTTCGTTGAGGCGGAAGAAAACGAAAACAAATAAATATGTCTCTCCGATACATCGCCGTGTGAGGACATATTTTATCACTTGATAGAATAAACTTTCCCATAAGGTAGAGTTTCGGGGGAAGTTTCGGATGATAAGAACTGAACACGGAAGGCTTTCACGCCGTGAAGATCACGGCGGTCGTCTCGGTCTGCCGGTCAGGAGCGTAGCCGTTTTTGTCGCTTTGGTGCTGTTCGTCGCAATGTTTGCTCGCGGATGCGCCGCAAACAGGCACGTTTCGGTGTCGGAAAACGGTGGCGTGACGTCCGTCGGAGCGCCGTTTGATATTACGGACGCGGCGCATTACGTCTCTGAAGAGGAAGCCGAGAAAAACGGCTGGAGCTTTTGCTCGGGAAAGTCACTAATTGGTGCCGGGGAGCTTTACGTTTCAGCGGAAAGCGCCGTGCTGTGCACCGAGGGCGGTCGGTTGATATATGGCAGAAACGCAAATGAACGGATGCCTATGGCGAGTATCACCAAGGTGATGACTGCGATAGTCGTCATCGAGAATGTGTCGGATATCTCATCTACCGTCAAGGTCTCGCCGAATGCCGTCGGGATCGAGGGCAGTTCGGTATATCTCAGTGCAGGAGATGAGATCACTGTGCTCGATCTTTTGTACGCGCTCATGCTTGCCAGCGCGAACGATGCGGCTGTTGCTCTTGCGATGTATGTAGGACGCGACGTGGAAGCATTCGTTGAGATGATGAATACCAAAGCCGAGCTACTCGGAATGAGTAACACTCATTTTCGTAATCCGCACGGTCTTGGCTGTGACGGACATTTCACGACCGCAACGGATTATGCAAGGCTTATGTCGTATGCGATAAAAAACGAGACTTTTATGGAGCTTGTGGGAACTCGCAGAGCAACGCTACTCGTTAACGGCTCTCCGCGACCTGTGGCTAATCATAACCGTTTGCTGTACAGCTGTCCGGGAATGCTCGGAGGTAAGACGGGATATACGGTCGCGAGCGGAAGAACGCTGGTGACAGCGTGCAGGCGTGGTGGCATCACGCTCATCTGCGTGACGCTGAACGCATCCGACGATTGGAACGATCACAGGTGTATGTATGATGCAGGCTTCTCGCATTTGAAGCTTACGTCTTTTTCGCCGTCAGAGCTTGCGAAAGACGTGCCGGTGACGGGAGCGGACGGCGCCGTTGTTCGCTCGTTTCCGGAAAAAGAACTGAGCGTTATCACGGCAGGTGACGAGGTGGCGGAGGTGAGATGCTTTTATCCGCGCTTCGTTTACGCTCCGCTCGGTATAGGTGATACGGTCGGAGTGGCGGTCGTGTACATAGACGGAGTAAAGGTCGGGGAGGTCGCGCTCGTGACCGAGGGCGCCGTGGAGATGAAAAACGAAGCACCAAAAGGCTTATTTAAGCGATTTCGGGAGTTTTTCGGTGCGGAAAAATAATTATGATATCAAGGTGCGGTTTAAAATGTCAGCCGAAGGAACGGTAAGAATTCAAAAATATATGTCAGATGCGGGGCTGATGTCAAGGCGTGCCGCTGAGAAGGCAATATTAGACGGCTTGGTGACGGTCAACGGTGTTAAGGCTGAGATCGGATGTAAGGTGACGGTCGGCAAGGATGAGGTGCGATACCGCGGTAAGGTAGTCGATATCGGCGGAAAGCTCGTATATATCATGCTGAATAAGCCGATCGGTTATCTGACGGCAATGAGCGACGACAGAGGGCGAAGATGCGTTTCCGAGCTGGTCTCGGACGTAGGTGTGCGCGTATATCCTGCCGGCAGGCTCGATCTTGAGAGCGAAGGGTTGTTGCTGTTTTCAAATGACGGCGAGCTGGTAAACCGTCTTACGCATCCGCGACATTCGATACCGAAGTATTACCGTGTGACATTGGACAGAATATTGGATGCAGACGAGCGTAAACGGCTTTCTTCTCCGATGAATATAGACGGTTACGTCATCCGACCTGTAAGGCATCGTGTGATCGATGCCCGAGATGGGCGGATGACATTGGAGATGCAGCTCTTTGAAGGGCGAAACAGGCAGATAAGAAAAATGTGCGAGCGAGTAGGCGCACACGTTGTTTCGCTCAAGCGAGTGGCTATCGGCGATTTGAAGCTCGGTGGGCTTGAGTCGGGAAAATGGCGCACGTTGAGCAACGAGCAGGTCAGATATCTGAAGTCAAAGACCGGAATGCTGAAATAATTCAAAAGGCAGGGATGTCATATGCTTAAGATAGTACCGATGACCAAAAGCGAAGAGCAGGAAAGAATATGCTCTGTTTGCGGACTTGAATACGACGGAACGCAGCTTGCGTACGGAGCTTATGAGGACGGAGACGCGGTCGGTGCATCGCAGTTTACGGTCAGAGACGGAATTGGATATATAACAGA
This sequence comes from uncultured Lachnospiraceae bacterium, assembly GCA_964570105.1. GTDB lineage: Bacteria > Bacillota > Clostridia > Oscillospirales > CAG-272 > SIG673. The sequence goes on along the minus strand of CAZMWM010000003.1, from coordinate 8,978 downwards.
CATAAAGTGTAACGGCGAGGATAATGCCCCGCTCGTAATGCTCCTCGGACGTGCCGTTTTGAATTTCTTGGATCTGCACGGCATCAAAGAAGCTTTTTTTGAGCCGAGAGGTGAGCTTTATGACAAGCAGGCGTTGCTTATAGGCTTTAAGCTGAGAGAAGGGAAGCTTTATGCCGATCTCAGAGGAATGTTTACAACGGAACACGAAAAACTCCCACATTGATCCGTCGGTGATCGATGTGGGAGTTCAAATTATGCTGTGTTATACGGTGCGACGTGAAATTTCGGAATATCAATTATCCGCAATTTCGGTAAAACGCTTCCAGTTCGGAGCGGCAAGCGCACATACGGTGAAGCCGAGGAATGCTACGATAGCCCATATCAGTAGCGCGGCGCTCCAACCGTTTTCTTCGGAGATCACCGCTATTCCGTACGTCGAGACAGACGCGCCGATATATGTTCCGCAATTCAGTATTCCGGAATACAGCGATACTCGTCCCGTGCACTTGAGGCGTTTGGGGACGATGGTTATCAGCATAAGATTTACGCCGTGCATACAGGCAACTATTAATGTCATCAGCAGAATAGATGAGATCACGGATGGGCAGAGCCTTGAGATGATCCAAAGTAAGAGGGCAGAGACCGTCGAGCCTGCAAAGATCACGGCTGCGCACAGCACCTCGTTATGTATGAGCTTCTTGTGAATAAGATTGAACAGATAAAAGAACACGATGCTGAATACGGCGGGAATGGCGGTGGAAAATATAGCGTTTTCCTCCGATATACCGAAGCTTTCGTACAAGAAAGACGGTATCCAATTGTTCACGCCATCACGCAGGATGCCCATCAGTATTATCGCGATGAATATGATAGCGACAGTTGAAACGGTGTTTGCCGAAAGACGGGAGTGCTTGACCGTTTGGGTGTCGACGGATGTGCTTTTATCGGTCGTTATTTCCTCATCTGTACGGTGTTTTTGGGGTTTGGGTACGCCTATCGAGAGCTTTGCGGTGGCTATGAGCCAGACCGTTGCTACGGCGATCCCACACAGTGCGTAGATCAAAATCACCTTGCGCCAATCGGTGAACAGGAGCAGTAGCGGAGAGACTATATAAAGAAGCACGGTTGCTAACGATGAGCCGCACTGCACTATCACCGATGCATATCCGTATTCGAGTTCATTCAGATTTTCTGCAAAAAGTCGTACGATAGGTGGCCAAAGCATCGCCTGTGCATATCCGTTTATTGCCCACAGAACGGTCATTGACCATATAGCATCGGAAAAAGACATCGCAATATTACAGGCGGCGGATAGAAGCAATCCGGCGGCGAGCATATTTCTTGGAGATATCATATCTCCGATAAAGCCGTTGAGCACCTGTCCCAAGCCGTACGCGATCGTCATTGCCGTGATTACAGTCGCAAGCTCTCTTTTCGTTGCTCCGGTGGAGCTTACTATGCTTACGAGCATTACCGAAAAATTATTTCTGGTGAGATAGCTCGCAAAGTATACGAGCGTGCACAGCCACGCGATCTTGGTCGCGCACTTGGATATCTTTCTTTCCATAAATAAAACGTTACCGTAGCTCTCGTTTAAGCGGGAGCTTTTCCTTATTATTCTTGGATATCGTCATTTTCGTGGCTTTTGTCTGCGTCACGGGATGCATCATCCGACGGGGGCTTTGCGGTTTTTGTGCGTTTTCCGTATCTGAGCCTTTTAATACCTTGCGTCAGTACCCATAGGAGAGACGTAAGCGCGGTCATCAGCGCTTTTCCAAGAGCATTGATGACGCGCGAAATTGCGCGATACGCTCTTCCGAGAGCCTTATATATGAATATATCCGGATCCTTTTCTGGGTGCTTGCGCAGATAAGCACGGTATACTGCCGCTATAATGACCGTAATTAGCAAAGCAACGAGAAGTCCTGCGGCGAGCATAGACCAGAAATATCCCGACGTGCCTTTGATATCTGTATTGATATTAAAGCTCACGGCGTAGTCTGCGGCGTACGGATTGTCCGATACGTCAAGATATATGGATTCGCAGTTCAAAAATGCGTCATATCCGATGTTCGTTACCGAGGATGGGATATATAGACGTCCAAGCCTTCCGCAGTTTTCAAAACAACCGTCGTCTATGCTCGTTATACCGCTCGGAAGGGTTATTTTTTTGAGCATCGAGCAATACGAAAAGCATTCGTACGGAAGCTCCGTGAGCGAGGAAGGGAGGGATACCGATACGAGCGACGTGCAGTTTTTGAAGGCGCACTCACCAATCACGGTCACGCTGTCGGGAATGATAATCGATGTGAGCGTCGTATCGGCGGCAAACGCGTATTTTGCTATCTCCTTTACCGGATATCCGTTTATTTCCGAAGGGAGCGTTATCGTTGGTGTGTAATAGGAATACCCGGTAACGATAGCGTAGCTTCCGTCTTTGCTGAGCTGATATTCCGTGCCGTCGGCGGCTGTTTCCGCGTCCACCCGAAGGGGTGAAATAAAACATAGGAATGTGAAAAATGCAATGAAGACCATGAGCGCGGAGATTTGAGATGATCTTATTTTTGAGCGCGTCATCGGTATGACCGTAGCTTTATTTTTAAAAGCTTCCTTTCCTTCTAATAGCGTACGTACGGTACGTGCGAACGGATCTATTTGCTTTTCTTTGTAAGCCCAAGCGGTGCGGAGTTGCTTGTTATTCTCATTTTGCAAATACAAGCCCGATAGATGGCGAGACTTCTGCACCGTGTAAAGCTATTATATCACTGAAATGTTAATAAATAAAGATATATGGGCGGATCGAGATATCTCGTGTCTTGACAGAGCGTGAAAGTCCGAAAAGTCGGAAGGAGCGCTCTGCGAAGCTGTTTTGGAAAGGGAAAATTGTAAAATAAGTGTTAAATTCATTTTATGTCGAATAAAATGTTTATTTGACTATTGAAATTTTCGCAGACCTATGGTACAATTATATAAATGCTGAAAATATAATACACAGCAAAATGTTTAGGAGGATAAGTATATGGCACTTACTACCGAACAGATTGCGCAAAAAACCGAAGAGCTTAAGGCATTTATTGCGGCACATAAGGACGATAAAGGTCCTCTTATGCCCATAATGCAGTATGCTCAGGAATCTTTTGGCTATCTTTCACTCGAGACTCAGATCATCATTGCCGACGGGCTTGGCATTCCGGTAACGGAGGTCTACGGTGTTGCTACCTTCTACGCTCAGTTCTCGCTTGAGCCTAAGGGAGACAACGTTATCAGCGTCTGTCAGGGTACAGCATGCTACGTCAAGGGCGGAGCGGCTGTTCTTGCTCGCGTTGAGGAGGAGCTTGGCATCACCTCAAATCAGACTACGCCGGACGGAAAGTTCTCCATTCAGGATACCCGTTGCCTCGGTTGTTGCGGACTTGCTCCCGTTATGACTATCAACGAGGATGTTTACGGAAAGCTTACTCCTGCTATGGTCAAGGACATTCTGGCTAAATATTGAGAAGGAGAGCAGAAAAGATGACTATTGAACAGCTTAAGCAGATACAGGCGGAAGCTCTTCCGCAGATAAGCATGCGTCATACGCACAAGGTCGAAAATGAGACTAAATACACAAGGCAGATACTCGTTTGCGGCGGTACCGGATGTACCTCTTCCGGCTCCGGAAAGCTGATAGACGAGTTTCATACGCAGCTTGAGGCGGCGGGCGTTGCCGATAAGGTGCAGGTCGTGCGTACCGGTTGCTTCGGTCTTTGCGAGCTTGGACCTATCGTTATAGTTTATCCCGAGGGCGTATTTTATGCGCATTGCCAGATAGAGAACGTTGAGCGTATCGTTAAGGAGCATATCGTTGGTGGCAAGATAATAGACGATCTCGTTTACCACGAAAAGAACACCGGAGAGGTAAAGGAAAAGCTCTCCGATATGCAGTTCTACAAGAAGCAGAACCGTGTCGCTCTCCGTAACTGCGGAGTGGTGGATCCCGAAAAGATCGAGGATTACATAGCGTTCGACGGCTATCAAGCTCTTGTAAAGTGTCTTGAAGAATACACGCCCGAGCAGGTCATTGATATCATGCTCGCATCAGGGCTTCGCGGACGCGGAGGTGCAGGCTTCCCGACCGGTCTTAAGTGGAAGTTTGCTTCCGGAAATCGCGGAAACGTAAAGAAGTACGTTTGCTGTAACGGTGATGAGGGCGACCCCGGAGCGTTTATGGACCGTTCCGTGCTTGAAGGCGATCCTCACTCTCTTATCGAGGCTATGGCGATCGCGGCTTACGTTATAGGCGCGGATCAGGGCTACGTTTATGTTCGTGCCGAGTATCCGATCGCAGTTAAGCGTTTGACTATCGCTATCAATCAGGCAAGGGAAGCCGGATTGCTCGGAAAGAATATTTTTGGCAAGGGCTTTGATTTTGATATGGAGATCCGTCTCGGTGCAGGCGCGTTCGTCTGCGGCGAGGAGACCGCCCTTATGACGTCCATCGAGGGCAAGCGCGGCGAGCCGCGTCCCCGTCCTCCGTTCCCTGCGGTCAAGGGCGTTTTCGGCAAGCCCACCATACTTAACAACGTTGAGACCTACGCGAATATTCCCCAGATCATCCTTAAGGGTGCTGATTGGTTTAAGAGCATGGGAACTGAAAAGTCCAGCGGTACGAAGGTATTTGCTCTCGGCGGAAAGATCGTAAACACCGGTCTTGTCGAGGTGCCGATGGGAACTACCGTTCGCGAGATAGTATTTGATATCGGCGGCGGCATTCCGAACGGCAAGAAATTCAAGGCGGCGCAGACCGGCGGTCCTTCCGGCGGATGTATTCCCGCATCTCTGCTCGATACTCCCGTTGATTACGATTCGCTCGTGGCTATCGGCTCTATGATGGGCTCGGGCGGACTTATAGTAATGGACGAGGACAACTGTATGGTCGATATTGCGAAATTCTTCCTTGAATTTACGGTCGACGAGTCCTGCGGTAAGTGCGCACCCTGCCGCGAAGGCACCAAGAGGATGCTTGAGATACTTACCAAGATCACTGACGGTAGAGGCGAGGACGGAGATATCGAAAAGCTCGAAGAGCTTGCCGAGACCATCAAGAGTGCGTCGCTTTGCGGTCTTGGTCAAACTGCTCCTAACCCCGTTCTTTCTACGCTCCGTTACTTCCGTGACGAGTACGAAGCACACGTTTATGAAAAGCGCTGTCCTGCGGGGCAGTGCAAGAAGCTCTGCAAGATCGAGATCGTTGCGGATAAGTGTAAGGGATGCTCCGCCTGCTCCAGAAAATGCCCCGTCGGCGCTATCAGCGGAGAGATCAAGAAGCCCTTCGTTATCGATCAGAGTAAGTGCATAAAGTGTGGCGTATGTATGTCCACGTGTAAGTTTGGCGCTATCGTAAGAAAATAAGGAAGGGAGAATAATAAAATGGCTAATATGATAAACCTTACGATCGACGGTGTAGCTGTCTCCGTTCCGGAGGGAAGCACCATTCTTGAAGCCGCAAGAGCGGCTTGCATAAATATTCCTACCCTTTGTTATCTTAAAGACGTTCAGCAGATCGGCGCGTGCCGCATCTGTATAGTCGAGGTCGAAAAAGCAAGAGGTCTTGCCGCGGCTTGCGTTATGCCCGTATCCGAAGGAATGGTGGTACACACCAATACTCCCAAGGTGCGTGCTCAGAGAAAGGTCATACTTGAGCTTCTGCTCGCTTCTCATAACCGTGAGTGCACCTCGTGTGTTCGTTCCGGTAACTGTGAGCTTCAAGCTCTTTGCCGTGAATACGGCGTTGATGCATATCCATTTGACGGTGCGAAAAAGGAGATAAAGATAGACGATCTTTCACCTTCGATCGTACGCGACAATTCCAAGTGCATAAGCTGCCGCCGCTGTGTAGCCGTATGTACTAATGTACAGCAGATCGGTGCTATCGGCGTTTCGAAGAGAGGATTTAAGACCAAGATCGGTCCGATATACGACCGTTCCATCGTCGAGACTCCCTGTGTGAATTGCGGTCAGTGTATCGCCGCTTGCCCTGTCGGAGCTATACATGAGAAGGAGAACATCGATGACGTTTGGGCGGCTATCGGCGATCCTTCGAAGTATGTCGTCGTTCAGCCTGCTCCGGCTGTGCGTGCCTCTATCGGCGAGGAATTTGGGCTTCCTATGGGCGTTGCTCAAACCGGAAAGCTTGCGGCAGCTCTCCGTCGTCTTGGCTTTAACAAGGTGTTTGACACCAACTTTGGCGCCGATCTTACTATAATCGAGGAAGGGACCGAGCTTATCGAGCGTCTTAATAATAAGGACGCCGCGCTTCCTATGATCACATCCTGCTCTCCCGGTTGGGTGACCTATTGCGAGAAGTTCTATCCCGAGTTTATCCCCAATCTTTCTACCTGCAAGTCGCCTCACGAGATGACCGGCGCGATGGTAAAGACGTATTTTGCCGAGAAAGAGGGTATCGATCCTTCGTCGATAGTTACCGTTTCCGTTATGCCGTGTACCGCAAAGAAGTATGAGGCTGACCGCCCCGAGCTTCGTAACGGAGAGATGAAGGATGTTGACTACGTCGTCACCGTTCGCGAGCTTGCAAGAATGATAAAGCAAGCCGGAATTGATTTTGCTCATCTTCCGGATGAAAAGTTTGATTCCGTTATGGGTGAGTCTACCGGAGCTGCCGACATCTTCGGTGCTACCGGCGGAGTTATGGAGGCTGCGCTTCGTACAGTTTACGAGTTGGTTACCAAGAAAACTCTTGATAATGTTGACTTTATCGATGTTCGCGGTATAGAGGGCGTCAAGGAAGCCACTGTGGATCTCGGCGTGAGAAAGGTAAACGTCGCAGTTGCTCACGGTACCGCAAATGCCAAAAAGGTGCTTGAGGCTGTCAAGAGCGGCGAAAAGTCGTATGACTTTATCGAGGTCATGTGCTGTCCCGGCGGATGCGTTACCGGCGGCGGACAGCCTATAGTTTCGGCAAAGGAGCTTCAGTATATCGATCTTAAGTCGATCCGTGCAAAGGCACTCTATGATGAGGATAGCGGAAAGAAACTGCGCAAATCTCATGAAAATCCCGAGATCACTGCTATCTACAAGGATTTCCTCGGCGAGCCGGGCGGTCACAAGGCTCACGAGTTGCTCCATACTACCTATAGCGCAAAGAGCAAGTATTGATGCTTTAACACTCAATTGAAGATATCCCGGCGTCGGAGCTTCCGTAACGCCGGGATATCTGTCATTATATGCAATGATTTCGGACTGTTTTGTAAAATTGTATTGACTTTTTTTCTTCTTTGTGTATAATATTAGTTAGTGGGAGCATTGTTGGCTCCTTCGATAACGGAAAAAGAAAGGTACGGACATGGATACTAAAACTAAATTCGGAGTTGTAGGTCTTGGCGGACGCGGATACAGTATGATAAGGGACGTATTGCTTGCGTTTGAGGATGTCGATATCGTTGCGGTATGCGATCTTTACCCGGACAGAAACGAAAGAGCTTCCGAGTTGATAAAGAAAGTGCGCGGATACGAACCGTTCACGACGGTGGATTACCGCGAGCTTCTTGCTTTGGAGGATGTCGAGGCTGTATATATCCCGTGCTCTTGGGAGTATCATATCGAGGTCGCCACGGCGGCTTTGAAAGCCGGAAAAGCCGTTGCGGTAGAGGTTGGCGGCGCATACTCTATCGACGAGCTGACAAGGCTCGTGCGTACGCAGGAGGAGACCGGAACGCCGTTTATGTTTATGGAGAATTGTTGCTTCAATAAACAGGAATTGTTGGCTACATCAGTGGCGCGTTCCGGAAAGCTCGGAGAGATCGTTCATTGCTCGGGGGCATATGCGCATGATCTTCGCGCAGAGATAACGGGCGGAAATATCAACCGTCACTATCGCCTTCGCAATTACCTCAACCGAAACACCGAAAATTATCCTACGCACGAGCTTGGACCTATTGCCAAGCTTCTGAACATCAATAGAGGTAACCGGATGGTATCGCTCGTTTCGGTCGCATCCAAGGCGGCGGGACTTGAGCAGTATGTAAAGGATCATCTGGAGCTTACGGAAAAAGATCCTTCTTTAAAGGGGGCGAGATTTGAGCAGGGGGATATAGTACATACGGTGATCACTTGTCAAAACGGTGAAACGATACTTTTAAAGCTCGACACTACGCTTCCTCGCTCTTACAGCCGTGAATTTACCGTAAGAGGGACCAAAGGCTCGTACTTTATGGATACAAATTCATTCTATATCGACGGTCAGAAGGAGTATTGGGAGCCGGTAGATTACGTGAAAAATTACACCGACAACGCGAGTGAATACGAGGCAGAATTCCTTCCCGATGCATGGAAGAATATGAGCGAGGAGACTAAAAAATACGGTCACGGCGGAATGGACGCTGTTATGTTCAGAGAATTTATCGAATGCTTGAGACAGGGAAGAGAAATGCCGATAGATGTATATGACGCCGCCGCGTGGATGTGCATTTCCGTGCTTTCCGCGGCTTCGATAGCGATGGGTGGAGCGCCTCAAGCTATACCGGATTTTACTGACGGTAAATGGCTTGTCCGTCCGTCAAAAGACGTGCTCTAAGCAAAATTCCTTATAAACAGAACAACAAAAAAGACGTGTTCGTAATGAGCACGTCTTTTGCGTGATATTTGTTTTTAAATTCGGTATCAGTTGCCGAGTTTTGCGAAGTTGATCTTGATACCGGGACCCATCGTAGAGGCGATGACGCAACTCTTGATGTACTGACCTTTGGTTGCCGCAGGTTTTGCCTTGATTATAGCGCCCATAAGGGTATCAAAGTTCTCTCCGAGCTTTTCGGCACCGAAGGATACTTTGCCTATCGGGCAGTGAATGATGTTGGTCTTGTCAAGACGGTACTCGATCTTACCTGCTTTGGCTTCCTGTACTGCGCGAGCAACATCCATGGTGACGGTTCCTGCCTTGGGGTTAGGCATAAGTCCCTTAGGACCGAGCACCTTACCGAGAC
>CAZMWM010000002.1:0-58013 GCA_964570105.1 uncultured Lachnospiraceae bacterium | reverse complement strand
GACAATTTCCCGATGAATGATATTTACTGTTTCCTTCTGCTACTGTTATGCTTTCAAGACCACTGCAGCCACAGAACGCATAATTTCCTATGCTCGTCACACTATCGGGTATAGTTATACTTGTAAGGCTACTGCAATCATAGAACGCACCATATCCTATGCTCGTTACACTATCTGGTATAGTTATGCTCGTAAGACTACTGCAACCATCGAACGCAGAATTACCTATACTCGTTACACTATTCGGTATAGTTATACTCGTAAGGCTTCTGCAAAAGGAGAACGCATACCCTCCTATGCTCGTTACACTATTCGGTATAGTTATACTCGTAAGACCACTGCAACCGTAGAACGCACTTTTTCCTATGCTCGTTACACTATCAGGTATAATCACTCTCGTAAGGCTACTGCAATATTCGAACGCAGAACTTCCTATACTCTTACAAACACTACCTTCTTCAAATTCCACACTCGTTATTTTCGGTGAATATGAAGAAGAATACGGATAGAACAGATACGCCGGTATCTTAGTAACGTCTTTCCCTATCGTTACCTTTATTCCGTCTCCGTTCTTTCCTGCATAATCGAATACATAGTTATATGACGAAAGATCGTTCATTGCTACTGCATTGAACTTTATTTCCGTAAGTCCCGTGCACTCTTCGAACGCACCATACCTTATGCTCGTTACACTATCGGGTATAGTTATACTTGTAAGACTACCGTAGCCGGAGAATGCATAACTTCCTATGCTCGTTACACCTTTCGGAATTACAAGCTCGGTTACTAAGCTTCCGTTAAGATAAAGATTTTTTGCATAGTATAACGGATTAGAATCGCTATCAGAAAAACTTATCGCGCACCATGCCGCTATATCGCTTATGTGTACGCTCGTAAGACTACTGCAATACCAGAACGCACGCTCTCCTATGCTCGTTACACTATCAGGTATAGTTATACTCGTAAGACTACTGCAATCGCGGAACGCATAACTTTCTATTATCGTTACCGGTTTGCCCAAATATGTCGATGGAACGACCACATCTGAAGCATCGCCGGTATATTCCTCCAAGCTATAGGAATTTCCATCGTAGTTAAGCTCAAATTCAAAATCGCTCACAAACGAAGAGTCTTGATCCCCTTTATCTTCATTGTCTCCATTGTCAACGATATCGCCGGTGTTACCTAAGCCATCGTTTCCGCCGTTGTCCCCATCATTACTCTTATCTCCGGTGTTATCGTCACTATTATTAGTGTCATCTGCGTTATTGCCATCATCGCCGCTATTGCCGAGATTGGGAAACAATTCAATGCATCCGCTCATAAAAAGCGATGGTATCAGCAAAAAACAAGCTAAAAGTACTGCTATCAACTTTTTCATTTGTTTTACTCCTTTTGTAGTTATGTTTTAACCACATTATAACACCAAAGGCGAAAAATGTCAATAGTTTGTATTAAAAAATTAAAAATATTTTGAGATCGCAAATCGCCCCGTACACTCTGATATCTACGTATCCGAGCATACGGGGCGAAATGCTGTATTTGTTATTTACTTACCGTTTGGCGGACGTTATCCGCATCGACGGAAGCGGGGATGGGTGAGAGGTGGGGGATTTTGCAGAATGCTTTATTCGGTGCGAAGGGCTACAACGGGATCCTTTTTGGATGCCACGCTTGCCGGAACGAGTCCCGCAAAGAAGGTCAGGAGCATACTTATCGCTATAAGCCCGAACGCTCCTATTGCCGGCAAAGATGAGATGCCGGAAACTCCGGTGAGTGCCTTTATTATAATGTTTATCGGGATATTGAGCAGAAGTGTTACCAATATTCCTATAGCTCCGGCGACGAAGCCCACTATAAGTGTTTCGGCATTGAAAACGCGCGAGATATCGCGTCTTGATGCGCCTATGGAACGGAGTATACCGATCTCCTTGGTACGCTCAAGCACGGAGATATAGGTGATTATACCTATCATTATCGAGGACACCACGAGCGATATCGAAACGAACGCTATGAGCACGTAGGATATCGCGTCTATTATCGTAGTGATCGAGGACATGAGCAGTGCGACGTAATCAGTATAGCTTATGCGATCTTCTTCATCAACCGACGAATTATATTTCGTGATGATATCGGCTATATCTTCCTTGCTTTCGAAATCTGCGGCGTAGATGGTTATTGACTTTGGATCGTTTTTGTCCGCGTATCCGATAAGCTCATAATTCTCCTTAAGAGAGCTTTTGGACACAAGCTCCATATACTCGTCGTAGTAATATACCAGCTGCTCGTCTGTGCAACCTTGGAGGAATGCATCGAATGCATCGGAAAGCTTTTTGTTGCTCTTTTCTCCGGTCTGTGAGCTTGCGCTTATAGCGGAGTATGAGCTTTGTGCATTTGCGGTAACAAGCCCGTTGAACACGCTGTTCATCTCGTCATATTCAAGCCCGTCGAGCCATTCGGTAACATTGGCTTCCGGTATTGCGGTGGAGGAGGTGTATTGGTTGACGATGTAGGCTTTTTTCTTTCCGTTGTCCATAAGGGAGATCAAAATTCTTGCCGCGTTGTCTATCACGCCGTTATAGTTTGCGGCTTGACGGAAGAGCGCGCCAAGCTCACTTTCCAGCTCTGCTTCGGTCATGGAGTCCGCATTTTTTGCAAGCTTCTCGGCGAATGGGTAGAATGCACTGTTCGTATTCATAAGCTCGTTCGCCAGCGCCTTTACGTAAGTGCGCTTTTGTTCGATGCCGTCGAGCAGAGAGAAATATATTATCGCTTTTTCGGCTGTCAGCTCGTTTGCGTCCGGTGTGTTTTTTATGCTTTCTATCTTTTGCATCGCGCTTTCGGTGTACTGATCCGATATATATTTTCCGAACGTATCGACGATATATTCGTACAGCTCCTCCTGCGTGTAGGTGGATAGCCATTTTCTGACAAGAAGCTTATCTTCATCCGTGCCGCCCAAAACGTTTATAACAGTATTGAGCATTACCTCGTATTCCGTGTCGGGTTTTATTCCGTACGACGCGAGCATATATTCTGACGTTGCGGTAACGTATTCATCCGTCGGCGTGGTCATGAGCTTGGTGAAAAGCTCGGCTTTTTGATCATTCGGAAGAGTGGAAACGTAATCAAGAAACGCGTGGGGCTTTTCGGGATCGACAAGCTTATCCGCATCGTTAAGCACGAAGGGCAGACCGGTGAATATGTCGACTGTTTCATTTGCCTTCTGTGCCTTTACCACTTCGCTGTTTTCTATTATACCGAGCAGATAGTCGGTAAGCGCCTTGGTATATATGAGCGAGCCGCTGAGCGTTGCCGCCGTTGCTTCCGGATCCTTCTTTATGATGCCGACGATTTTAACGGTGGCGGCGTTTGCGACCACGCTTTTGAACTCGGTGTTATCCGAGGATGTGGAGATATCGTACCAAACGCCGTTCTTTTGGCTGAAATACTCGGTGGAGGCTATCAGCTGATAGGAAATTCCGAGGATATCCGAATATTCGTATTCTTTCGACTCGTGCTTTACATCGCCGGTCTCTTTCATGGCGGCGATCATCGTGTCAAGCATCTCATCCGACGAGATGAGACCGAGAGTGTACAGTGTGATATCGGATATCTCGTTATTATCGCTTATGAGAAGCACGACCTCGTTATAGCTCTCAGGCCATTTTCCTGCAACGAGACCGTATTGAGACTTTATGATCGGGCTGACGTATTCGTTTTCGCCCTCTCCGCTCAGCATCTCTTCCCAAACGCTGTAATTAACAAAGGAATTTGACATCGAAAGGTATGAGCTTTGTGTGGTATACTCCGACATCATACCGGAAAACAGGGATGAGATATCGGCTTTAAAATATTCGCCGCCGTCATCCTTTAGGTAAGCGTTTATGGAAAGATCGTAGCCGTATTGGATATACGTAGCGTAATCCATAACGTTGCAAGCGTCGCTTTCGAGATATTCCTTGAACTTTTGAAGGTCGTTGGTCGTCACGGCTGAATTGTTCATTGTTGTGATGAGGTCGTAAAGCACCGTGCTCGAGTATATCTTACCGTCCTCGTGCTTTTCCTGTGCGTCTCCGGCAGAACCCATGATCGAGGATATCAGTCCGGATATATCCATAGTCTCCGCTTCTATCTGGATGGGGTATGAAGAAAGGGTGTCCTGCTGTACCTTGTTTATATAATTCTTTATTCCGCTCGAAAGAGAAAGTATCAAGGCGATACCTATTATACCGATACTCCCTGCGAACGCCGTCATAAACGTTCTGCCCTTTTTGGTCATAAGATTGTTGAGTGAGAGCGAGAGCGCGGTGAAAAATGACATCGAGGTCTTGTTTCCTTTATTGGTGGAGGCTTGCTTTAGAAGCTTCTCGGTCTCTGCGGCTTCTTCCTCGATAGAGAAGGGAGAGGTGTCACCGACGACCTCGCCGTCGCGCAGACGGATTATCCTGTCCGAATATTTTTCTGCAAGCTCGGGATTGTGCGTGACCATTATTATCAATCGGTCACCCGATATCTCCTTCAGAAGCTCCATTATCTGGACGGAGGTATCGGTATCGAGAGCACCGGTAGGCTCGTCGGCGAGAAGTATCTCCGGATCGTTTATGAGTGCTCGCGCGATGGCGACTCTCTGCATCTGTCCGCCGGACATTTGATTTGGTTTTTTATATATCTGATCGCCAAGTCCTACTTTTTTAAGTACGGCTATCGCCCTTGCGCGGCGTTCCGATTTTGAAACTCCGGAAAGGGTGAGTGCAAGCTCGACATTGGAAAGCACCGTTTGGTGAGGAATGAGGTTATAGCTTTGAAAAACAAAGCCGATCGAATGATTTCTGTACGTGTCCCAATCGCTCTCGCTATACGAGCTTGTGGAAACACCGCGTATCAAAAGGTCGCCGCTCGAATACCTGTCGAGACCGCCGATGACGTTAAGAAGGGTAGTTTTTCCGCAACCGGAATGACCGAGTATCGATACAAATTCATTGCGTCGAAAAGCAAGATCGATCCCCTTGAGGGCTGTGACCGACTCGCCTGCCGTATCGTATTCCTTGCGAATATTTTTTAAAACCAACATTTAGCCAGATTGCTTCTCCTTTTTTCGTTAATGGTGATATTTTAGCAGGTGATTATTAACTGCGTTTAATTAAAAAGCACACCTTTCGTAAATATTTGTGGAACAAATGTTTCGAAGTCTTTTTTGCGATACAGTTAAAGGGAATATGTTCGTTTTGTGTTTTTTAATCAAGTTTTTTTCTTATGCGGTATCAAAAAGCCCCTTAAGATAAGGAGCTTTTTAAATATTTATGCGTATGTGTATCGTGATACGGTGTGAAGCTCACGGCGAGCTTATACCGAGCGGCATTGATGAGCCATTGCATCAAAGGAGCCAAACGGCTGTTCCGGAACGCTTGCTCTTATCCGGTTGCTTTTTGTCAAACGGCGATCTTTGATCGCGCTTTTCGTTGCTTACAGGCATATCCTTGGCTTTTTTTACTCCGGACGTTGCGCTCTTCTTGGTGGATGAGGACTTAGCAGACGCAGTTTTTTCGGCTTTCGCTGTATTCTCGATTGTCTTTGTTTTCTTCTCGGGAGCCAAGACCACGATCTCGTCTGATATCACACTGACCTTTGAAGAGACTGCTCTGTCCTCACGTACCGGCTGGCGCTCGTCGATGCGCGATGAGGATGAATGAGTATAGTGCCCTAGCGACGGGCGTACGCGAGCTTTTCCGCGCGTGAGATCCTCGGATCTGCCGTAACGGTAATCGCGCGGAGATATTCCCGTGTTTTCGTTGAACACGCGGTTGAAGGTGCGTTGATTTTCAAATCCGGAATTTATGCATATTTCGGAAATCGGAAGCTCTGTTGAGCGCAACAGTCCCTTGGCGCACTCTATTCTGAGGTTATTCAAATATTCCTTGAATCCTATACCGAACTTGGTGGCAAACATATGTGAAAGATGAAAACGGCTCACGCCCATTGCATTCGCGAGCGTCTCGAGCGATAGCGGCTCCCGGTAATGCTCGCCGAGATAAGCGAGTATCCTTGACGAAAGATCAGAGGTGGCGCCTTCGGTTATATTTGCAAATCGCAGATTACTGCATACCATGGTAAACACGAGCGCGAGCCAGCTTGCCGCGATATCGTCGTTTTCTTCGTGAGCGAGCGCCGAAAGCGCGTAGGGAAGATCGCGCGGAACGTCGTGAGCGCGCAGTACGGGTGAGGCAGGTCTGCACCCGTTATAGCGCTTTATGACGGATTCTATAAGGTCGCATTTGCAATTTATGACGAATATCGATGTCTGGTACGTATCCGGAATCACGGTGTGCAGATTGCTCGGCATTATGTAAACGAAGTCTCCGCGCTGCACTGTGTATTCGAGCGAGCCGATGGAGAGCAGAGCGCTTCCTTCTTCAATGTATACAAGCTCCGCGGAGGTATGAAGATGCGGCGGTATGCGTATACCGATCGCTTTTTGTAACTTAAGAGCTTCCGACGGATTTTCGACGTACTGATTTATCATAAAAGGTTATACCTCGTTTTCTGCAATATTTGTCGTGTTCCGACGAATAGATTATAACACAATTTATATCTTATTGCAATAGCAATATTCGAGGTTTTTTTATCTTCTAAAAAAATTAACATTTCGACCGTTTTAGCGCCGGCTTGCGGATATATTCGGAGACTTCGGCGTGAGTATCCGCGATCTTCGGAGCGGAGGGCTTGGATGCTTATAAATAATGAATAAAATTCATTCTATTGTGCATATTTATGCAATTAACGTTTTGTCAAGATGTTGTTCGGCACAGAGAAAAAACATCTAAAAAATTATTGAATAAATATGCCGTGAAAGTGGTTTTGTACAAAAATTCGCGCTTCGTGCGATTTCTTTTCGAAAAACTATTGACAAACCGCTGAAAATATGTATAATAATACATAATGAAAAATGATATCGATGCGATCCGAGCATAATACAAGGGCAAACTTCGCCAAGAGGGCACCTCTTGGAATATCTGCCGTATTACGGTGCATCGCGTTGCGCAAATGCGCAGAAAGGAATGGTCATAAAATGGCTGACAAGAAGATAAAAAAGGTCGTTCTCGCATATTCCGGAGGACTTGATACCTCCATCATAATTCCGTGGCTCAAGGAAAATTACGATAACTGCGAGGTCGTTGCCGTATCCGGTGACGTAGGTCAGGGTACGGAGCTTGACGGACTTGAGGAAAAAGCACTCAAGACCGGTGCGTCGAAGCTTTACGTGCTCGATCTCAAGCAGGACTATGTCGAGAACTATATATATCCCTGTCTCAAGGCGGGCGCCGATTACGAGACGTATCTCCTCGGAACCTCGCACGCACGTCCCTGTATAGCTAAGGCTCTCGTGGATATCGCCATTAAAGAAGGTGCCGACGCGATCTGCCACGGTTGCACGGGAAAGGGTAACGACCAGGTGCGTTTCGAGCTTACCATAAAGGCTTTTGCACCGGATATGAAGATAATCGCTCCGTGGCGTGAGTGGAATATAAAGTCGCGTGACGAGGAGATAGATTACGCGGAAGCGCACGGTATTCCGCTCAAGATCAGCCGTGAGACCAACTATTCAAAGGACAAAAATCTGTGGCATCTTTCGCACGAGGGAATGGATCTTGAGGATCCGGCAAACGAGCCGCAGTACAACAAGCCCGGATTTCTTGAGTTGGGCGTCTCTCCCGAGACGGCTCCCGATACACCGACCTACGTTACGGTGCATTTCGAGAAGGGAATTCCTACCGAGGTCAACGGAGAGAAGCTTGGAGCCGTGGAGCTGGTGGAAAAGCTGAACGCGCTCGGCGGAGCGAACGGCATCGGTCTTTTGGACCTCGTTGAAAACCGTCTGGTCGGTATGAAGAGCCGCGGTGTTTACGAAACGCCCGGCGGAGCTATACTTTACAAGGCGCACGAGGTACTTGAGACGATAACGCTCGACCGCGATACTTCCCACTATAAGAAGCTTGTTTCTCAGAAGTTCGGGGAGCTTGTTTATTTCGGTCAGTGGTTCACGCCTCTTCGCGAAGCTTTGTCGGCTTTTGTTGACAAGACTCAAGAGCGTGTTACGGGAGATGTAAAGCTCAAGCTCTATAAGGGTAATATCATAAACGCCGGCGTTACATCTAAGTATTCGCTGTATGATGATGAGGTCGCTTCTTTCGGTGACGACGGAGGTGCATACGACCAAAAGGACTCTGCCGGATTTATCAACCTGTTCGGTCTGCCCATCGGCGTTCAGGCAAAGCTGAATAAAAAGCTTGGGGAATGATATCCCGACATTTGAAAAGAAAATTCGTTTTTACTTGGCAATGCGGCTCAGCCGCGTTGCCGAAAGGAAGTTGTATGAGGTATATTGACGGCGGCGTTTGTGCCGCGAAGGGATTCACTGCCGGAGGCGTTCACTGCGGTATCCGTAAGAATAAGTCCAAAAAAGACCTTGCGCTGATCGTAAGCTCCGAAAGGTGTTCTGCCGCAAGTGTTTATACTCAAAATCTCGTTAAAGGCGCTCCCATAACCGTTACCAAGCGGAATATTTCCGACGGATATGCTCAGGCTATCGTCTGCAACAGCGGAAACGCCAATACATGCAACGCCAACGGTGTGGAGATAGCAGAGGCGATGTGTAGGCTCGTATCGGACGTTACCGGTATACCGTCCGCTGATGTTATCTGCGCGTCCACCGGAGTTATAGGTCAGCCGCTCGATATCTCGCCTATCGCGGAGCATATGGATGAGCTTTTCGGATGCTGTACTTCGGATGCATCCGGAAGCGCCGATGCCGCCAACGCTATTATGACCACCGATACTATCTTGAAGGAAGCGGCGGTCGAGTTTGAGCTTGGTGGAAAGATCTGTCATATAGGCGGTATAGCCAAAGGCTCCGGAATGATACATCCGAATATGGCAACGATGCTCGTGTTCATAACAACGGATTGTGCTATATCTCCGGAAATGCTCGATAAAGCGGTGAGAACCGATGTGAAGGACACCTTTAATATGATATCCGTTGACGGAGATACGTCGACCAACGATATGCTTTCCGTTATTGCGAACGGCGTTGCCGGCAATGCCGCGGTGTGCACCGAGGGTGATGACTTTGATATCTTCCGTTCCGCTCTTCGCGCCGTCACGACCAAGCTGTGTCGCGCTATAGCTAAAGACGGAGAAGGTGCGAGCAAGCTTTTGGAATGTCGCGTTACCGGGGCGAAAGACAGCGAGAATGCACGTATCATTGCAAAAAGCGTTATCTGTTCCAGCCTCGTGAAGGCGGCTATGTTTGGCGCGGATGCCAATTGGGGAAGGGTGCTTTGCGCTATCGGTTACAGCGGTGCCGATGTTGATGTTAACAAGGTCGGAGTAAAGTTTATCTCCGAGAAGGGCGAGATCACCGTTTGCGAAAACGGATCCGGAGTGGAGTTTTCCGAGGAGCGCGCAAAAGAGATATTGCTCCCGAGCGATATCGTTATTTCGGTCTCGCTCGGTGACGGCGAGGGTGAGGCTACGGCTTACGGCTGTGATCTTACTTACGATTACGTCAAGATAAACGGTGATTACCGTACGTAAATGCGTACAGGGGTGTTGTGTAAACAACTCCCCGTTTTCTTAGTGGAGAAATGTGATGGTATTTGTTACGATGTGTTATTTTAAGACTGTTTTGTGCACGCGTTGGTCGTGTCGGTATTTGATGAATGACCTTCCGTGCGAGGTCTGAAAGGAAACGTGATATGACGGAATGCAGAATGATCCTTGAACGTCACGGACAGAGCGAAGGTAATCTTAACAGTGCTTTTCTCGGGCATACCGATCTTCCGCTCACCGAGCTTGGACTTAGGCAGGCAAAATGTACGGCGCAGTATCTCAGGAATGTTGATATAGACGTTATGTATTCGAGCGATCTTCTGCGCGCTTATCAGACGGGACAGGCTCTTGCCGTACTCAAGGGAATGGAGCTGATACCCGATAAAGAGCTGAGAGAGATATACGCAGGCGAGTGGGAAGGGCTACGCTTCGGTGATATAGCCACGAGGTACGAAAGTGATTTTAAGATATGGTTGGATGATATAGGCTCTGCCGTCTGTACCGGCGGAGAGAGCGTTGCTCAGCTCAATAAACGCATATGTAACGAAATATTTCGGATAGCCGCGAGCTATCCCGGGAAGACGGTGTTCATCTCCACGCACGCAACGCCGATACGGCTGCTCAAGATGCACGCAAACGGAGCGACGCTCGACCGTATGAGAGAGTTTATGTGGGTGCCAAATGCATCCGTTACCGTTATAGGTGTCGGTGACGGAAGGATGCGTATAGTAGAGGACACTTATTCGGAGCATCTCGGAGGTCTGATCACGGAACTGCCGAAAACTGTTTAGACGATCTGCGGTAGCAGACATTCATTCAGAAAATAAACAAATGAAAGGTTTGGAGCAAATATATGAAAAAAGGGTACATCGTGCTTGAAAACGGGCGAGTTTTTGAGGGTGAACGCTTTGGCGCGGAAAAAAACGTGACCGGAGAGCTTGTCTTTACCACCGGTATGGAAGGCTATATCGAGACACTGACGGATCCAAGCTACTACGGTCAGATCATCATGCACACATTTCCGCTCGTGGGTAATTACGGTTGGATAAGACCGGACGGCGAGAGCGATAAGGTGCACGCGCTCGGTTATATCGTACGCGAATGGTGTACGACGCCTTCGAATTTCAGATGCGAGGGAAATATCAACGACGAGCTTGCGCGGAGAGGTATTCCCGGTATCTGCAGAGTCGACACGCGTGAGCTTACGCGCATCATCCGTGAGAACGGCGTTATGAACGCTTGTATCACAGACGATCCCGAAAACGTGGATATAAACGCGCTTAAGGCGTACAAGGTCACCGATGCACTCAAAAACGTAAGCGTCTGCGGTGGTAGCTCAGTGTATCCTGCGGACGGCGAAGAAAAATGCAGAGTTACGCTCATAGATTACGGAGCTAAGCACAATATAATACGTTGTCTCAACAAAAGAGGGTGTACGGTAAAGGTGGTTCCTTATGATACCGAAGCCGGCGAGATACTTGCCGACGCTCCCGATGGCGTTATGCTTTCTAACGGTCCCGGCGATCCTGCCGATAACGCGGCTTGCATACAGGTGATAAAAGAGCTTGTCGGTAAGCTTCCGATATTCGGTATATGCCTTGGGCATCAATTGCTTGCTTTGGCACTCGGCGCAAAAACGTATAAGTTGAAATACGGACACCGAGGCGGAAATCAGCCCGTAAAATGCCTTGAGAGCAAGGAGATATACATAACGAGCCAAAATCACGGATATGCCGTTGACGCCGATACCGTTGCGAAGGTGGGCGGAGAGCTTTCGTTCGTCAATGCAAACGACGGTACTTGCGAGGGTGTTGATTATCCCGGAAAGAAAGCTTTTTCCGTACAGTTCCATCCGGAGGCATGCTCAGGTCCAAAGGACAGCGAGGAATTGATGTTCGGACGTTTCGTTTCAATGATGCTTGGAGGTAAAAAATAATGCCACGTGACAATTCTATTAAAAAAGTGCTCGTTATCGGCTCGGGGCCTATCGTTATAGGACAGGCGGCGGAATTTGACTATGCCGGCGCTCAGGCGTGCCGCGTTCTTAAGAGCGAGGGTGTCAACGTAGTTCTCGTCAATTCAAACCCGGCTACCATTATGACAGACAAGGCTCTTGCGGATGAGATATATCTCGAGCCGTTGACCTGCGAGACCGTAAAACGTATAATCGAAAAAGAAAGACCTGACAGTATACTTGCAGGACTTGGCGGTCAGACCGGTCTTACTATCGCTATGCAGCTTTCCAAGGACGGATATCTTGACAAAATGGGCGTCCGTCTGCTCGGAACTAACGCCTATGCCATCGATCGCGCGGAGGATAGAGAGCTGTTCCGTGAGACCATGCACAAGCTCCATCAGCCGATAATTCCTTCCGAGGTGACCGGCACAGTCGAGCACGCGCTCGAGATCGCGGAAAAGATCGGTTATCCTATAATAGTCCGTCCGGCATTTACGCTCGGAGGAGCGGGCGGCGGAGTCGCGTATAACGCTGAAGAGCTTTCCGTTATAGCAAAAAACGGACTTATGCTCTCACCGATCGATCAGGTGCTTATAGAAAAATACATATACGGCTGGAAAGAGATAGAGTTCGAGGTCATGCGTGACGCCGCCGGCGACGCTATCGCCATATGCTCTATGGAAAATCTTGATCCGGTCGGAGTTCATACAGGAGATTCGATCGTGATCGCGCCTGCCGTTACTCTCTCCGATAAAGAATATCAGATGCTCCGTTCTGCTTCTCTCGATATCATTACGGAGCTTGGTATCGAGGGCGGTTGCAACTGTCAGTTTGCGCTGGATCCGTACAGCATGAATTACGCCGTTATAGAGGTGAACCCCAGGGTTTCGCGTTCCTCGGCGCTTGCTTCCAAAGCCACGGGATATCCCATAGCCAAGGTGACCACCAAGATCGCTCTCGGTTATACGCTTGACGAGATCAGGAACGACGTTACAGGTACTACGTACGCTTGCTTTGAGCCTGCCATCGATTACGTGGTCGTAAAATTCCCAAAGTGGCCGTTTGATAAGTTCGTTCACGCGAGCAGAAAGCTCGGTACCGCTATGAAGGCTACGGGCGAGGTGATGTCGATCGCTCCGACATTTGAGATGGCTTTGATGAAGGCGGTAAGAGGCGCCGAGATATCCGTCGATACTCTCGACCTGCCTGTGATACGCGAGGTGGAGGATATAGAAGCCAAGCTTCACGATGTTGACGATCATAGAATATTCACGGTGTACGAGGCTCTCAAGCGCGGAGTATCCGTTGATAAGATCAACGAGATAACGCGTATTGATCGCTGGTTTATAAATAAGATCAAAAATCTTCTTGATTATGAGAAAGCTATCGGTGGCAAAAAGCTTGACGCCGATGAATATGCTCGCGGTAAGCGACTGGGATATACTGATAAAGCTCTTGCCCGTATAAGCGGAAACGAGCTTCCGACTCATCGTGATTGCGTATACAAGATGGTCGATACCTGCGCGGCTGAGTTCAAGGCTGAGACACCGTATTTCTATTCCACGCACGACAGCGTATGCGAGGCAAGAGAGATAGTCACTCACAAGAAGCCCTGCATAATCGTTCTCGGCTCGGGACCTATACGTATAGGTCAGGGAATAGAATTCGATTACTCGTCCGTTCACTGCGTGTGGGCATTGAAGAAGCTCGGATACGAGGTCGCTATAATCAACAATAACCCCGAGACAGTATCTACTGATTTTGATACTGCCGACAGACTGTATTTTGAGCCGTTGACGCCCGAGGACGTTATGAACGTGATCAAGGTCGAGCAACCTGTTGGAGTGGTCGTTGCATTTGGCGGTCAGACTGCTATAAAGCTTACCAAGTTCCTTGATGAGAGCGGTATAAAGATACTCGGTACCTCGGCTGACGGAATAGATATAGCCGAGGACAGAAGCAGATTTGACGCTCTGCTTGAGAGCTTTGGCATCAAGCGCCCGAAGGGACTTTCGGTAATGACCGAGGAGGAGGCTCTAAACGCCGCCGAAACACTCGGATATCCCGTGCTGCTCCGTCCTTCCTACGTTATCGGCGGTCAGAATATGATCATTGCGCACACCGAAGAGGATGTACGCAGATATATGGCTCTGATACTTGCACAGGGAATTGAAAATCCCGTTTTGGTCGATCAGTATCTTATGGGGACCGAGCTTGAGGTGGACGTTATATCCGACGGCAAGGATGTGCTCATTCCGGGTATCATGGAGCATATAGAGCGCGCAGGTATACATTCGGGTGACTCGATAGCGGTATATCCGCCGTACAATATGACGGATAAGATGCGTCACACCGTGGTCGATTGCTCAACTAAGCTTGCCCTCTCGCTCGGTACGAAGGGACTCGTTAACATACAGTATCTTATCTATCGCGGAGAGCTTTACGTTATAGAAGTAAATCCGCGCGCCTCGCGCACCGTGCCGTATATAAGCAAGGTGACCGGCGTTCCTATGGTGGATATCGCTTCAAGGATCATGGTCGGAGACAAGCTTGCAGAGCTTGGATACGGCACAGGGCTGTATAAGACGCCGCCGTATTTCGCCGTCAAGGTCCCGGTGTTCTCGTTCTCAAAGCTCAGTGACGTGAACTCGGCTCTCGGTCCGGAGATGAAATCTACAGGTGAGGTCTTGGGACTCGGTAAGACGCTCAATGAGGCAATATTCAAGGGTATGATATCGGCAGGCTTTAAGCTTTACGATCATACCGACGACGCCGCGAAGGGTGTGTTCATCACGGTATCCGACTCCGACAAATTCGAGATCGTACAGCTTGCCAAAAAGCTTGACGAGCTTGGGATGAAGATATACGCCACCCGTGGTACAGCAGCCGAGATATCCGGTCTCGGTATTGAGGTCACCGTCGTTCACAACCTCTCAAAGAGCAATCAGATAATGGAGCTTCTCGAGAGCGGAAAGCTTAATTACATCGTCTATACGGGTATAGGACAGAAAAAATCAGTTGAGGACTTTATAAAGCTCCATCGCCGCGCTACACAGCTCGGAATTGCGTGCCTGACGTCCTTGGATACTGCTAATGCACTTGCTGATATAATCGCGTCACGGTACACGGAGCGTAATACCGAGCTTGTTAATATCAACGATATGCGCTCGGAGCGTCAGAATATACATTTCAGCAAAATGCAGGGAAGCGGTAACGATTATATCTTTATTGATAATTTCGACGGCAAGATAACCTGTCCGGAGTCTATCGCACTCACCTATGCTGACAGACATTTCGGTATAGGCGGAGACGGGCTGGTGCTTATAGAGCGTTCCGAGTGCGCTGACGCAAGGATGCGTATATTCAATATAGACGGCTCGGAAGGCAAGATGGCGGGGAACTGCATACGCTGTGTCGCTAAGTATCTTTACGATAAAGGTACCGTAAAGAAAGAGGTGATGCAGATAGAGACCGCGAGCGGTATAAAGGACGTAAGCGTGTATCTTTCCGACGGTACGGTAACGTCGGCATCGGTGAATATGGGCAAGGCGAGCTTTGCTCCGGAAAGCATCCCCGTCAAAGCGGAGGGTGAGCGCGTGCTCAACTATCCGCTCACCATCGACGGAAAGGAATACAGAATCAACTGTGTTTCCGTCGGAAATCCGCACTGTGTCGTATTCTGTGATAAAGTGGATGCAGTGGACGTTGAGGGGATAGGACCGAAGTTTGAGTACAATAAGGCGTTCCCCGAGCGGATAAACACGGAATTTGTTCGTGTAGTCAACAAAAATACGCTCAAGATGCGCGTTTGGGAAAGAGGAAACGGAGAGACTTGGGCTTGCGGTACCGGCGCTTGCGCCGCTGTGGCAGTCGCTTGCGAGCTTGGATACTTCGAAAAAGGAAAGGACGTTACAGTAAAGGTAAAGGGCGGAGATCTTATAGTAAATTACACCGATGACGGTATCGTTCTTACCGGTAACGCCTGTCTTATCTACGAAGGTGACTTCCAATATTGATCGCAGTCATATCGATCCTCCTCTCGGGGCTTAACGTTTCGAGAGGGGGATTATTTTATGCACCGGATACTGATGTTAGTGCCGTGTTCGAGGTTTTGAGATATTTTTTGCAATAAAACAAAAGACTTGTGCGCCGCGGATATCGATCGCATCCGAAGCGTACAAGTCTTTGTAATATTTATCTGACCGTCATGTATCGAGCTTAAGCGGGATCAGTTGTTATCCGGTATTCCCATTCCGCGGAGATCTGCCATACGCCCTTCTCTCTCGGCGTTATACAGCTCCCAGATCACTCTGAGGCTCTGAAGCGCCACGCGACCGCTCGTCAAAGGTGTCTTGTTATTTTTCACGCAATCAAGGAAGTGACGAAGCTCGCGCTGGGTTTCCTTGCTTGCCGCCGCATTTCTGTTCCAGATCACGGAATACTGCTGATTTTCCTGACCGCCTCCCGGAATATGATCACCGCTTCCGTTGTAAAAACGGATCTCGCCGGCTTGATTTTCAAACTCCAAAAGTCCTTTTTCGGTCTGGATCTGGAAATCGTACGCCATACGGGTACCGCGTGCGCCCCACGTTGCTCCGTGGTATCCGAGCGCACCGTTTTCGAATTTCATAATTAACGCGCTCGTTCCTTCGCGCATCATCCAAGGAGTACCGTTTTTTGTGCCGAGGTGCGCACCCGTAACAGGCTTGCCCAAAAACCACAGCATAAGATCTACGTAGTGGCAACCGTGGCTGAACAGCTGTCCGCCGCCCAAACGTCCGGTGAGCAACCAATCGCGGTTTTGCGGATCGCCGTACGTAATATTCTCGCCGGTAAGCTGTTCCGTCCATATAGACATCTGTATGATCTCGCCGTAATCGCCGGTGTCGATCAGCTCCTTGAGCTTAGCAACGCCCGACCAAAAACGGACGGGGTATGCGCACATGAGCTTGAGGTCGCGCTTTTCGCATTCCTCGATAAGTCTGAGGCACTCTTCTTCCGTGTTGCAAAGAGGCTTTTCCATCATAATGTGCTTGTTGTGCATCGCGAAGAACATTCCGCATTCAAAATGCAGGTCGTGAGGAAGCGCTACCATAACGGCATCAACGTCGTCTACCATATCGCGAAAATCGGTGTATACCTTTGCCGTTCCTCCGAGCGTTCTGCTGACCTCGCGCGCTTTCTCTTCGAGAATGTCACATACTGCAACGATCTCGACGCCTTCTACGTCCGGCACTCCGGCTACGTGTGCGCTCATCATTCCGCCACAGCCGATAAGTCCCATTTTGAGTTTTTCCATACCGATATCCTTTCTGCCTTTTCGGCGCACAAAACGTCAAGCTTGAATTTTCGTTATTTATCGAAAAATATCTTGACTTTTGCGCTTATTTTGATATAATAAGATTGATCGTGGGGATGCGCTATCATCCCTCGACGTCTTTATTGTAGCACAAAAGCTTCTTATTGTCTTGAGCCTATCGGTCATATGATTTGCACAAACGGACATTTTTTAGGATGAAAGATGGAGTACAAGGGGACTTTGATGACGGATGCATTATCCGTTACCGAAATATATACAGTTCTGAGACCGGAGCTTTCAAAGCTTAGACACGGAGAAGGGGAGAGTCATCCATTTCCCGAGATCATCTATCTCTCCGAGGGTGAGCATATTCTTATCATAGATGAGACCGAGTATGAATTGCGTGCCGGTCAGATGGTGATATACGCTCCGAATTCATATCACGATACATCGGAACGCTCGAGCGGTACGGCAACGGCGTATATATTGACCTTTAACGCCGTGTCGCATATCCTGCCGCAGCTATATAACCGCGTTATAACCTTGACGCCGACACAGCGGCAGATGCTCGGTGAAATAATCTCCGTAGGATGCGATAGCTTTCGCGACCGTCCTCCGGAGGACAAGGCGCGCGGAATGCTTTTGACGGAACGCACGGAAACCCATACACTGTGGCGTCTGAAAAAGCACGTTGAATTTTTTCTGATGGATGTATACGAAACGCATCCCGAGCTTTCCGAAGCGCATAGCCGACGCGAATGCTCGAGCGATCGGGAATTTCGCATGGCGGAGGCGTATCTGCGAGACCGTTTGACCGAGCAGATCTCCGTTTCGGATATAGCCGCAGGATGCTCTATGAGCATTTCCAAGCTCAAGCACCTTTTTCACGAAAAGACCGGCGGAGGACCGATGAATTACAGAAATCTTCTGCGTATCGAAGAAGCGAAGCGTCTCATAAATAACGGATCGATGAATTTTACAGAGATAACGGGTGTACTCGACTTTTCATCACTTCACTATTTTTCACGTTCGTTCAAAAAGGTCACGGGTACCGCACCGAGCGAATACGCGCACCGTAAAAAGCAACAGTGAAAGCGTACGGCTCGAAATGTCTCGACATACACCGTGGCATAAAAACAAAAGGCGGATAAGCTCCATCGCTTACCTGCCTTTTGTTTTTGAAACGCTTTACACAGAGCTGTTATCTGCCTTAAATTTCTTTTTTAAAAGCATAAGTGCCGTTGATATCGCTATTATGATAGGAAATACGGATGCGGCAAACAGCCCTTCTCGAAGTCCCGTGACTTCCGAGACGATCGCCGTCAGTTGCGGACCTAAGGCACATCCGAGATCTCCGAACATAGCGAGCATAGCAAACATAGCCGTACCTCCGCTCGGAAGCTTTTGCGATGAAAGACTGAGTATTCCCGGCCAAAAAAGTCCGACTCCGATACCGACCAGACCGCATCCGCACAGGGATACGTAAGGATCGGAGACGAAAAAGATCATTGCATACCCGCCGAAGCATACGATGGCGGACAGGCACAGAGAGGCGAGCAGAGGGAGCTTATTTCCAAGCCTGCCGTATACGAGACGTGAAATTCCCATGCATATACCGAAAAGGCACGGTCCGAGCAGGTCTCCGACAGTTTTTGAGACTCCGAGAGCCGCTTCCGCAAACATAGATGACCACTGCGATACCGCAAGCTCAGCCGCTCCGGCACAAAGCATAAGGAGCGCCATCAGCCAAAAGAGCTTTATGGAAAAGAGTTTTTTGATGGAAAGAGAAGGAGCGTCATCGTTCAGTGTCCTTATCGGTACGAGACAGAACAGAATGAGCGTGAAAAGCGGTGCTACAGCCCAAAGTATCGGAAGTATATACCATCTTTCCGTTCCTACTAAGGCGAAAAAAACGGCGGAAAGTGCAACTACTCCGACCACGCCCCAGCAATAAAACGAATGCAACATACTCATAGCGGATGCTTTTTCATCTCCGGGAAGTGCTTCTATCAACGGACTTATCAACACCTCGCCGAGTCCCCCTCCGATAGCGTAGATAAAGGAGGCTATGCACAGTCCCGCGTAATGCCCGGGGAGGTATAAGGTCAGCAGGCTCATCGAGAGCAAGCCGACGATGCACGAGGAACACGCAACAATCAGCAGTGGGCGATAGCCGATCTTATCCGCAAACCTTGCTCCGAGAAGATCGACCACAAGTTGCGTTCCGAAATTGAGCGTTATCAACGCCGCCAGCTGCGTATTCGTTATACCGAAATGCGTTTGGAAGGTGAAAAAAAGCAGTGAAGCGAGATTATTCGTTATAGCTGTTGATATGTATGCGCAGTAGCAAGCATATTTGGTGTGCTTGTAAGTGAGTTTCATTTTAAATACTGTCCTTTATAAGCTTGATAAATTCTTCGTGCAAGAAGCCGTTGGTCGCGACCACGTCGCTCGGATGGCTGAGTGACGGAGGATCACCGTTAAGGTCTGTTACCGTACCGCCTGCCTCGGTGAGTATGAGCGAACCTGCCGCGTGATCCCAGGGTTGAAGTCTGCGTTCAAAATACGCGTCGACCGTAGAGCCTGCGACGTAACAGCAATCGAGAGCGGCGGAGCCAAGTCTGCGGACATCCTGTGTACAGTCGAATATGGCGCGAAAGATGCGGAAGTTACTGTCCGCAAGCTCCCGGTGATACGGACTCGTTCCCACCGTGACGAGTGCATCGGAAAGAGAGGTGACGCTTGAGACGTGAATAGCCTTTTGTGTTCCGCCGTGACGCTCAAAAGCTCCCTTGCCCTTGACAGCGTAGAAGCATTGGTCTGTTACGGGACAGTAAACACACCCGAGGAGCAGATCATCACCCTTTGCAAGCGCAAGCGATATCGCAAAATGCATCAGTCCGTGGATATAATTTGTCGTTCCGTCGACAGGATCGAGTATCCATCTAAGCTCGGAAGCGTCGCATTGCTCGCCCTTTTCCTCGGCGTAAAGCCGTACGTGAGGCATCAGGCTCGCAAGCTCATTTTTCAGATATTCCTGAATACCGAGATCGGTCGACGTCACGAAATCGTTTTTGCCTTTTGCGGTAGGTGCCGAGACGCCTGAGCGATCCTGCGTATAGCTTCCGGCGCTCCTTAGTAGCGCTATTATTTTTTCAATATCAATATCGGTGTGCATACGTATATCTCCATATACCGATATTCCCCGCAAAGACGTGAGCTCCCCTGCGCTTTACGGGGAAATATGCAGATGATGTTTCTCAGACCTCAAAAGCCCAATTTCCGTTACTGAATATCGGGATATCCCTACCGTCCGACGTGTGACCGGTTATACTCAGATCCGGAGTGCCTATCATAAAGTCCTCGTGTATCATGGATTCGTTTATGCCTTTTTCGTGACATTGCTCGGGGGTGTATTTGTCAAAATCCTTGATGCAGTTCATAAATCCGCATCCGAGTGCAAGGTGGCAGGAGGCATTTTCGTCAAAAAGCGTACTGTAGAAGAGAAGTCCGCTGTTGCTTATCGGTGAATCGTAGGGAACGAGAGCACATTCTCCGAGATAAGCGGCTCCGTCATCCATCGAGATCATCCGTTGCAAAAGCTCTTCGTTTTTCTCTGCGTGTACCTCGACTGCTTTTCCGTTTTCAAATCTGACAGAAAAGTTTTCTATCAGCTGCCCTTGATAAGAGAGGGGCTTTGTGGAATATACTATTCCGTCTGCTTCGCCGCGCTTGGGTGTAACGAATATCTCCTCAGTGGGTATATTCGGATTGAAATAATTGCCCGACAGAGTATTTTCGCCGCCGCCCATGAACAGCGCGTCGGGTATCAGCCCTACGCGAAGTGACGTGCCGTTGGATGCGCTGTATTCAAGGTACTTGAGCTTTTGCGAATTAAGATAGTCACAGCGCAGAGCAAGCTCTTTGTTGTGGGCATTCCAATTTCCGACGGGATCGCAGTCAAGAGCGGTGCCGACTCTTGAACAATCAAGTATCGCCTCCCAAAGCTTTTCGACAGCCATATGCGTGCTGAGTTCGGGGAACATCTTCTTTGCCCAAGCCTTTCCGGGTACTGCGGCGATACACCACTGATAGCGGCAATCCATTTTGTCGATATAGGGCTTTGTGATCTTATAGCGTGCTTGCGATGCCTTTTGATATTTTGCCTGATCCATTCCGGAAAGCCCGTCCGGATCTTCGGAGATCAGATAGATCATTGCGGGCAAGGTCTCGAGACGGTGATCGAGCTTCGCTATCTCCCATTTCTCGAGCTTTGAAAGCACGGAGAGTGAACGGTATTTGGTGTTGATCTTGGTCAGAGGCTGGTGATCCCACTCCACCATGACCTTTGCAGCGCCGAGCTTATAGCATTCGGTGACCACATATGTGACAAAATCCGGTTGGTCAAGCTCGGCTCGGATCAATACCTCCTGTCCCTTTTTGACATTTACTCCGATCTCTGCTATGAGACGGGCATATTTGCGCAAAACAGTCTTTTTCATCGTATTATTCCTTTCGACGGTTTGATTACATTATTCCGAACGACTATTATATCACAGCGTTTTTGCAAAGTCAATATCGTACCGGTAAATTTTTCACCTATGCCTGTGATGATATGCGTAAATATTTCTTAACACGCGTTTTTAAACGTTGCTTGTAATTTTTTTATGTGCGTGGTAAAATGACCGTACACGTTCGTAAATGTTTATAATTTCGTATCTCTTGAAATGACAGTCCGGTTATGAAAAAATATATATAGTTGCTCCGATGGAAACAGAGCTTCAAAAGCGCGCGGTGGAGCGGCTGACAGAAATATTTCTTGATTATACCTTTGAATATCCCATTTGTGTCACACCCGATATGCATATTGATGTCTCATCCGGTATACCGATATCTTGTTGCATACAGTCCGGATGGCTTGCAAATGCCGATAAAGCCTATGATACCGTTCGTCTTATGTCGGGGTTGAAAAACGGGGAGCTGAGTGTTTTTGCTTTGGTTGAGGACGGTATGTTTGAAAAGAATATAATGTATCCGGTCGCGCTCCTTTCCGAAATGCTTTGGAGCTGTGATGCGGAACTCAATGATATCATCAGGTACACGGCGCTCAGAGAATATGTTACTTTTGCATAATCTAAAGAGCTGTATTCCGTTAAATGTTAATTATTTTTAATAACAATATTTCGTAAAAAAGGTTGCAATTTACATTCCGATATGTTAAAATCGTCTTAGACCATAGGTCATATACCGCGGTCGGGCATTGAAGCGGCGACCGCTGAAAACGGAGGGATCATTATGCCAAGGATATTCAGAGAAAACAAGATCACATCGGATGGCGTTCTCGGTTACGAAGCATTTAAATTTTTTTCGGATGCAAGCTCGACTGAGTTCGTTCCGGAAAAACTCGAGAAGATAGTAAAGAGAGCGGAAGGATATCTCGAAACAGAGATACCGATGCTTCCGGCGTCGCTTTATCTCGAATTTGTCAGGATCGGTAATCGCTCGAATTATGAAAAGCTCTTTTTCAGACGCCGTGATATGGCACTCGTTCTTGCGCTCGCCGAGGCTTACGAAAGAAAAGGTCGCTTTACGGATAAAGCGCTCGATCTCGTTTGGGCTATAATGGAAGAGTCGACGTGGACACTTCCGGCACATATGTATAATTACCCGGTTTATGACGGGAAAGGACTTTGCGGTGTTTATGGTAATGAGGGAATACACGGTATAGCGCTGTTCTCGGCATCTACCGCGGCAACGCTTTCGATGATATATTATCTGTTGCACGAGGAGTTTGACCGTATCTCTCCGGTAATATGCAAAAAGATCGACTATATGCTTCACGACAGGATAATAAAGCCGTTCCTTAACTGTTCATTTTGGTGGACCGGTGAGCGCGGAAACGTGGTCAACAATTGGTGCCCGTGGGTATGTTCAAATGTTCTTGTGGTCACATCCGTAATAGAAAAGGATATTTTCGTACGTAAGCGTGTGGTCACAAGAGTTCTTGATGCGCTTGATTGCTTCACTGCCAATTACAAGTCGGACGGCGGTTGCGATGAAGGGCCGAGTTATTGGGGTGCCGCCGGAGCCGCATATTTTGATTGTCTCGAGATACTGTACGATATGAGCGGTGGAGCTATAAATGTCTACGGTCATCCGCTCGTTAAAGCTATTTGCGAATACATAGTTGACTTCAATATCAACGGAGCGAGAAGGTTTATCAATTTCGCCGACTGTCCTCCCACCACTCATCACGACGGTATAATGATAAGAAGGATGGGTGAAAAGTGCGGCTCTGAGACGCTTTGTGCTTTCGGTGATACTATGGCGTCCGTGGCTGACGGCGGTACCGATACGAGCCACGTTTACAGAGCAATGCGAAATATAACGACCAAAACGCCCGAGGCATCTGTGGCTAAAGCTAAGAAAAAGATATGGTTTCCCGATCTTAAGGTCATGGCGGCAAGAAGCAGTGAGGATCCCTCGAAGGGAATATTCGTTGCCATGAAGGGCGGAAGCAATGCCGAGCAGCATAATCATAACGATGTCGGAAACGTAGTCGTTTATTACGACGGAAACCCTGTTCTAATAGATACCGGTGCAGGGCAGTATACCCAGCAGACCTTCTCAAACAGAAGATACGAGCTGTGGTTTATGCAGTCTCATTATCACAATCTCCCGGCGTTCGGCGGAGTTGGCGAAAAGGAAGGCGGACGTTACGTCTCATCCGACGAAATATACGATGTCGATACTGGTGCCGTCAGTATGCAGCTCTCAAAGGCGTATCTGCCGGAGGCTGAACTGATATCTTATACCAGAAAGACACTTCTTGACGCAAACGCTACCGTTCATATTACGGATACCGTAAGTCTTGAGCGTGAAAAAGAGGTGGATTTCAGATTTATGACTTGCGCCGCTCCTGCGGTGAACGCGGACGGAAGCATTACGCTGGCTGAGGGACGTACTATGAGATACGATCCCCGTCTTGTGCTTGACGTAGAAGAGTTTGAAGTGAACGATCCGGGAATAGAAAACAATTGGAAGACCAAGGTGCTTTGGAGACTTCATTTCAAGGCGAGCATCAAAGATGGCAGCTTTGAGTTTACCGTAAAGTGATGCTTGAGCAATGCACTAACGAATAACATTAAAAAAACAGTTCATTCACGAAAAGGCGAATGAACTGTTTTTTAATATCGATATTTTTACCGTTACGCCAATGTAGTCTCTTTTTCGGCAGATGACCGTACATCGGTAGGGGAGGAAAGCTTCTTGATCCTCTTTGGCAATATGATGACCGTCATCAAAATGTTTATTACGAGATTAAGTATCCACGAGACCGTGAAGCAGAAATACAGACATGTGAGTGTCTCGTGCTTTGGGTATATGAATATCATCCATAAAAATCTCAAAACGAGCACAGATGCCACCGCGTTCAACATAGAGATCAGTGAGTGACCGAATGCCTGAAGAGCAGAGGAAAGCACGCCGTTCGCGCCTGCTATGAAGTATATTGCCAATATGTATTTCATACGAATAAGTCCGTATTCTATCGCGAGATCGTCGCCTGCAACGTATATCTTCAAAAGAGGTGCTCCGATCTTGAACAGTCCGACTCCGAGTACAAGCCCGATGCCAACTCCCAATGCGAGCGACAGCCAAAACGTGCGCTTTACTCGGTCGGGATTTTTTGCACCGATGTTTTGCCCTATGAACGTAAGCTCTGTGGTACATACGGCACCCGTGAAGGCGCTTACCCACGATTCTATGCTGCCTGCAGCTGTGTTTGCCGCCGTGGCGGAGGAGCCGAAAGAATTTATCGCCGACTGTATTTGAAGATTTGATATCGCATAAAGTGACGTGTTCAACGCACACGGTATACCTATCAGCATTATCTGACCGAACGAACTCATATTAAAGCTAAGGTGCTTTAAGTTGAGTCGACAGTCGCCTTTGGTACGGAAGAGCTGAACGAGCACGAGTGCGGCGCCGAGCACTTGAGAGGCTACTGTGGCTATTGCGACCGCGGCGACCTTATCCGTCATCAATATACAGAGTGCAAAGTTGAGGATAACGTTGAGTATTCCGCTTGCTATGAGATAGTACAGCGGTCTTTGTGTGTCTCCGCTTACCCGTATTATGGCGCTTCCGAAATTGTATATTAGGATCGCGGGAACGGACAGCAAGTATATGTCGAGATAGATCTGTGCTCCGGCATAGCAATCCTCAGGGCAATTGGTGGCATCAAGAAACCAGCCGGAGCAGAGAAGTCCGACTACCGTCAGGATCACGCCGAATGCTAAAGCCAATATCAGTGATGTGCTGACGATATCGTTGATCTTTTTCTTGTTCCTTTCGCCGTACGCGCGGGCAAGTATCACCTGTGTTCCGCCCGAAAGTCCGATGAAGGTGTTCACGAGCAACGTGATTATATTTCCCGTAGCACCTACGGAAGCAACGGCGACACTGGAAGCGAAATTTCCGAGCACGATCATATCTGCCGCGTTGAACAGTGTTTGTATTATACTGCCGATCGCGAGTGGGATCGAGTACATTATGAACTTGCTCAGCAGAGCACCCTCGGTCGCATCGATATCTTTTGTCTTAAAAAACATTACGGTTTCCTTTCTCGCTGTCTTTTTATAACGGTGCTTAGGTCAAAATTCGAAAAACGCGGCTCTTTCTTTTCCGTGTGTATTGGGTGCGTGAAGCGAGAGCATACGTTTTCCGTTGAGCGAGCGGAAGATCATTGCGTGACCGCCGTCAAAGTCGAACATACTGCCGGTATGCGTCCAATTTCCACTCAGCAGACCGTTGTCGCTTTCGGCTCCGAGCACGGCGTAACGTCCACCGTACATGCTCGACCATATCATCTTCAATTTTCCGTCCTCTCTGTAAAAGAAGGGTGCGTCGGTAACATAGCACGTACCGTCGCGTATGGCGTCAACTCCCTTGACCTGCGAAGCGCTGAACAGCATAAAAGGATTTCCGGACGGAGATGTAAGATCATCTGTCAACGGCATAGCCCACATCTCGCCGTCCTTTACCTGAAGCCATTCGTGCGAGAATACTATGTACGGGACACCGTTTTCAACCCAAAATGTGCCGTCGAGACATTCCCAGTCGTACGGAGTTGCCGGATCCTTTGATATCGGTGAAAAATCGCCGTCGGGTGCATCACATACGAATATCTGTGTTCCGCGACACCTTCCGTCCGCCTTGCAGCTGCCGAACATATAATATCTGCCGTTATATTTATGTACCTCGGGTGCCCAGAAATCGCGGTCAGCCCAAAATCCCGTTTTTCCGCCGTCGAATACGACCTTAGGCTCCTCGAAGTTTTCGAGATCCTCTGTTCTGTAAACGGAGAAGGAGTTGAAGGCGGAAATTGAATTATCCGCAAGCGCCGTCGTTCCGTACATATAGTAGCAACCGTTTTCTTCGTCCGTGAGTATAAACGGATCGCGTATCCTTATTTCAGAGCGTTTAAGCATTTTGATATTCCTTTCGGTATAGATCATTTGTTTTAAAAATGTTAGCATTTGCGTTTTTTGTGATATCGGTGTCAAAAATTCAAGAATACAGCTCTCTCTTTTCCGCGTATATTTGGAGCATGGAGCGATATTAGACGCTTTTGGTCAAGGGATGTGAATATCATTGCATGACCGCCGTCAAAGTCGAACATACTGCCGGTATGCGTCCAATTTCCGCTCAGCATACCATTGTCGCTCTCGGCTCCGAGCACGGCGTATTTTCCCTCATACACTGTAGACCAGATCATTTTAAGCCTTCCGTTCTCTTTGTAAAAGAATGGACCGTCGGTGACGTAGCATGTGCCGTCGTGTACGCCGTCTACTCCTTTGACCTGCGAGGCGCTGAACAGCATAAACGGATTTCCGGACGGAGACGTAAGATCATCGGTCAACGGCATAGCCCATATCTCTCCATCCTTCACCTGCAACCACTCGTGGCAAAAGATGATGAACGGAGTGCCGTTTTCTATCCAAAGCGTACCGTCAAGGCATTCCCAATCATTTGGAGTTATCGGGTGCTCGGTAAGCGGTCTGAATTTTCCGTCAGGTGTATCGCAGACCAATATCTGCGTTACGCGACATACGCCTTCGGCTTTGAACGTTGCAAACATATAGTATTTACCGCGGTATTTATATACTTCGGGCGCCCAGAAATCGCGGTCAGCCCAAAATCCGATATCTTTGCCGTCGAATATGAGCTTCGGCTCCTCGAAAAACTCGAGGTCGCGTGACCTATAAACGGAAAAGGTGTTGAAATCGACGCGAGATCCTTCCTTCAATTCTGTCGTTCTTCCGTACATATAGTAACAACCGTTTTCTTCGTCTGTGAGTATAAACGGATCGCGTATCCTTATTTCAGAGCGTTTAAGCATTTTGATATCCCCTTAGACGTGTTATATTTTAACCTTTTTTGTTCCAGCAATAGGTGCAGAGCTTGCATTGCGGTATACCGATAGAGCTTACCAACCCCTCGAGCGATTGAAATTCGAGTGACGACAGATCGAGCTTGTCGCATATGGCTTTTCTGAGAGCTTTTCCGCGCTCGGTGTTTGAATCGCTGTATTCTTCGAGATGCCGGAGTCCTTCTTCGCCTTCAAGCTCGAGTATGGTCCTGCGAGTTATCAGCTCGTTGTCGTTATTGGTACGCGAAAAATTCAGATACTTACAGCTGTGCATAACGGGAGGACATGCCGAACGCATATGCACCGCTTTGGCGCCGTTGTTATAAAGAAATTCAACGGTCTCCTTCAGCTGAGTTCCGCGGACTATCGAATCGTCGACAAAAAGCAGGCTCTTTCCCTTTATCAGCTCGTGAACGGGGATCTGCTTCATCTTAGCTATCTTGTTCCTTGCCGCTTGCTTTGACGGAGTAAAGCTCCTTGCCCATGTCGGGGTATATTTTATAAACGGACGCGCAAAGGGTATGTGGCTTGCGTTGGCGTAGCCTATAGCGTGCGGAGTTCCCGAGTCAGGTACGCCGCTCACGTAATCTATGCCGCCGTTTATTCCTTTTTCCGTATCATTCTTTGCCATTATCTCGCCGTTACGGTAACGCATAGTCTCTACGTTTACTCCCTCATATACAGAGGTAGGGTAGCCGTAATAAGACCAAAGGAACGCGCATATATGCATTTCATCTCCCGGCTCGGCAAGCTGTTTTATCCCGTCGGTGGACACCTCTACTATCTCGCCCGGACCAAGCTCAAGCTCATCGTCGTAATCCAGCTTGAGATAAGCGAAGGATTCAAAGGAGACGCAATACCCCTTTTTATTTTTTCCGACCAGCACCGGGAGACGTCCGTATCTGTCGCGTGCGGCTATCAGTGCGCCGTCATCCTTTAATATGAGTATGGAAGCTGTGCCTTCTATCTCCTTTTGGGCAAATCGGATACCGTCAACGTATGTATTTTTTTGGTTTATCATAGCCGCGACAAGCTCGGCTATGTTTACGTTGCCGTTGGTCATGATATCGAAATGTCCGTTACTGTACGTGAGAAATTTTTCTATAAGCTCCTCCGAGTTGTTGATAACGCCTATGACGCAGATGGCGTATTTCCCGAGATTTGAGCGGATGAGTAACGGCTGAGGATCCGCATCGCTTATACATCCTATGGCGGAGCTACCGTGCATGGTGTCAAATATGCTTGCAAATTTCGTGCGGAAGGGTGAGGCTTCGATATTGTGCACCTCGTTTTGAAGTCCAAGCTCCCGATCGAACGCGGCTATACCGGCACGCTTAGTACCGAGATGAGAGTGATAATCTGTTCCGAAAAAAACGTCGCTTATCGCGTCGTGCTTGCTTACAGCGCCGAAAAATCCACCCATAAATACGCCTCCTAAGTGATCTTGCCGATCTTTATCTTAATGAGGTTATTATACACTTAAAATATCGCTTTGTCAATCATTTTTTTCGATTTCAGCGGTTTTTTACAAAGCAAAAATGCACTCGGTACGCTCTTATGCAGACCGAGTGCAAAAAGACGGCGGATAGGGAAGAGATAAATGTGAATAATATGTAAAATCAAGCGCTGTCTATTGATTTTTTTATCGAGATGTGATATAATACAACTTAACACACACACAGAGCCGAATTTGGTGGCGACGCAAGTCGTTTGAGATGGCGCTGTGGTGGAAAAACCAAAGGAGGACATTTGAAAAATGTCAGTTATTTCTATTAAGCAACTGCTTGAAGCAGGCGTCCATTTCGGACATCACACCAGAAGATGGAATCCTAAGATGAAGGAGTACATCTTCACCGAGCGTAACGGTATCTACATCATCGACCTTCAAAAGACCGTCAGAAAGTTCGAAGAAGCGTATATGTACGTGCGCGACCTTTCCGTTGCGAAGGGCACTATGCTCTTCATAGGTACGAAGAAGCAGGCGGCTGACGCGGTCAGAGATGAGGCACAGCGTTGCGGAATGTACTACGTAAACAGCCGTTGGCCCGGTGGTATGCTCACCAACTTTAAGACCATACGTAAGAGCATTGCACGTCTCCGTCAGATCGAGAAGATGGAAGCAGACGGAGTATTCGATTCTCTTACCAAGAAGGAAGTTGCCAAGCTCCTTAAGGAAAAGCATGACCTTGAGCGCGATTACGGCGGAATA
The DNA here is from genome assembly GCA_964570105.1 of uncultured Lachnospiraceae bacterium. Taxonomy (GTDB): domain Bacteria; phylum Bacillota; class Clostridia; order Oscillospirales; family CAG-272; genus SIG673. The sequence goes on along the minus strand of CAZMWM010000002.1, from coordinate 28,507 downwards.
AAGGATATGGAGAGACTTCCCGACTGCGTATTTATCGTCGATCCCCGCAAGGAGCACAACGCAGTGCTTGAGGCTAAGAAGCTCGGTATTCCGGTGGTTGCTATAGTTGATACCAACTGCGATCCAGATGATGCTGATTACGTGATCCCCGGTAACGACGACGCTATCCGTGCTATAAAGCTCATTTCTTCTGTCCTTGCCGATGCTATACTTGAGGGTAAGCAGGGCGTTCAGGAAGAGGATGCGGAAGCCGATAATGACGCCGGTGAGGAAAACGCGTAAGTTCGATCCGACAGTGACACCCGAGCCGCTGTTTGCCGGGTGGTGACATTCGGATAATAGTACCGTAACACAGTTGTGCGGTCAATAAAAATTAAGGAGTATATTGAGATGGCACAGATAACCGCTAAGATGGTAGCCGAGCTGAGAGCACAGACCGGCTGTGGAATGATGGATTGTAAAAAGGCACTCGTTGAGGCTGACGGCGATTTTGAAGAGGCTGTTAAGGTCCTTCGTGAGAAGGGACTTGCGAAGGCGGCTTCCAAGCAGTCGAGGATCGCTTCCGAGGGACTTGTTGATATACTTAAGAGCGATGACGGCAAGACTGCCGCTATGATCGAGGTCAATACCGAGACCGACTTCGTCGCAAAGAACGAAAAGTTCCAGGATTATGTCAAGGGCTTGCTTCGTACCGTTCTTGCCAACAGACCTGCTGATGTTGAGGCACTTATGGCTTGCAAGTACGACGGCTCCGAGGATACCGTTGAGGTCACCCTCAAGGAAGAGACCTTTAAGATCGGTGAGAAGCTCAGCATCCGCCGCTTCGCTATAGTCGAAGGAGTTTTGGCTTCTTATATCCACGGTAAAGGACAGATGGGCGTTATCGTTACCTTCGAGGCTGACGGTGCCGCTGTTAATAACGAGGGCTTTGCCGAGTATGCTAAAAACATAGCTTTGCAGTACGCCGCCAATCCCTGCGAATACGTAAATCGCGAGGATGTCCCTCAGTCCGTTCTCGATGCTGAGCTTGAGATAATCATGACTCAGATCAAGAGCGATCCCAAGAACGCAAGCAAGCCCGATCAGATCATCTCAAAGATGGCTCAGGGTAAGCTCGGCAAGTATTATCAGGAGCACTGCCTTGTGGAGCAGGAGTACGTTAAGGATGATTCGATGACGGTCGCAAAGTATACCGAGAGTTGCGCAAAGCAGTTCGGCGGAAGCATAAAGGTCGTCAAGGTCGTGAGCTTCACCAAGGGCGAAGGTCTTGAGAAGAGAGAGGATAATTTCGCCGAGGAGATCGCAAAGCTCACCGCGAAATAATTCACCGACGGTCAAAGCATCATAGGGTCATTTTGCCACGTTGCCGTGTTTGCGGCAACGTGGTTTTTCTGTTTATCCGGCACTTTTGTAATTCTTTTTTAAATAAGTATTGACAAAATCCGACTTTGGTGTTATTCGGATAAAAATGTTATTATCCCGTCAAGTTGTTTTGGTAAACTTGTAACGAGCATAGGAGAATATGCGTTCCTTTTCTGCGATAGTCTTGCTACCATAAATTACACCGGTAGTGAAGAAGAATGGGATGCGATAAGCAAAATCTACCTCGAATACTATTCTATAACTATCAATTACAATTATGTCGAGGAATGAACGCTCAATGTACCGATGTATCATATAGCCGTTTTCGGTGCTTACCGAGGGGATGGTCGATGGGACTGTCCTCTCGGTCTTTATGTTTGTGAACACTCTTAGTTGAGTTTTTTCGAGAGACGTGGGCTTATTTGGGGGCAAAGCTTCTGATATTTACGTCTCGGAAAGAAAAAATGCCGTTCAAAATGATAAATTTCTATGAAGTATATTGCTTTTTTGGCTCCTTTATATTATAATATAGGGTGTAACTGAATTTTTATACGAAAGGAAACCGGGATCAATGGAAAATTCACCGTATTATAAAAGAATATTGCTCAAGCTTTCCGGTGAAGCTCTTGCAAATAAAAAGGACGGGCTTTACGATTATGACTTTATCGATGAGGTGGTTTCGAAAATAAAGCAATGCTTGCTTGCCGGAGCGCAGATAGCCATAGTGGTCGGAGGTGGTAATATCTGGCGCGGCAGGGAAGGCGGCGGAATGGACAGAGTGCGCGCTGACAGGATGGGAATGCTCGCGACCGTTATCAACGCCGTTGCGCTTCAGGACGCATTTGTTTCCGCCGGTGTTGACGCAAGGGTGATGACTGCGGTCGAGATAAAGGGCGTTGCCGAGCCGTTCGTGCGCGAGGAGGCTATACGGCATCTCGAAGCCGGCAGAGTCGTTATATTCGGTGCCGGTACCGGCAGTCCGTATTTTACTACGGATACTACCGCTATCCTTCGTGCGGTGGAGATAAAAGCCGATATAGCATTTTTCGCAAAGAATGTGGATGGGGTATATACTGCGGATCCCAACATTGATTCCACGGCTAAAAAGATCGAAGAGATATCGTATTCGGAGATACTTGAAAAACGCCTTGGCGTTATGGACATTACAGCCGCTTCCTTCGGGCTTGAAAATAAGCTTCCGTTATTGCTCTTCGGGCTTGCCGATCCCCGGAACATAATTCGCGGTGTGAACGGCGAGAAGATCGGTACGACGGTCACCTGCTGACGCGGCTTGTTATAAGAGCACGCACTGAAAGGTCTGCGCCTCTTATAAACTTACATATAATTCACAAACAAGAAAATACCGCCGCCGTCGGGCTGAGAACAGACGGAATGAAAGGGAATGATATGAAGCTCAATACTAAGGAATTTGAAGAAAAAATGCAGAAGGCGATAGGTAGCTTTGAGCATGAGTTGGCTACCATTCGCGCCGGAAGAGCAAATCCTGCCATACTTGATAAGGTGACCGTGGATTATTACGGCTCGCCCACAGCTATAAACGGCGTTGCCGCTATTGCCATGCCGGATGCGCGTACTATGACTATCAGCCCTTGGGATGCTTCTTTGCTCAAGCCGATAGAGAAGGCTATACTCGCTTCCGATATCGGAATAGTGCCGCAAAATGATGGCAAGATGCTTCGCCTGAGCTTCCCGGCTCCCACCGAGGATCGCCGCCGCGAGCTTACCAAGCAGGTGCAGAAGCTGACGGAGGAGGCTAAGATCGCAGTGCGTAATATCCGCCGCGATGCGAACGACCGTTGCAAGGATATGAAGAAAAAGGGCGAGATGACCGAGGATGAGCAAAAGACCTCGGAAAAGAACGTTCAGGATATGACCGATAAGTACGTAAAACAGCTTGAAGTCATATGTGCGGCAAAGGAAAAGGAGATAATGACCGTTTAATGCTCGGTCTGTTCGGTGCTGTTGACCGAATATCATTACGCAGAAAGGGACGCTCTCGAAATGACCGTTGACGAAAGACTCAAGCATATAGCGTTCATTATGGATGGAAACGGGAGATGGGCGACGTCGAAAGGATTTCCTCGCGAATACGGACACACGAAGGGCGCAAGCACCTTTGAGCGTGTAGTAAGATATTGCGGCGAGATCGGTATCAAGTGCGTTACCGTATACGCGTTTTCTACGGAGAATTGGAGCAGACCGAAGGCGGAGGTCGATCGGATAATGCAGCTTCTTGAGCGCTATCTTGACCGTTTGCTGAAAAAAACGGACGATTACGACATCGAGGTGAAATTTATCGGCGACATGGCTCCGCTCTCGGATAGGCTCAAGCGGAAGATCGAGAGCGCGGAGTGCCGCTCGGCAGGTAGATCCAAGCGACTCAATGTTGCACTCAATTACGGCGGTCGTGACGAGATAGTCCACGCAGTTAACAGCTTGATAAATGATGGTGTGACCGAGATCACGGAAGAGCTTATTGACGAGCGTGTATATACACACGGTTGCCCTCCGCCGGATCTTATCGTGAGGACTGCGGGGGAACAACGACTTTCCAATTTCCTCATGTGGCAATCTGCGTATTCCGAGCTGTATTTTACAGATGTTCTTTGGCCGGAGCTTTCGGAGCGCGATATCGACGCCGCCGTTGAAAGCTTTTACGGTCGGACACGGCGCTTCGGTAATATCTCTGAGAATAGCTGAGATAACTCATATTTAAAGGGAGCTTTATAATGTTAAAACGGATAACGACTGCTGCGATAGGCATTGTTATACTTATCCCATTCATCATATTTTCGGATACTTTTTTGCTCGTTGTTTTCACGTCCGTACTTTCTGCCGTCGGCGTATATGAGATACTGAGATGCGTCGGAAAAGAACGGTCTCCGATCCTGCTCATCCCATCGGTGGGTTTGACCGTCACCCTGCAGATATTGGCGCGAACGATCCCCGAGACCGTTCAGTATCTAAGATATGCGTTTATGCTCTGTACAGTTTACTCTTTCATAATGCTCGTATCGGCTGTTTTTTCAAAGGGAAAGCATAAGATATCCGAGATGACCACAGTCACGGTCATGACAGTGTACGTTTCCTCCGGTTTCTCGTCGCTACTGCTTTTGAGGGATATGGAATACGGGCTGGTGATGTTTTTTCTGTGGTTTCTTATTCCGTGGATATGCGATGCTATGGCGTATTTTACCGGAGTATTTTTCGGCAAACATAAGCTCATACCCGACGTTAGCCCCAAAAAGACCGTCGAGGGCGCCATTGGCGGCATAATCGGTACTCTTCTCATAACCGTGATCTTCGGTGTCGTAACTCAGTTAGGGTTTGGTATGAAGCCTAATTATCCGGTCTTGTTGCTCGTTACATTTATTGGTTGTCTCGTCAGCCAATGCGGAGATCTTATCGCATCTCTCGTAAAAAGAGAGCACGGAGTTAAGGATTACGGAAAGCTTTTTCCCGGTCACGGCGGAGTTATGGACAGGTTTGATTCATGCATAGCAACGGGACCGTTCATATATATCGTTTGCGTTTTGTTTTCTTCTAACGCCTTGTTTTATTGACTGTATACGCATAAATAGCTCGGGGCGTTTCTGTATTCGCGGAAATGCCCCATATTTTTTACTCGGAGCGCGTTTCGGATATTTATTTTTTTCGCAGTGGCATCATAAGATAGTATTACGGATACACTGTTGGAAGGTCAGGATGGTTATGTGCGTTGGATAATAATGAATGCGTCAAAAAAATAGCGATCACAGGTGCGACAGGCTCAGTCGGTATGCAGGCGCTTGAGGTCGCCCGTCACTTTAATATGAGGGTGACGGCTATAAGCTGTGCAAGGGATATAGCTACGGCGGAACGGATAATAAGAGAATTTTCTCCGGATATCTGCGGTGTCGCAGATCCGAATGCCGCCGCTGAGCTAAAGCTCGGTGTAGCGGATACGGCTTGTCGAATAGTTTCGGGAGAGTCCGCGGCGGAGACTGTCGCCGCAGAAGCCGATGCGGACACACTGCTTAATTCGGTTACCGGTATTGCAGGGCTTCGTCCGTCGGTAGCCGCGCTCAGTTCCGGAAAACGTCTTGCGCTCGCAAATAAAGAAAGTCTTGTTACTGCCGGAAAGATAGTGACCTCTCTCGCCAATGAAAAAAATCTTCCCATACTACCGGTCGACAGCGAGCATTGCGCCGTTTGGCAAGCTCTTTCAGCAGGGAGGTCAGATCAGGTAAAACGCTTGATACTCACCGCTTCCGGAGGACCGTTCAGAGGAATGACGCGTGAGCAGGTGGCTTTACAAAAAGCATCTAACGCCCTAAAGCACCCGACGTGGAGCATGGGTAAGAAGATAACGGTGGACAGCGCCACCATGATGAATAAGGGATTTGAGATAATAGAAGCGGCTTGGCTTTTTGGATTTGATCCCGAGCGGATAGACGTGATAGTGCATCCCGAGAGCGTGATACATTCGATGGTGGAATATAACGACAACGCTATCATAGCGCAGATGGCTGTTCCGGATATGAGGCTCTGCGTCCAATACGCGCTTACCGCTCCCGAAAGATTTGAGGGTGTCACGCCTCCACTCGATCTTGCAAAGCTTGGAAGTATGACGTTTTTCAAGCCTGACCGTGATGTGTTTCCGCTTCTTGATCTGGCTAAGACTGCATTTGCCGTCGGTGGGGGCGCATGCGCCGCATTGAACGGCGCCAACGAAGCCGCCGTGGCTTTGTATCTTGAGGATAAGATCACTCTTCCGGAGCTGTTTTGTTCAGTTGAGGATGCAACACTAAATACTTCGGTCACCGAATGCGACACGCTTGATGCCGTGTTCGAAGCCGACAGGGAAGCAAAAAGAAGAGTGAACGAACGTTTTTTGCACAGATAAGCCCCTAATGAAAGGATATTTATTTTGAGTATTTTGATCGCATTACTTCTGTTTGGCATATTGATCTTTGTACACGAGATGGGACATTTTGTCGCCGCGCGTATATTCGGCGTCAGAGTGAATGAGTTTGCTATCGGTATGGGACCGAAGATCTTTTCGGTAAAAAGTAAAAAAAGCGGTACCGTGTATTCGCTCAGGGTGTTTCCTATCGGCGGCTTTAACAGCATTGAAGGCGAGAACGGCGACTCAAGTGACGAAGCTGCCTTCTGTTGTAAGCCTGTATGGCAGAGAATGGTGATCATAGTCAGTGGAGCGCTGGTGAATATAATTTTTGCCGCGTTGGTCATGTGTATCGTTGTGATAGGTACGGATAAGCTCGGCTCAACGGTGATCGCGAATACCCGTCCGCCCGAGGCTTCGGAAGAGCAGAGCGGCGAGGAGATCACGGAAAGCTCCGTCTCCAACACATACGAAAAGCTCCTTCCCGGCGACGAGATACTGAAGATAGACGGAAAACGCGTGCATATAGTAGACGATCTGGTATATACGGTGGCATTTAAAGGAACTAAGCCCGTTACGGTGACTGTCATCAGAGACGGGGAAAAGCTGGACGTTGAAGGCGTGGTATTTCCTACGTACGAAAGCTCCGGAGTTACCTTTGGTAGTGTTGATTTTACGGTATTGCGCGCGGAAAAGAACTTTTTTACCGTCATCGAGCACTCGTTTTACAAATGTATAAGCTCGATGGAGATGTGTTGGGAGTCGTTTGCGGGATTGATTACCGGTAGATACGGACTTGATCAGGTCTCCGGTCCTATAGGTATCACAGAAGCGCTCGGAGAAGCGACGAAGAGCGGTTGGACGACGGTGCTCAATATGCTCGTTTTGATATCGATGAACTTGGGAATATTTAATCTTTTACCTATCCCTGCTCTCGACGGCGGAAGATTTGTTTTTCTGCTCGTTGAAGCTATCAGACGTAAGCCGGTGAAGCCCGACGTTGAAGCTATGGTGCATACTGTCGGAATATTGGTGCTTATGCTGATCATGGTCGTGGTCGCCTGTAAGGATGTATTTATGTTGATAAACCGTTAGCTTAAGTATAAGCTGACCTGTGCGGAGGATATTCTTGGAAATGGATATTATCAGAAGAAAAACGAGGACGGTAAGGCTTGGCGGAGTTACGCTCGGAGGCAATTCTCCGATTCTTGTGCAATCTATGTGCAATACGCCCTCGCATGATACCAAAGCCTGTATCAAGCAGGCACTTCTGTTGCAGGACGCCGGATGTCAGATATTGCGTTTCGCTGTTCCGGATACGGAGAGCGCAGGAATATTCGAAAAGCTTCGCGACGCCGGAGTTGTGATACCCCTCGTTGCCGATATACATTTTGATTGGCGCATCGCGGTCGCATGCGCGGAGAGAGGGGCGGACAAGATACGGATAAATCCGGGAAATATAGGCGGAGACGATAACGTCAAAAAGGTCGTTGCGGCTTGTCGGACGCGCGGCATTCCGATAAGGATAGGAGTTAATTCCGGCTCTCTTAAGCAGGATATTTTGAAAAAATACGGCTCTCCCACCGCCGAGGCGCTCGCCGAAAGTGCACTTGAGCACGCGAGGATACTTGAACGCTTTGATTTCTTCGATACGGTCATATCTATAAAATCATCCGATCCCGTGACTATGATACGGGCAAATCGGATACTCGCGGAAAGCTGTGATTATCCGCTTCATTTAGGTGTTACCGAGGCAGGGAGCGAGCGTGTCGGAGTTCTGAAAAGTGCTGTGGGTATCGGAACTTTGCTGTGTGACGGCATAGGGGATACCGTTCGTGTCTCGCTTACCGCCGATCCGATAAAGGAGATCAAGGCGGCAAAAGAGCTGTTATCCGCTGTTGGATACAGGACGTCTCCGATAAACGTTATCTCATGTCCCACCTGTGGCAGGACGAAGATCGATCTTATATCTATCGTGAACGAATTTGAAGCGAGAGTTGAGAAGGATGTACATCCTTCAAGACCGGTCACCGTCGCGCTTATGGGATGTGTCGTTAACGGTCCCGGAGAGGCAAGGGAAGCCGATATAGGCTTTGCGGGAGGTAACGGAGAAGCGGTGCTTTTCCGCCACGGCGAAATAGTGAGAAAGCTCAGCGAAAGCGATATAGTCGGTGAGCTGATAAAAGAGATCAATACCTTTTAATACTCGAAATTTGCGGTTTCTCCGTCCTGCGGTATACCGTTGCCGCTCGGATGGCAGGAAAGGATGTTGAATAAATGGCAAACAAGACGCTTTCGGAGCTTTTCGGAAGATACACTCCGACTTCGGGTAGATGTGCACAGATAATGCGCTCTGCCGGAAGCTATAAATTCAGATGTAACAAGGAAGCTAAATTTATCGAAGTGCGCGTTGAATTTCCGTCCGTTTATACTAAACGGGATCTTCAAGCGCTCGAAAACGAGATCAAAAGCGCCTATCAGTTAAACTACGTTCATATCATACCGATATACGGAAAAGAGCTGTTCAGCGTCAGTTATATTGACGAGATGCTTATCGAGCTTCAAAGACGAGGAGCGGTAGCTAACGGCTTTTTCTACGATTACGATTATGACGTCGATATGGAAAGGATGACCGTTGAGGTCAAGATAGGATTTTCAAACGGCGGTATACGTCTTTTGTACAATGATGATACACCACAAATAGCCGAACAGATACTGAAGGATGAATTCGGTCTCGATTTCACCGTATCTATAATACGGGACGAGGAGCGAGCGGCTAAGCTTGAGGCGCATAAGGCTGAGCTTGAACGCGCAGATAGAGAAAAAAGACTTGAGAAAGTACGCGAGGAGCAGGCTAAAACGCCGTTGGCTTCCGCCTGCAGTCATTTTACTCCGCTGGAATATCTTGACGGTGGAATATTGCGTTGCGGAAGTATGCTTTTTGATATTTCTTCTCCCACGGCGATATTCGGAAATGCTTTTTCGATCGAGCGTGTCACGGATCTACGTGATATGATATCGCCTGACGGAACGGCACGTGTGATCGTTGGACAGATATTCTCTCCCGAGATCAGAGAGGTAGCCAGGGGAAGAAAGCAGGTCATCAGCTTTGGCGTCACAAACAATGAAGCTTCCGTTCCTTGTAAGCTCGTGGTCGAGACCAAGGAGTCATCGGAGCTTATAGCGAAGATAAATGCCTGTCCGGTCGTTGCGATAAACGGCGTGTATTCGACTGACGATTTTTCGAATACTAATGAATTTGTTCCTTCCGCTATAATGGAGATAAGCAAAAAATCGGCGCGTGTTGATAATGCGCCAAAAAAGAGGGTGGAGCTGCATCTGCATACTCAGCTCTCGCAGATGGATGCTATAATCGAGCCTGCCAAGCTTATCAAAACAGCAAAAGCCTACGGTCATCCTGCGGTCGCCATAACGGATCACTCAAACGTACAGGCTTTTCCTCCGGCTATGGAGGCACTCGATAAGCTCGGGGGCGGAATAAAGATACTTTACGGTGTGGAAGCTTATCTCGTTGATGATACCGCGCGAGCGGTATTCGGCGATCAGGAGTGCTCGTTTAATGATGAATTCGTGGTATTTGATATAGAGACCACGGGACTGTCATCAGTTACCGATAAAATAATCGAGATAGGTGCCGTCAGATGCAGGGGCGAAGAGATACTTGCCCGTTTTGATACGTTCATAGATCCCGGGTTTCATATTCCGGAGGAGATAACCGCTCTTACGTCCATAACCGATGAGGACGTGAAGGGTGCACCGAAGCTCGAAGATGCCTTAAAAGCGTTTCTGGAATTTGCGGGAGACTCAATGCTCGTAGCTCACAACGCTTCGTTCGATACGAGCTTCATACGTCGCGCATGTAATGAATGTGGTATGAGATTCAGCAATACCTATCTTGACACATTGGCTGTTTCGAGATACGTTAACACGGATCTTAAGCGACACAATCTGGATGCGCTCAAGGATTATTTCAAGCTTGAGGATTTCCATCACCACCGCGCCTGCGACGATGCGGAGATCACGGCAAAGATACTGTACAGGCTTACGCTAAAGCTTAGGGAAGAGGGAATAACCGATATCCACGGCATGGTCAGGGTGATGGCGGAGCACGCCGATCCCAAAAAGATCAAAAATACGTACCACGTCATACTTTTCGCCAAAAACTCCTCAGGACTGAAAAATCTGTATAAAATAGTCTCAAAAAGCTATATAGATTACTTTTATTACACGGCTCGGGTGCCCAAAACTCTTCTTATGGGTGAACTGCGCGAGGGGATAATAGTCGGCTCTGCGTGTGAAGCCGGGGAGCTTTTCAGAGCCGTGGTCGAGGACAAGCCCGATGACGAGCTTAAAAGAATAGCGGAATTTTACGATTATCTTGAGATACAACCGCTGTCAAATAACGCTTTTATGCTTGATAAGGGCGATGCAAAGACGCCCGACGGACAAAAAAATTGGGAGATGCTACGTGGCTTTAACCGCAAGATCGTAAAGCTCGGAGAAGAGCTTGGTAAGCCCGTATGCGCCACCTGTGACGCGCATTTTTTAAATCCCGAGGACGAGATATACCGCCAGGTGCTTATTCACGGAAAATTTGCGGACGCCGACAGAGAGACCAAGCTCTATTTCCGTACGACCGAGGAGATGCTTGCCGAATTTGCATATCTCGGTGAGGAAAAAGCGTACGAGGTCGTCGTCGAAAATACGAATAAGATCGCCGATATGATAGACGGTGATATTCGCCCTATACCTAAAGGCTCGTACACGCCTAAAATGGACGGTGTCGACGAGGAGCTTCAGGAGATCTGCTGGAAGCGCGCACACGAATGGTACGGAGACCAACTCCCCAAGGTCGTGGAGGATAGGCTGAACAGAGAGCTTAAGCCTATCATAGATAACGGATTTGCAGTCTTGTATATGATCGCTCAAAAGCTGATAGCAAACAGCGAGCGTGCCGGATATCTGGTCGGCTCGCGAGGCTCGGTCGGCTCTTCGTTCGTGGCAACGATGGCGGGTGTTTCGGAGGTCAACCCTCTCCCACCGCATTACCGCTGCGCAAAATGCCGCCACAGTGAATTTTTCCTTAACGGCGAGGTCGGCTCCGGATTTGATCTTCCGGATAAGAATTGTCCGAATTGCGGTATTCCTATGATATGTGACGGTCACGAAATACCTTTTGAGACGTTTTTGGGCTTCAAGGGAGAAAAATCTCCGGATATAGACCTCAATTTCTCGGGAGATGTCCAAGGTGATGCGCATAAATACTGCGAAGAGCTTTTCGGTGCAGAAAACGTTTTTCGCGCCGGTACGCTCGGATCGCTCGCCGAAAAGACTGCGTTCGGTTTTGTACGGAAATATATGGACGAGCGTGGGATAAATCTCAACCGCGCCGAGATACAACGTCTCATTAACGGATGTGTCGGTGTCAAGCGTACGACAGGACAGCATCCCGGAGGAATAGTCGTTATTCCGCACGAATACGAGATATACGACTTTACACCGGTACAGCATCCGGCTGACGATCCGAGATCCACCGTAATAACCACGCATTTCGATTTCAACCACCTGCACGATACTATCCTGAAGCTTGACTGTCTCGGACACGATGTTCCTACGAAATACGTTTATATGGAACGTTTTTCGGGCGTTAAGATCGCGGACATCCCGATGAATGACCGAAAGGTATACGATCTGCTCCTAACGCCGGAGCCTTTGGGAGTAAGACCGGAGGATATAGATTGCGAGACGGGAACGTTCGGGCTTCCGGAGCTTGGAACGCCGTTCGTTCGACAGATGCTCAAGGAAGCACAGCCAAAGACGTTTTCAGACCTGCTTCAGATCTCCGGGCTTTCACACGGCACCGGCGTGTGGCTCGATAACGCGAGGGACTTGATAGCCGACGGTACCTGCACGATATCCGAATGTATCGGAACACGTGACTCGATAATGGTCTATCTTATGCACGCGGGACTTGATCCGAGCGATGCCTTCAATATAATGGAGACCGTTCGTAAAAAGAACAAGTTCCTTTCGGAAAAGCAGATAGAGATAATGAAGAGCCATAATGTGGATCAATGGTATATCGATTCCTGCAATAAGATAGAGTACATGTTTCCGAAGGCTCACGCGGTCGCGTACGATATAACCGCGATACGTCTCGGTTGGTATAAGATATATTATCCGCTTGCTTTTTACGCCGGAATGCTTACGGTCGCTCCGGGCGGATTTGATGCGGAAACTGCACTCAAAGGAAAAGAATATCTGAGAGAATGTATCGCTGACATAAACACCAGAGGAAAGGATGCCACCGCCGCCGAAAAGGATATGATCCCGATATGGCAGCTCGTGGTGGAGTTTTACGCGAGAGGCTTCGAATTTCTTCCGCCGCGCCTGTACAGATCAAGGGCGAAGGTCTTTCTTCCCGAGGACGGAAAATTGAGAATACCGTTTTCCGCGCTCCCGGGGCTTGGCGAAAAAGCCGCTGAGGCTATCGAAAGCGTATCCGACTCGGAAACGTTGCTCTCGGTAGAAGAGCTTCAGCAAAAAGCGGGACTTTCTAAAACTCACGTCGAGATACTGAAAAGAAACGGCGTGCTTGAAGGACTTGACGATACCAACCAGATAAGATTCTTCTGAAAAGCTCCTGCGGTCGCTTACGTGCACCGCATATCCAACAGAAAGGTCAATTTTGATATGTTGATGACGAATAAAAACAAAAACATTCCGAACGGTACGAGAGATCTGCTGTTCGGGGAAGCAAAGATATACCGCGAGCTTACCGATGCGCTGACAGAACTGTACGGGCGCAACGGATTTTCCGAAATAGTAACGCCCGGCGTCGAATATTACGACGTATTCAAGACCTGTAGCGCTCTTGCCGAGGAGCGGATGTATAAGCTGAGCGACCTTGACGGGAGCCTCCTCGTTCTACGCGCTGACAACACGACGCCAATAGCACGTGTTGCGGCAACGAGACTTTCAAGTGACGGTCTGTATAAGCTATTCTATCATCAAAGAGTTTACAGGCAGAATGCAGGGCATACCGGAAGAAGGAGCGAGATATTCCAAAGCGGGATAGAGATGCTCGGAGCATCCGGGGTGCACAGCGATCTTCTGTGTATGATATATGCGCTCAAAACTCTTGATACCTTCGGTGTGGATAATAAGCTTGAGATAGGACACGTCGGTTATTATAATGCGCTTACAAGGGAGCTTGAGCTTGATGCGGAGCAGTCCGATAAGCTCAGACGTCTCGTTGAAGCTAAGGATACGAATAAGATAACCGCTTCCGATAAGATCAAGGAGATACCGTTTCTTTTCGGCGGAGAAGAGGTGTTCTCAAGAGCTGAGGCGCTTGCAGACGGCAACACGGAGGCACTTTCGGCTCTCGCCTATCTAAAACAGCTTTACGACGCCCTGTGCCGTGCCGGATATAAAGACAGGATAATGATAGATCTCGGTATAGTTCATACGCTTGATTATTATACCGGAGCTGTATTCAGGGGTTATATGGAGGGCGCCGGAGAATGTGTGCTCACGGGTGGTCGTTACGATCGGCTGGTGGCTAATTTTGACCGCGAGCTTCCGGCAACGGGCTTCGGTATAAATCTGAGTACGGTCGCTGACACGCTTTTAAGGAGCGGACAGCGCGATGTCGGAAAAAACAAGACCTTATCGGAGCTTGTGGTATTTGAATGCGAGGCTCTTGGCGCGGCGATCGCATATTGCGATGCTCACCCGGAGAGCGAGCTGTCGCCGTACGGCGATATCACGGATGCCGAGGGGTATGCCGAAAAGCTCGGTATCAAGCTTATAAAGCTATTTAGGGGCAACGGAGATATACAGTGCTTTGAGCTTTAAGCTTTCGTCAATTTCATACAGTATTTGCGCCGCTCCGTGCGGCAGAATGGAGATCAAAATGTTAAGGCTTGCTCTTACTAAGGGAAGGATAGAAAAGAAAGCGCTTGATTATCTTGCGCTCAGCGGATATGACGTAAGCGAACTTGATGAGGATAAGAAGGGAAGAAAGCTTTTATTTCGCGTGGGCGACGATATAGAGATAGTGCTCGCTAAAGCCGCCGACGTTATAACTTATGTTGAACACGGTGTGTGCGACGGCGGTATCGTCGGCGAGGACACCATAATGGAGGCAGGGGCATCGATATACGAGCTTCTTGACCTTGAATTCGGTAAATGTCGGTTTGCTCTTGCAGGTATCAAGGGGAAAAGCTTTTATGACGGTTATTCACATAAAGTGATCGCATCGAAATACCCCAACGTCACTAAGAATTATTTCAATTCCTTGGGCGTGGACGTCGAGGTGGTAAAGATAGACGGAAGCGTGGAGCTTGCTCCCCTTCTCGGACTTTCAGATGCCATCGTTGATATAGTCGAGACCGGCTCTACGCTTAAAGCAAATGGGCTTGAGGTATACGAGGACGTAGCGGATATCTCGGCTCGCTTCATTGCAAATACGGCTTCGGTCAAAATGAAGAAAGAGGAATTTGATAAGCTTCTCTCAGGTCTTAAAAAGGTCGTGAGAGAAAGACGTAATGTATGAGCGCGGAACGCGGCTTTCCGAGTGAATGACGGGACGTCCCGTCTCCGTGCTACAGACTTAAGAAAGGCAGTGTCAAAGTCTGAAAGATAAATCTTTCAGATGCGTTTTGTGCCTTGCGATCTGAACGATCGCATTTCGGCAAAGCCGAAACCGTCACAAAACTGCTATGATTTAGAAAGGCGTGGTTATAAATATGAAACTTTACAGCAAGAACGATGCTTCGGAGCTTATAGGATTACTGGAGAAACGAGCCGATCAGGATAATGAGAGCATAAACGCCGCAGTAAAGGAAATAATCGGCGTAGTGCGTAAAGACGGAGATGCCGCACTTCGGGATTACAGTGAACGCTTCGATCACGTCAAACTGAATGAACTGTATATGACAGAAGAGCAGAAGGAGGAGGCGTGCACCAAGGTCCCTCCGGAGCTTAAGGCGGCTATGGAAAGAGCGGCTGAAAACATTTATTCTTTTCATGAAAAGCAAAAACAGCAGAGCTGGATCGATAATAGCGGAGACCGTATAATGGGACAGCGCGTGCTTCCGCTCAGACGCGTAGGACTTTACGTTCCGGGCGGAACTGCGGCATATCCCTCTTCCGTTCTTATGAATGCGATACCGGCAAAGGTAGCCGGCGTCGAAAGCATAGTTATGGCAACTCCTCCGAAGCCCGAGGGGATACTTCCTGCCGTGGCGTACGCGGCGAAGCTTGCAGGAGTTTCGGATATACTTACCGTCGGGGGGGCGCAAGCCGTCGCGGCTATGGCGTACGGAACGGAGAGCGTAAAGCCCGTCGATAAGATAGTGGGACCGGGCAATATCTTTGTTGCCACGGCGAAAAGGATGGTTGCCGGAAAGATAGATATAGATATGTTTGCCGGACCGAGCGAGGTGCTCGTCATTGCCGACGGAACTGCCGATCCGGCGTACGTTGCGGCGGATTTTATGAGCCAGGCGGAGCATGATCCGATGGCGGCATCGATCTTGATCACCACCTCCGCATCTCTTGCTCGCGAGGTAGAAGAGCAGATCGAAAAACAGCTATCATATCTTTCGAGAGCAGATATCATAAGGCGTTCGCTCGACAGCTACGGCTCGATAATAGTCGTTGACGGGCTTGATGAAGCGGCTCGCATTTCGGATCTTATAGCTCCCGAGCATCTTGAACTTATGGTGGAGTCGCCATTTGAATTGCTTGGCAAGGTAAGGAACGCAGGCTCGGTATTTCTCGGATGTTATTCACCGGAGCCGCTCGGTGATTATTACGCCGGTCCCAATCACGTGTTGCCCACGAACGGCACGGCGCGTTTTTCGTCGGCTCTTTCGGTGGACAGCTTCGTTAAGAGATCGAGCTATCTGTATTATTCCGAGGACGCGCTCAGACATGCAAGTGACGACGTTATAAGATTTGCAAGAGCCGAGGGACTTACCGCTCACGCAAATTCGATAGAGATCAGAGTGAACGCCCGGAACACAGACGGTAAGCTTTGAGTGGCGCTTTCGGCTGAATATAATGAAATGGAGCATTTAGATAATGAACAAATATATTCCGGACAGGATCGACCGAATGAAGGAATACGTTCCCGATACGTCATCGCCGTCGATAAAGCTTGATGCGAACGAATGTCCGTTCGAGTTGCCGGAAAAATGCCGTGTCGCGGTTTTGGATACCATTAACAGAGAGCTTTGTACACTTAACCGTTACCCGGATCCGGAAATGAAGGAGCTTCTATCCGCGTACGGGGAGCATCTCGGAGTAGCTTCCGAGCTTTTGGTAGCCGGAGACGGCTCGGACGAGCTTATAAATCTGATCATCAATACTTTTCTGTGTGACGGTGGCAGGATATTGCTTTGCGCCCCGGATTTTTCGATGTATGAATTTTATTCCGAGTTTTCGGGAACGGACGTCGTGACGTATGAAAAAAAGGACGGGATGCGAATAGATTTCGGTGAGCTTGCCGAGATAGCCACGCGTGAAAAAGTAGGACTTGTTATGCTGTCCAATCCCTGTAATCCGACGGGAGTACTTGAGGACAGTGCCGAGATACTCAGATTTGTTGAGGCTGTGGACGTGCCGGTGGTGATCGACGAAGCGTATATGGAATTTGCGCGTAAAGGACGCTCCCTGGTCAGCGAGGTCCAAAACCACGGTAACCTTATAGTTCTCAAGACCGTGTCAAAGCTGGGGCTTGCAGGACTGAGGTGTGGGTTTGCCATCGGTCCGCTTCCTTTGATAAACGCGCTCAAAAAGACGAAAAGTCCGTACAATATGAATACGCTTACTCAAGCTGCGGTCGCGGCGGCAATGCGAAATTTTGACGGCATTCTTGAAAATATCAATAAGATCAAGCAGGAAGTCGGCGAGCTGTACACCGAAGTCGACCGACTTTCGGAGCTTGGCGGCTTTAAGGTGGAAGAAAGCGATACGAATTTTATATACGTACGCTTTTGCGATGCAAAAAAAGCATCAAGCGTACACGCACGGTTGCATCAAAGACGGATATCCGTTCGCCTTATGAACGGAGGACTTCGGGTGACTGCCGGAACTAAAGCCGAAAATACCGAGTTTATCCGCGAGCTTACAGTTATTTTGAAGGAGCTTGCGAGGTAGTCACAATTATTTCGAAAGGGAGCTTTTGCTTATGCGAAGGCAACGGTACGATCATGAGAACAGCAACTTTATCACGAAAGACCAAGGAGACGGATATCAAGATGTCGCTGACCTTGGATAAGCTCGGGTGCGGTAAGCTCGAGGGCGGAAGCGGAATAGGCTTTTTTGACCATATGTTAAATTCGTTCTGCGTTCACGGCGGTTATTTGATCGAGCTTGAAATGCTCGGAGATCTTGGGGTGGACGGTCATCATTCCGTAGAGGATGTCGGTATAGTTCTCGGAAAGCTGTTTGCCGAGGTACTCGGTGATCGCGCGAATATAAGACGGTTTGGCGAAAGCTTTCTTCCTATGGATGAGGCACTTGCTTTCTGCGCGGTGGATATAAGCGGCAGACCGTATCTTTATTACGATGTTCCCGTGACGTCACCGTTTATAGGCGATTACGATGCTCAGCTTACAGAGGAATTTATGCGTGCGTTGGCTGTAAATATGGGCGCGACCTTGCATATAAAGCTGGAACACGGCTCAAATGAACACCATATAACCGAAGCGGTATTCAAGGCAGTGGCTCGCGCGATAGGCGAAGCTGTCACTCCGTTCGGCAACGGAGTGCTGTCGGCTAAAGGAACGCTTTAAGCTTATGTTCATTCTTGGAAGGAGCTTGGAAAATGTCAAAGGTCGGTATAATAAATTACGGATGCGGTAACCTTCATTCCGTTATGAACGCTTTGAAATATATAGGAGTCAACAGTTTTATCTCCGGTGATACAAGGGAGCTGGAGCTTGCAGACAGCCTGATACTTCCGGGTGTCGGCGCTTTTCCGGACGCCGTCGACTCACTCTGCCAAACGGGTATCGGTGGATTTATCACCGAGCAGAGCGACCGTAAGCCGATACTCGGTATCTGCCTCGGTATGCAGTTATTGTTCAGCCGAGGTTGGGAATTTCGCGAATGCGAGGGGCTTGGACTGATATCCGGAGACGTGGTAAAGCTTGAGGTACCCAAGGGAGACTTACGTTACAAGATCCCACATATCGGCTGGAATGCTATACGTACCGTAAATAAAAATCCGCTTACCGAAGGAATAGACGACGGAAGCTGTTTTTATTTCGTTCATTCCTATATGGGAGTTTGCGATGTTCCGTCACAGCTTTACGCTGTCACCGAATACGGCAATGATGTGACCGCAATAGTCGGAAACGGAAACGTATACGGTACGCAGTTCCATCCCGAGAAGAGCGGTGAAGCAGGTCTGCATTTACTTAAAAATTTCGTTTCCCTCACATAGAACACACTTTAACGATGCTTTGAAGGGAGCTTGCGATATGATCATAATACCTGCGATAGATATACTTGACTCTCAGGCTGTACGCCTATACAAGGGAGATTACGGCACAGCTTATAAGGTTGCCGAGGATCCCGTTGATGCCGCGGTCGCTTTTCAGGATACCGGAGCTGAATTTATACACATCGTGGATCTTTCCGGCGCTAAGGACGGACGCGCATCCGGTAAGCGTACGGTGGAAGATATCGTTTCAGCTTTGCACATAAGGACCGAGGTCGGCGGAGGTATTAGAGACCTTAAGACCGTCGAGGAATATCTTTCTGTTGGCGTGGAGAAGGTCATTCTCGGAACCGCGGCGCTATCAAACAGAGATCTGCTTTGCGAGGCTGTAAAGCTCTACGGGGAGCATATATCGGTCGGTATAGATGCCAGAAACGGAAAGGTCAGCGTTTCGGGATGGCAAGATACATCCGATGTTGACTATATAGAGTTCGCAAAGATATGTGAGGATATCGGCGTGCGCAATATCATATTTACGGATATCAGCCGCGACGGCTCGCTGACGGGACCTAATTTGGAGATGCTCAAGGCGCTTTCGGCATCCGTGAGCTGTGATATCACGGCAAGTGGCGGAATAAAGGATATAAAGGACATAAAAGAGCTTAAACAGCTGGGGCTTTACGGTGCGATATCCGGAAGATCTCTTTATAGCGGCACGTTGAAGCTTTCCGAGGCTCTTGAGTGCTGTCGCGAGAAAGGATAAGTGTAAGGACTGATGATAACCAAAAGGATCATACCCTGTCTTGACGTAAAAAACGGTCGTGTCGTAAAAGGAACGAATTTCGTGGGGCTTCGTGATGCAGGAGATCCTGTCGAAGCCGCCAAGCTCTATAATGCTCAGGGAGCCGATGAGCTTGTATTTCTCGATATCACCGCTTCGAATGAAGAAAGAAGGACTATAATCGACGTCGTAGAGCGTACGGCTAAAGAGGTATTTATGCCTCTTACGGTCGGCGGAGGGATAAGGAGCGTTGATGACTTCCGTGATATACTTCTCGCCGGAGCGGATAAGGTATCCGTAAATTCCGCGGCGATACGCGACAAATATCTCATAAGCCGTGCGGCAGATAAATTCGGTTGTCAATGCGTGGTCGTCGCAATAGATGCAAAAAAGACCGAGAGCGGATACAACGTTTATATCAACGGCGGAAGGATCGATACGGGACTTGACGCTGTGGCTTGGGCTGTTGAAGCGGAAAAGCTCGGCGCGGGTGAGATATTGCTTACGAGCATGGATGCCGACGGCACTAAATCGGGATTTGACATCGAGCTTACGAAAGCGGTGACGGGTGCGGTCGGTATACCGGTCATAGCCTCGGGAGGAGGCGGAGCGCTTTCACATTTTTACGATGTATTCGAATACGCCGGAGCAGACGCCGCGCTCGCGGCTTCGCTGTTCCATTATAAAGAGCTGACTGTTGGTGACGTAAAAAAATATCTTTCAGAGCGCGGACTTCCGATGCGCCTGAATTAAGATCACGAAAAGAGGTAAGATATTATGGAAGATATTAAGATGTTTTTTAAAAAGAGCGAGCTTATCCCGGCGATCATTCAAGATTGGCGTACCCGTGAGGTGCTGATGCTCGGATATATGAACGAAGAGTCGCTCAGAAAGACGCTCGATGACGGAAAAACGTGGTTTTACAGCCGTTCAAGAAAAAAACTGTGGAATAAAGGCGAGACCTCGGGACATTGGCAGATAGTAAAACGCATCGATTACGATTGTGACGAGGATACGTTACTTATATACGTAGACCAGATCGGCGCCGCTTGTCACACCGAAAATCGCAGTTGCTTCTTCCGTACGCTCGAGAGCATAGAGGAGCTTCCGGAGCAGTCGCCGTTACTTTCTCTTGAGAATGTGATCAAACACCGTAAAGAAGAGCCGGAGGAAGGCTCATACACCTGTTATCTTTTCGAAAAGGGATTGGATAAGATACTGAAAAAGGTGGGAGAGGAATGCTCAGAGACCGTTATAGCGGCAAAAAATCTTCAGGTAAGCGATGACGCCGAGACGCGCGAACTGCTCGTCGGAGAGGTCGCAGATCTTATATATCACCTTGAGGTCATGCTCGTAAACGAAAACGTTTCACTGCAAAGCGTACTGGACGAGCTTGAAAAGCGTTCGCATAAGATAGGAAATCTTAAAAAGCTCAAGACCGTGGATCGCAATACCTAAGCTTCGCGGTAAAGGAGACGGCGACCGTTTACAAGTGCGCAAGAGAGGGGAGGATGGATCGGTATAAAAGAGTTTGAACAGATATATACGGAGTATTTCAGCGACGTATACGGGTTTATCCATTCCCTGTGCGGAAGCGCGGACATTTCCGAAGAGCTGACACAGGATACGTTTCTTGCCGCCTACCGTTCGTTGCATCGCTACGACGGAACGTGTTCGGTATATACGTGGCTCTGTGCTATTGCAAAAAATATATGGTTTCATTATCTGAGAAAATACAAGAAGCTTCTCGTAGATATAGATACGCTCGCCGACCGCCTGCTTTCCGAAGAGCCTTCTCCGCAGAATTGCGCGGAATCAAAGGAAGGCGTACAAACGATCTTAAAAGCTGTCGATGCGCTTAAACCCAAGCACAGAGAGGTGTTTTGGCTCAGGGCGGTAGCCGAGCTTCCTTTTGCGAGGATCGCCGAGATATTACAGGTGACCGAAGGCTCGGCTAAGGTCATATATTTCAGAGCAAAAAATCAACTGAAAAAACAGCTTGCCCCAAGTCTTGATTATTTCAGGGACGATTGATACGAGCTGTTCGTACCGCAGAAATCCATTTCACGAAAGGGCTTTCGTATAAGCGAAAGCAATGGTCACAAGAATGGCTGATCTTTTTGAAAATAAATGCGACGTCGTGAGAGATCTCCTTCCGCTTTATGCAGATCATCTTGCGTCCGCCGAGACCAACGCACTTATCATCTCTCATATCGCAAAATGCAAAAACTGCGGCGATTTTCTCCGTTACATCATAAGCTGTAAAGAGAAGGCAAGAGAGGAACGGCGTCAGGCTGTGTCGCCGGATTATCGCGCGTTTATTCACAAGCTCAAAAGAGAGCGCAGAGTTGAGCGAGCGATATTCGCCTGTTCTCTTATGATAAGCGCGGCGGCTGTCACGGCAGGCATCATTGCGCTTGGTAGCGATAATGAACGGTCTGTATAAGGAATGTCGAATATGTCCGAGGGAATGCGGAACGGACCGTACCGTTAATAAAGGATATTGCGGCTGTGGAAGCGAGATGCGTATCGCGAGAATAGCGCCGCATCTGTGGGAAGAGCCGTTTCTTTCCGGCATCGGTCTTGAAGAAAATGTTAAAGGCTCGGGAGCGGTATTTTTCTGCGGATGTAATCTCGGATGTGTATACTGTCAGAATTTTCGTATAAGCCGCGCTAAGGAGAAGAGCGACTCAAACGTCAATGGCGTACTTACGTCCTTGGGAAGGATATATTCTGCCTCGGAGCTTGCGGATGAATTTTTGCGTCTTGAACAAAACGGGGTACATAACATCGATCTTGTGACGGCGGCACATTATCTGCCATCGGTCTCAGAAAGCATCAAACTCGCAAAGCGAAGAGGCTTGAGCATCCCCGTCGTGTATAATACCGGTAGTTATGAAAAGGTCTCCGCGCTGAGACTCCTTCGCGGAGAGGTGGATATCTATCTGCCCGATATGAAATATATATCGAGCGTATATTCCAAGGATTATTCAAATGCACCGGATTACCCGAATGTCGCAAAGGCGGCTATACGCGAAATGTACGCTCAGACCGGTAAGCCCAGATTTGATAATAACGGATTTATGCTGTCGGGAACCGCTGTGCGTCATCTCGTGCTCCCCGGATGTGATGCCGACTCCGTCAAGGTCGTTGATTGGTTATACAGCGAATTTGGTGCGGACGGTATAACGCTTTCGCTTATGGATCAATACACGCCGATACCCGAGCCGGTTGAAGCTTTTCCCGAGCTTACGGAAAGGCTTCCGCGACGTGCATATCTCAGAGTCGTTGAGCATGCACAGCATCTCGGATTTCGATACCTATATACGCAGGACGAGGGCGCCGCTTCGGAAAGCTATATACCCGATTTCGGTATATGAATGCGACAGCCCGACTCTTTAATAAATGTTAAAGTGAGGATATCATATCTTGAATATCTTGAAACTGTTCTCGTGTGCGCTTCTCGGATATATTTTTGGAGCGCTCAATCCGTCCGCTTTTATATCAAAATTAAAAAAAGACGATCTCAGACACTTGGGGACGGGTAATCTCGGCGCTACCAATGTCACTATGGTCTACGGGAGGTTTTGGGGCGTTTTGGTTATGCTGTTCGATATCTTTAAAAGCACCGCGGCGTTCAAGATATCTCAACATCTGATATTTCAAAACGACGATGAGCTTTCGGTGCTTGCCGGTATGCTTGCTTCCGGAATGGCTGTTTTAGGGCATATATTTCCGTTTTATATGAAATTTAGGGGCGGCAAGGGCGTAGCCGCTTTTGCCGGAATGGTTTTGGCGTACGATCCAATCGTATTATTGATACTTATAGTCGTGTGCTTTATCCTTATGGTACTGTTCAATTACGGTTTTATGCTTACGGTGTCCGCCGTTGTGCTTTTCTGCATCATTACCACGGTCATAGAACAAAACGTGTATATGTTTATCGTTACGGCAACGGTTGCTGTATTGGTCATCTACAAGCATATACCCAATATAAGGAAAGCGGGAACTCCGGATGAGATAAGAGCAAGAGATTATATGAAGAAGCATATCTTTAAACGCTGAATTAAATTAGTCAAAGCCCGGGTGGATAGATGCGAACATTTACGTCTGTGATGCCGTATCTCCGTTCACCGGGGATTTTTGTATCTTTGTAAAGAATTATTTTTTACGGTCACGCATATCCTCAACTAAGCTTACGGTCGGGGCGGTCGTATCCATTTCCGACGTGAGGAATGCTTTAGCGAGGGGCGATACCGTTTATGAAGGATATGATGAAGGAGCTTACCGCGGTGCTTGGCGGAGCTGTGCCGGTATTTCTGCTGATATGCGGAGCGTTTCTTACCTTTAGGCTTATTAAATATATCCCCACGGTGATGCGCACGACCGTACCTGCGTTGAAACCGAGAAAGAAACAACGCGGCGAAAGAACTCCCCTCGGCGCATTTTGTCTTGCGCTTGCAGGTACACTTGGGGTGGGTAATATATCCGGAGTCGCCGCCGCGATAGCGAGCGGAGGGGCAGGAGCGATATTTTGGATGTGGGTGAGTTCCGTATTTTGCGCAATATTAAAATATGCCGAAACGGTGCTCGCTGTCAGCTACAGGAAAAAAGGCAGTGACGGAGTATATAACGGCGGAGCGCACGTTTACATAAGCGAAGGATTGAAAAGACCGCATCTGGGGGCTGTTTTTTGCATATTGTGCACGTTTTCTTCGTTCACTACCGGAAATATCACACAAGTAAAAGCCGCCGCCGAAAGCATGCGTTTCGCTTTCGGTGTTCCCGAATACGTATGCGGTGCGATCATCTTTTTGCTTATACTGATCTTTTGTCGCAACGGCTCTGCGATATATCGCTTTACGCTCAGGTTGATACCGATATTGTGCGGTGGATATTTCATTCTTTGCGTGTCGGTCATCCTGAAATTTCACGATGGAGTCGCGGCTGTTACTTCGATGATATTTTCGGAAGCCTTTAGTTTTAGAGCAGGGACGGGCGGAATATTCGGATTTCTGTTTGGAAGAGCTGTAAGACTCGGAATCACACGCGGAGTTATGTCTAATGAAGCCGGATGCGGTACCGCTCCGATAGCACATGCATCTTCCGATACCGATGCTCCGGCGGTACAGGGTGCTTTGGGAATAATAGAGGTGCTTTTTGATACTCTTGTTTTATGTACGCTGACAGCGTATGTAGTTCTGCTCTCCGGAGTGGATATCACCTCGGGAGCCTCTGCCGTAGTAGCAGTAAAGGCGTTTACATCATCTCTCGGCGCGGCTCTCGGCAGACCGCTTGCAATATCTATGCTCCTGTTTGCCTTGGGTGCGGCGGCGAGCTGGAGTTATTACGGCAGAGTATCGCTCTCTGCGTTGGGTGCCGCTCCAAGAACACTTGCTGTATATAATTTCTCATTTGCAATATGCGCATTTTTCGGCACTATGCTACCTGAAGGTGTAATATGGTGGCTTTCCGATATCTCTATATATCTTATGGCGACCTTGAACAGCTTGGCTGTCATCCTGCTTTCGGGGAAAGTGACAAGCGTTACCGCCGAGCACTGCAAGCTAAGCGGAAAGAGATCGCGCGGCGCCTATATCCAAAGGGAAAAATTGTAATAGCTTTATAGGGGCGGTCATTGCATAACTGCTCGGAATAATTGTCAATACTTTGTTTACCAAGGCAACGAACGGAGGCAAAGTATTGGCTATGTATTATAACAAGGTCGAGATATGCGGCGTAAACACTTCAAAACTGAAAACACTGTCTAACGAAGAGATGAAATGTCTGCTGCTCAAGGTCAAGGAAGGAGATGCCGAAGCAAGAGAAGTGCTCATAGGCGGCAATCTTCGCTTAGTCTTGAGTATAGTCCAACGCTTCGGAGGAAGAGGCGAAGCGGCGGATGATCTGTTTCAGGTCGGTTGTATCGGTCTTATCAAGGCGATAGATAATTTTAATACCGAGCTTGATGTTAAATTTTCGACCTATGCAGTGCCGATGATAATCGGTGAGCTGAGAAGGTATTTGAGAGATAACAATACAATAAGGGTGAGCCGTTCGGTAAGGGATCTTGCATATAAAGCTCTGTCTGCAAAGGAGACTTTATCCAAAGTGATGTTCAAGGAGCCGTCGTTGGCGGAGCTTAGAGCATACCTTTCCGAGAAAGGCGAGGAACATTCCGAAAGGGAGATAGGAGAAGCTCTCGAAGCAATAATCGAGCCGATATCGCTGTACGATCCCGTATATTCAGACGGTGGCGCGTCAGACTCGCTGTACGTTATGGATCAGATACGCGATAACGAAAATACGGATGAGAATTGGCTTGAGGATATTGCGCTCGGAGAAGCAATGAAGCGACTGAGCGAACGCGAGCAGAATATTATCGGAATGCGTTTTTATAAAGGAAAGACGCAAATGGAGATAGCGGAAGAGATAGGTATCTCACAAGCGCAGGTATCGCGGCTCGAAAAGGGCGCTTTGGAGCATATAAGAAAGAATATGACATAAGAGAATATTTGCTTTGTGGGGCTTGATCGTGAAATAGCCCCACATTTTTCGTTTATTATAACGATCCTTATCCTCGGCAAAAGGCACTGTGAAAAAAATCGCTACATGGTATTGACAAAATTCGCATTTGGTGTTATAATATGATTAATTACTAACTATAAAAGGAGCTACAAAAATGAAAAAGTCGATATTGATGTTTTTAACTTGCGTTTTGTTGGCAATGATCCCACTTGTTATCGGGTGTGATGATACATTTTCTGGTGATAGTAATTTCGAAGGCGGCAATAGCAACTTTTCAGATGATGACAATAATGGAAGCGAACAAGGCGGAATGGCAGGAGACTTATCGGATAATATTAAAGAAAACGATGGCTTGGTCGACGCTATAGTAAAGATAAGCGAAGGTCTTGAATATCAATTAAGCGATGACGAAAGCTATTATATTGTGACCGGAATAGGAAACTGTACCGATACGGATTTGGGCATTCCGGATGAGTATGATGGAAAGCCGGTAAAAGCTATCGTGAATTATGCGTTCTACGATTGCAATAGTCTTACGAGTGTAGCGTTGAGCAATGGAATAACAAGCATAGGTGAATATGCGTTCTATAATTGCAACAAGCTTAATGATATTACGATAGCCAATAGTGTAATAAACATAGGGAAGTATGCGTTTTGCGATTGTGATAGTCTTACGCGTATAACTTTGACCAATGGAGTAATGAGCATCGGAGATGAGGCGTTCGCCTATTGCAGAAAACTTACGAGCGTAACTATACCGGATAGTGTAACGAACATAGGAGATCGCGCATTCTATTATTGCAGTGGTCTTACGAGTATAACTATAGGAAATAGTGTAACGAGTATTGGAGATGATGCTTTCTACGATTGCAGTAGTCTTACGCGAGTAAACATAAGCGATATAGCGGCTTGGTGCGCGATAAGTTTTGCTAGTAAATCTTCAAATCCTTTACGCTTTGCAGAAAAACTGTATCTTAACGGAAGCTTAGTGACCGAACTTGTGATTCCGGATGGAGTAACGAGCATAGAAGATTTTGCGTTCTATTATTGCAGTAGCCTTACGAATATAGTTATACCTAACAGCGTAACGAGTATAGGAAATGAGGCGTTCGTTCTTTGCAGTAATCTTAAAAACATGACTATAGGTAACGGTGTAACAAGTATAGGCGAAGATGCTTTTAGCGGAATTCGCCTTTCGAATGTACGCATAAGCGATATAGCGGCTTGGTGTGCAATAAGCTTTGGTAACACATCTTCAAATCCTTTATGCTTTGCAAAAAAAATGTATCTTAACGGAAGCTTAACAACTAAACTTGTAATACCCGAAGGTGTAACAAGCATTGAAAGTAATACCTTCTGTTATTGTAGTGCCATTACGAGTGTAACCATACCAAGTACTGTAACGAGTATAGGAGAGGATGCATTCTACGAATGCACAGAGCTTGAAGAAATAAAGATCAATGCTGTAACAATGAACGATCTTTCGAGAGATAGCGAAATATTTTGTAATGCAGGAAAAAACGGAGACGGAATAAAAGTAACGATAGGAAAAGATGTAATAAAGATACCAGCGTATTTGTTCTATCTATCTTCACCCTCATATTATAGATATTCTCCTAAAATAACGAGCGTTGAATTTGAAGAAGGTAGTGTTTGTAAGAGTATAGGACATAGTGCGTTCGAAGGTTGCAGTAGGCTTACGAGCATAACAGTACCTGATGGTATAACGGAAATAGGATCTCTTGTATTCTATGCTACCGAATATTTCAATAACGAAGCAAATTGGGAAGATGAAGTATTGTACATCGGTAAATATTTGATAAGAGCTAAATATACCATATCCGGCTCGTATACAATAGAAGACGGTACAATCTGTATAGCGGATAATGCGTTTTTAGGTTGCAATAGTCTTACGAGCATAAAGATATCCGATAGCGTAACGAGCATAGGATTTGCTGCATTCCCCAGTAGTCTTGAAAGTATAACAGTAGCAGAAGGCAACAGCAAATATCATTCAGAAGGAAACTGTCTTGTAGAAACAGAAAGTAAGACTCTTATACTTGGGTGTAAAAACAGCATTATACCTGATGACGGAAGCGTAACGAGCATAGGAGAATGGGCGTTCTCCTCTTGCAGCAATCTTACGAGCATAATGATACCTAACAGTGTAACGAGCATAGGATATTTTGCGTTCTACGATTGCTATAGTCTAACTACCATAAATTACACCGGTAGCGAGGAAGAGTGGAATGCGATAATCAAAAACTTTTATTGGGATTATAAGTCCGGGAGCTACACTATAGTTTACAATTACGTTGGAGAATAAACACCGAAATACAAATATCCGGTCACTCGGAAAATGGGTGACCGGATATTTGTATGCTGAGATAGGATCGGATAACAATATCTTAAAAAGTTCTTTACAAATACCAATGCTTATGTTATAATAGTC
>CAZMWM010000001.1:0-84912 GCA_964570105.1 uncultured Lachnospiraceae bacterium | reverse complement strand
TTTCATACCCTTTTGTGCCTTGCAGCGCAGCGGAAAGGCATGGTCATAATTATGTTATACGCTCATATGCGTTCGATGATTGCACAAGGCTTACAAGTGTAACTATACCCGACAGTGTAACGGGCATAGGACAGTGTGCGTTCCGCTATTGCTGTAAACTTACGACTATAAATTACACCGGTAGCAAGGAAGAGTGGAATGCGATAAGAAAGGTAGCTGATTGGGATATAGAGACCGGTAGCTATACGATAGTTTACAACTACGTCGGCGAGTAAATGAAAAATGGAAATATCCGGTCACTCGGGAATGGGTGACCGGATGTTTTTCGGATATCATACTATGCGGTGTCAGGGCTTAATGGTGTGCTCATCTCAGCGCGAGTTCGTGCGAGGTATATTGTGGATATCATTTTCCGCGCTCGGCACGTCCCTTACGGTATGAGGACGGAGTGGAGCCTGTCTCGGCTTTGAACGCGCGGTAGAATTGTGACGGGGTATTAAATCCGCATTCATATCCGACGTCTATTATCGAAAGGACGTTTTCCTCAAGCAACTGTTTTGCATATTCAAGGCGGAGCGAGGTGAGGTAACGCTTGAAGGTGACGCCCGTATCCTCGTGGAACAGTCTCGAAAAATACGGAGAGGTCACGTTGAATTTTTTGGCAAAAAGCTCGAGCGAAAGCTCCGCCGTGGGATCGGATAGCATTATCGACAGGCTTTCGCGCACTATTGGGTTTAGCTCGCGGCAGGATGCGTCGACCTTGTCGGATACATCGAGCGTATCAAGAAGGATACAGTTGAAAAGATGCTTTACGTAGAGCGATCGGTTGGGAGAATTGGATGTGAAGCTCGCGTAAAGCTCGTCGAGCTTTTCCGAAAGCGGCGTCGGCACTGAGTACGACACGAGCGGGGCTTTGGTGATGCTCTCAAGGACACCCGGATCGGCGATACGTCCGCTAAAGGCTATAATGAGCGCATAGGCGCCTTCGCGTTTTTCCGTGTGTATCTCGTGAAAATCCTTTGGCGTGAGCAGAAAAAGGCACCTGTCACGGATCGGAAGCTCCTCGCCGTTCAGTGTGCAGTGACCTTCACAGCCGCAAAAATGCACCAGCTCGTAATAATTGTGCCAATGCTTTTTATACCAACTGTCGTCGTATTTTTTGGTCACCTGTATGGAGCCGCCCCGAAGCATCTCTTTTTCGAATTTGTATATAATTCCGTTCATAATGTTCGTTTCCCTCGCTTTTCTTTCATTATAATACGAAAGTGCAAAAAATGCAATAGTTTTTTGAAAAAACGGCAAGAAAAACATTTTGTATGCTGATATAATATAAGCAAGCGAGCACTAAAGCTCGGATATATCACGTTTTTGTGAAAGGAGCGCTGAAATGAATAACGAAGCATTTGCTTACGGAGCTGTGATCAAGCTTACCAGAGAGGATACACTTGGGGATATAGAGCGCAATCTGCGCAAGATGAAGGAGTCGGGACTTGACACGGCGGTCGTCTGGCCGTCAGCCTTTTGGTGGGAAGAAAAAAAGGATGGGTATCCCTTCAATACCGGCAGAGAGCTTCTTAAGATAGCGGAGCGTGTAGGAATAAAGATCGTG
The DNA here is from genome assembly GCA_964570105.1 of uncultured Lachnospiraceae bacterium. GTDB lineage: Bacteria > Bacillota > Clostridia > Oscillospirales > CAG-272 > SIG673. The sequence goes on along the minus strand of CAZMWM010000001.1, from coordinate 83,303 downwards.
ATGGAGCTTGCCGGTCAGCTTCCTATGATGGAGTACATACCCGATCACCAAATGAAGGATGAATACTACTGCGTTGATCAGGACGGGCACAAAAGGATAACGCACACCAGCTTCGGTTGGCTCAATTATTTTCATCCCGAGGTCGACGCGCTTCTGCGCGAGCACTTCAGAAAAACAGCGGAGGCATACAAGGATCTTCCGGCGTTGGTCGCCTACGATATATTCAACGAGACGGCGTTCAATTCGTATGACGAATATACAATGGAGAGATTTCGCGATTGGCTGAGAAAAAAATACGGCTCTATCGAGAAGCTCAATGACGTTTGGGAGCACAACTACACGGATTTTTCACAGGTCGGCTTTGCGCCGTGGATGTGGATGAGCATTATGCCGGCGGCGGATCTCGGCGCGTTCCGCAGAGAGTCTGTCGGTATATTCCTTGAGGGCTGGTGCGACGCCATACGCGCCGTTGATCCCGTGCATCCCTTGATCGCCGACAATATCGGCTCTATGATCACCAACGGAACAGGCTGGTGGTACGAGCGTCCGCAGGACGATTTCGTTCTGAAAAAGGCGGTCGATATCATCGGTATGTCCTTTTATCCCAAGCAGGTGAACGGCACCCAGTCGCCGCAGAAGAGATGGCAGGCGCTCGACTCGTTTTACGCCGCTTCCGGGCGCGAAGGCTTTTGGATATCGGAGCTGCAAACGCATATACAGGCAATGTTCAACCCGACTACCGCCGTGCGTCCGTACGAGCTTAAGCAGTGGAGCTACGAAGCGCTTGCCGCAGGTGCAAAGGGCTTGATATATTGGATGTGGCGTCCGTTTACCAAGGGGCTACAGACGAGCGGACGCGGTCTTGTTGATTACAGGGAAAATAGCACACCGCGGCTTGAATTTGCGCGGGAGCTTTCGGATACCATCGCATCCGTCGGAAGGCTGACGCCGACCAAAAGCCGAGTCGGAATACTGTTCGACGTGGCGTGCGAGGACTTTCAGGTGTTCTACACGAAATGCTATTCCGTGGATCAGAATATCTATCTTAATTCTCTGTGCGGAGCGTACAACGCGTTTTTTGATGCCGGAGTACGTGCAGACGTCATAACTGTGGACGAGATAAGCGGATACGACGTTGTTATTCTGTCAAACCATATCGTGATAGGCGAGCGTACCGCGAAGGCTCTCGGTGAGTACGTAAGGGGCGGAGGCACCGTCATATGCGACGGAAAGATAGGAAACGTAGATGAGCTTGCGGCTTTAGCCTCCGTTCTTCCGGGCGGCGCGTTCAACGAATTTATGGGACTTGAGTATATCGATTCCGATTACACGGATATGAGCTTTACCGTTGAAGGAAAGGAATATAACGGTCATTACGGTAAAGAGATCGTGAGTGTTACGGACGGCGAGACGCTTGCCGTATTTTCCGACGGCGCTCCTGCGATAGTAAAGAAGCAGACGGGCAAGGGATGCGTCGTTACCTTCAATACGTATCTGTGGTATTCGTACGGCAAGGAGAGCACGTCGGTCGAGCTTGCCGGGATGATCGCGGATAGGCTGGGACTCCGAGACGTGTGCGTTACCTCGCCGCTCAAGGCGAGAACGGCGAGTGGCGGCGGGCGGCTGTACGCCTTCGTATTCAATTACACCGATAAAGACGTACAGGGGCGTATAAGCTGTGACGGCTTTGAAAGGGATATCACGCTGAAAGCCAACGCGTCGGAAATAGTGGAGATCAAAAAGCTATGAAAAGACCGCTTGTACAGCTTGAGAACAGAGTGCGTCGGACGTATCGCGGCGGCAAAGCACTCGATGAATTTTTGGGAAAGACCGATACGCGAGACGGCTTTCTGCCGGAGGATTGGATATCGTCGTTCGTTGAGGCGAAAAATCGCGATCCGATAGATGGAGAGGGAATAACCAAGGTGCTGGTGGATGGGCGAGCCTTACCGATAACCGAGGCGGTGTCAAAGGAAGATCTCGGAGAGGGCAGGAACGAATGCGGTGTGCTCGTGAAGCTACTGGACGCAGGCGAGCGGCTCGGCGTACAGGTGCATCCGACACCGGAATTTTCGCTCAAGCATTTTTCGGATCCGCACGGAAAGACGGAATGCTGGCATATTCTGAGCGCATCGCAGGATGCGGCGGTGTATATCGGCTTTAAAGAGGGCATCAGCCGCGAGGTGTGGAAGAGCCTTTTCGAGCGGCAGGATATAGACGGTATGCTCGCTTGGATGCATAGGATATCCGTGCATAAGGGAGATACGGTGCTCGTACGCGCAGGTACCCCTCACGCCATAGGAAAGGGCTGTTTTCTGCTTGAGATACAGGAGCCGACGGATTATACGATGCGAGTGGAAAGGGTGACCGTTGCCGGTGAGCATCTGACGCCGATGCAGATACATTACGGAGTCGGGGAGGAAGCTCTGCTCGATTGCTTCATTTACGAAGGGATTTCCGAGGATGAGGCAAGGAAGAGGTACATCCTTCCGCGGAAGCGCGGTGAAGGCGCGTATACTCGCGAGATGCTCGTGACATACGACGATACGCCCTGCTTTGCGCTCGGTCTGATGCGCTCCGGAGATAGGATAGCTCCGGACAGCTTCGTGACCGTCGTGGCGACTATGGGCTGTGAGTTGAGATTTGCCGAAGAAGGCTTCAAGCTTAAAAAGGGAGATAAGCTGTTCGTTCCCTACGGTTGCGGAGAGATCGTCTGCGCCTCGGGCGAGGCGATAGTTTGCTATCCTCCAAAGCTTTAAAAGAACAAAAGAAAGGATATACCGTTATGCTGAATAACAGAAAAGAGCTTTATGCGCTTGCCAAGGACTATTATCTGCGCCTGATCGGTCGGACTGCCAAAAGATACGATAACGGAGAGATATATACCGTCGTGGATCACGTCGGCTACGAATGCACACGTATCGAGGAGATATTTCGACCTATGTGGGGCATCGCTCCGTTTTTGAAGGACGACGGGCTTACCGTTGAGAGCAACGGAAAGAGAGTGCATGTGAAGGATTGGATCACTTCCGTTATATCCGAGGGCACCTCTCCCGACTCCCCGAGACGTCTCGATCGCAACGTCAGCGACTTGAATCTGGTCGGTTTTGCAAATCAATGTATTACCGAGATCGCCGCCTATCTCGTTACGGTGTATTTCGCCAAGGATGTGCTTTGGACGCCGTTACCTCAGGAGAAAAAGGATCAGATAGCGAAATGGATACTGCATTATGCAACGGTAGCGCTGAGACGGTCGTGGCCGAATAACCATTATTGGTATCCCGTGTTTTCCATAGAAATATTAAAGCAGCTCGGTTATTACGATCCGAGCAACGGCAAATATCTGGAAATGGCTTACTCGGAGCTTGAAAAGCTGTACGTGGGGAACGGGTGGTACTGCGACGGCAAGGATTTCGGCAGATTTGATTACTACGAAGCGTGGGCGCATCATACCTATACGCTCCTTTGGACGCTCATATGCAACGACGGCTCTCCCGAGCGCGAAAAGAAATGCGAGGCTTACCGAGCGCGTACAAGTGAATTTCTTAAGCTGTATTCGCATTATTTCGATGTTGACGGAGGAATGTGCGCCTACGGGCGGTCGCTCAGCTACCGTTTTGCGGCGGTCAGCGTATTCGGACTTGCGGCTCTGGCAGGGTGCGACTTTGAGCCGGGGCTTGCCAAGAGTATAATACTTCGGAATATCGATTATTTTTTCACCAAAAGTCTGCCGACGGAGGACGGTTGCTTCGGATGCGGATATCTGTACACCTCCACGCGCTTTGCGGAAAATTATGCCTCTGACGGCGCGAACACCTGCTATACCGAGGGATTTATGTGTCTGCTTGCGGACGAGGACCATCCGCTTTGGCGCAGTGAAGCGTTGCCGCTCCATATAGAGAAGGGCGATTATCTGGCGGAATGCCCGGTCGATAAGCTGGATTTCCTCATCCAAGGCGAGGCGGAGTACGGCGGCGTTACGCTATTCAATAATGCTATGCATTATTTCCAGACCACCAATATCGGATTTAACGATATGTGTGGGTATTACAGTAAGTTCTGCTATAATTCAAGAGCCGGATTTTCGCTGTCCACGAGAGACAAGCCGGGCTTTGACAATATGATATCTCTGTGCACCTCCGATCTGGCTATGACGTCGTTGCGAGGTAAGATATATACGGTAAGCTCAAGCAAGGATATGCTCGTATCATATCATATCCCGTTCTCAAACGATACGGAAACACGGATAACGACCTACCTGCTTCCGCTCTCGAGGGGATATCACGTCCGTATACACAAGCTCGTGCTTTCAAGACCGTATCAGGTGCGTGAAGGCGGATTTTGCATCGGAACGAAGGATGACGCGTACGCGTACTGCACGGGACGCTTGAGCTATGGCGGAGCGGTGAGCAGTATAAGAGTGTACGGAGATCAGGATACATCGTATGAGCTTCAGCGTATACATCCCGGAATGCACGATCTTTGCCCGATGGCGTATTATCCTGCGTGGAAAACGGTCTCACAGCTTGATGCCGGTGAATACGTATTCGCGTCTGCCGTGTTCTTTTCCGACCGCATCATCCCTGACGAAGAGCCGCGCGTGAGCATTTCGGGTAAAGCTGTGCGCGTGGAATTTTTGGGACGAAGTCGGACGGTCGAGCTTTGAGAAATAAATGAAAGGAACGTGACGTTATATGAGCAAGATGATAAAAATAGGATTGATGCAGGTGGCTCACGGTATTTCGCCCGATGTCGGAGTACGGCAGGAGGCGCTTTTGACGCTGGCGAGAAAATGTCTTGACGACGGCGCCGAGCTGGTATTTTTTCCGGAGGCGTATCAGTACGCGGCAGTGCGCGACGGCTTGTCTCCGATGAAGCTCTCCGAGACGTATGCGGAAGAATGGAAGGGGAGATGCGCCGAGCTTGCCCGTGAATACCGAGCGTATGTCGTTCCGTGGGATTATTGGGTGGACAGTGCCGAGGGCAAGGTATACAATACTTCTTACGTGCTCGATCGCGATGGGGAGGAGATAGGACGCTACCGTAAATGCAATCTTACGTACGCGGAGCTTAAGTGCGGTCTTACCTGTGGAAAGGAAATTCCGGTGTTTGAGCTTGATATATGCAGGCTCGGCATAATGATATGCTTCGATAATTATTTTCCCGAGGTCGCGGCAACTCTCGGCAACAAGGGCGCTCAGCTGGTGCTCTATCCGCTGTACGGAGATACCCTCAAGCCTCAGTGGGAGCTGAAGCTGAGAACGCGCGCGGCAGATCACAGCTTTTACGTAGCGTCCTCTCAGATAGGTGATATGGACATAGCGTTTTCGGCTCTGGTGGATCCCGAGGGAAACGTGATAAAGAAGCTGGAGAGCTATGGCTCTTATTGCGTGGCGGAGATAGAGCCGGGAAGAGCGGTGCATACCAATACAGCCGCGGACAGAAACTCAAAGGGGGAAAACCTACGGGAATATCTGCATAAATGCAGAAATCCCGAGGCTTTCGGCGAGCTTATGTCCGTGGGGACATCTCCGCTCGAATGGAACGAGATATATTACTGACCTGATTTTCAGGCAGATGACGCCCCAAAAGCCCGAAGAGAGAAAACGCTTCGGGCTTTTGGGGTGTTCTCGGGCGTGCGATATCCGTATAAATTTCCTGTGTTTTGAATAAAAATTCAAAAAAGCTATTGCAAATCTGCGGTCGATGTGATATAATGATTTGGTACTGCCGTATATCGGTGACACCGCTACGGTAAGTCGGCTTGAAAGGAATTTTTATGTTATGATTAAGATAGCTGTTATAGGCTTCGGCAATATCGGCGGAGGTCTCGTCGAGTTGATCGAAAAAAATAAAGCTTTGATCGAAAAGGATTGCGGCGAGGGGATAGAGATCAAATATATCGTGGATATACGCGATTTTTCAGGTCACAGGCTTGCGGACAAGATAATTTCGAATTTTGATACGGTAGTTAACGATCCCGAGATATCGGTAGTGGCTGAGATGATCGGCGGCTCTCACCCGGCGTTTGAGTTTACGATGGCGGCGCTCAAGGCAGGAAAGCACGTCGTATCCTCAAATAAAGAGGTCGTTGCCAATTACGGTGACGTTATGCTTAAGACCGCAGAGGAAAACGGAGTTACGTACCTCTTTGAGGCGGCGGTCGGCGGCGCTATTCCGATAATCAGACCTATGCGCACGTCGCTGTCTTCGGATAGTATACTTTCGATAAACGGTATCTTAAACGGTACTACGAATTATATCCTTACATCGATGTTCAGTGCCGGCAGATCATTCGAGGAAGCGCTGGATAACGCTCGCTCGCTCGGATACGCCGAGGCTGATACCTCCGCAGACGTGGACGGTATAGATGCGTGCCGTAAGATATGTATACTTTCCGCATTGGCGTACGGAAAAATGTTTTCCTGCTCCGATATTCCGACTGAGGGAATACGCGCGATATCCGCAAGAGACGTTTCGGATGCAACGAAGCTCGGAGCATCCATAAAGCTTATAGGACATACTGCGCTCGCGGCAGACGGCAGAGTGGAGATAACGGTGTTTCCAAGGCTTATCCCGATGTCAGTACCGCTCAGCTGTGTTTCTGACGTATTCAACGGTATACTTGTTTCGGCTCAGGCTGACGGAGAGCTTATGTTCTACGGTCGCGGAGCCGGGCGTATCCCGACGGCGGGCGCAGTGCTTGCGGACATCGTTGAGATAGTGAAGCATCTCGGGTGCGGTCAGCTCGCGCCGGTCAAATGGGTAAAGGTCGAAAGTGACGGAATGGTCCCTCTTGGTGAGCAGAGCTTTAAATATTACGTCAGAGTTAAGGGCGAGCACCTGCCCGAAGGAGCGGAGAGGGTGTCGGATATCGACGGGGAGGTCTCCTTTACGCTTCCTAAGATGACGGAACGGGAATGCGACGGGCTTCTTGAGGGCTTTGATGTTGTATCGAGGCTTCGTTTTCTTGATGTAAACTAACTCTCGGTCTGCCCATCTGTCGGCGCGGTTTCGTTCGCAAAATTGTTGCAAAATAAAAATATCCGGATAAATAAGCTTTGATCGAGCTTTTTATCCGGATATTTTTAGTATCATTTTACGAAAGTTTTTGCTAAGCTTTTTTCAAAGGGATGTTCGAACCGAGTGCCGGTATTACACTGAATACGGATCAAGGTGAAAGTACCCTTATACAAAAGTTTTTGCTAAGCTTTTTTCAAAAAGCGTGAGAGAATTTAAATACTGCCACGTAGTCGTAAGCCTTGTCGGGACCGTAGATACACGAAGGGAAATTCGCGTGATTAGGTGAGTCCGCGAGATTACCCGTCTCAAGGCAGATACCGGCGTTTCTTATCGCCTCGACACCACCCTTGAACGGGGTGCTTCCGACTATCATATTTCCGGTGTATACCTGGAGCGCAGGGGCGTTGGTGTAGAGCTTTAAGCATCTGCCGCTATCCTCATCCGTAAGGACAGCCGCTTCGCTCAAAACTGTGCCGTGCTTCCATTCCAGCTTTTCGCCCTTTCCGGAGAGCGCAAATCCGTGATCGTATCCGCCTGCGCGCTTGAGCTGTACGTCATCTTCTCCGATATCGCGTCCGATCTTCTTGGGGGTACGGAAATCAAAAGCAGTTCCTTCAACGTCTATCAGCCGTCCTGTGGCTATAAACTCCGCGTCTATCTCACAGAATGCGTCGGCATTGACCTTGAGCGTCTGACCGAGCACCGTGCCGGAGTCATATCCTGCCATATTGAAATAAGCGTGGTTGGTGAGAACGATGGGTGTTTTTTTATCAGCCGTTGCGTGATATTTTATCGTAAGCTCTCCGTCATCCGAGAGGACGTACACGACCTTTACGTTGACGTTTCCCGGAAAGCCCTCTTCGCCGTCCGCGGAAAAGCAGGTGAGTGCCAATCTGTCCGAGTCGCAGGAGGGGCAAACGCCCGGCTCTGCATTCCAGAACTTTTTGTTGAAGCCGAAGCTTCCGCCGTGAAGCGAGTTGTTTCCGTCGTTTATGCCGACCTTGTATTCAACTCCGTCGATAGTAAATCTGCCTTTGCCGATGCGGTTTGCGTACCTTCCCACGAGCGCACCGTAATATCCGGCGTTGTCCGCGTATTCCTGAGGTGTGTCATAACCGCAAAGGATATCGGCGACCTTCCCGTTCTTATCGGGCATACGGATGGACTGAAGTATACCGCCCATATCAAGTACAGTCACCTCGATACCGCTTTTTGAGGTCATAACGTAAGCCTTGACCTCCCGTCCGTCGTTAAGCTTTCCGAATGTTTTGGTCGTTATGCTCATTTGTGTTCTTTCCTTTCAACAAGATAGATAGGCGGATATCAAAGTCCGCTCTTTATGAATTTATCGACTGCCGCTCTGAGCTGTTCCGCTATCACCTCGGGGGAGGTGGGGTTGCAATGCGCCCATACGCCCGTTTCCGAGGATGCCATGAACTGCTGCTTGTCAGCCGAGCGCATCGGGGGATAAAGCTCGATGTGGAAGTGGGAATATTCCGAATTCCCCGGGTACGCGTCCTCGGAATTTACGGGCGCGTTATGCATCGTCATCATATAAGGGAATTTGTAATCGAACAGAGCGTCGTAGGAGCCGAGCACCACCTTTATGATATCCGCAAGGTCGCGTATACCCGCTTCGTCAAGCTCGTTTATAAGTGCGATATGCTTCTTTGCGGCGATATATACGCCGTACGCGTAATCTGCGAAGAAGGGCATATATGCGACAAATCCACCGTTTTCGTACACCACGCGTTTTTTGAAGGCAAGCTCTTCCTCGACCATGGCGCAGAAAAGGCACTTACCGTTCTCCTCCATAAATCTCTTGGAAGAGTTAAGAAGCAGCTCTGTCTTTTTCGGAATAACGGAAAAGCCGTACATCTGTCCGTGCGGATGCGGCATCGTAGTTCCGCATTTGTCTCCGCGGTTTTCAAACGGGTACACGAACTTTATCTTGGGATCGTTTGCCATAGCATTGAAACGCTCTATCCACAGCTTTACGAGCTTCACTATGTGATCGCGCGGAAGCAGACAGAGTGAGCCGGTGTGATCCGGGGAATAAAGTATGACCTCGCATTTGCCGTATGAGGGCGCTACCTTGTAAAGTGCCTTTCCGGCTTCGGTCACGGGAAATTCTGTCTCCGGAGGAGTTTGGGAAAGCGCCGGAAAATCATTGTCGTACGCGTAAACGTCGTAGTCCGGTACCTTTCCGTATTTGGGACAGAAGGGACAAAAGTCCTTGGGCATCTGCGGACGGTTTTGGCGGTGTGACGCTATCATCGTCCAGTCGTCTATCATTGGATTCCATCTAAGCTCAGCCATATCGGTATATCCTTTCGAGTTGTATTTTATTTCGGTTCGAGCACGACCGTATGTCTTTATATAAGGATATCACGCTTTTGTTAAATAATCAAGAGATTTTTCGGATTTTTCTGACTTTTAACGTGTTTTTAATGCGGACGGCTACGTTCTCAAGTTTTGCCGCGCTACCTCAAACGAAAGTATCGAAGCGGCGGAAGCGGCGGAAAGCGCTTCATCGAAGCTTCGACCGTAGGGCAGAGATACGGTGATATCCGCAAGCTCGCGCAATTGGGACGAGATACCGCGCCGTTCGCCGCCGACGGCGAGCACGATGGGGTATGAGAGGTCTGATGCGTAAACGGTCTGCGGCGCATCTGCGTCCGAGACGGCAAGACGGTATCCGTTTTGCTTTAATAAGCGTATCATCTGCGGTAATTCTCCGCAATACGTGTCTATAAGCTCGGAAGCGCCGGCTGAGGAGCGGCAAACCACGCCTGCCGCCGACGTCCAATTCCGTTCCGGCAAAAGAAGCCCCGTAACGCCTGCGGCGTACAGGGAGCGTATCGCGTAGCCGAAGTTATACGGATCCTCTATCCCGTCGAGCGCCACGTAAAAGCCATCCTTCGGGATGCTATTCAGAAGAGACGGATAGCTCCTTTGGGTGCAGAGCATCAAAACTCCGCCGTGAGAGCTTCCAGTGGATAGCTCGTCGATCTCGGACGGAGGGCAGACCTCAAGCTCATATCCAAGCTCCGACGCTCTTGCTCTCAGAAAGCCGAGCAGTCTTGTATTCTTTTTTACGGTCTGCTCGGAAACGAGTATCTTTTCTATCCTTCGGTCGCTCTTTCCTTCGTCTATTGATCTGAACACCGCTCTTACGGATATCATACCCTCAAATACGTTTGACGCGGCAATTCTCGAGCTTTCTTTCTTCATTTTATACTAAACGCTTCCTTTTCTTTTGTGTAGTCGGTCATTTTGGGCGAGCGGGCGGATAATGCGACCGATGGCGGAAAAACGTAAGGTCCTGCCCGTCCATGTCGAATAACTTCGTCTTAGCGTGAATATCATTGAAGGAATATTTATGAAACGGAGAGGCTTATGAATATCTTTTATTCTTTGATAATGCGCTTCTTTTATATGTTTCTGAAGGTGGATCAGGGAAACAGCTATCCGCCGCCGCTCAGTGCGGACGAGGAAAAGGAGTGCTTTCGCGCCGCGAAAAGCGGTGACGTCGGGGCGCGAAAAAAGCTTATCGAGCACAATCTCAGGCTGGTGGCGCACATAGTTAAAAAATATTATACGCAGAGCAAAAACCAAGACGATCTCAATTCCATAGGCGCGATAGGCTTGATAAAAGCAGTGGATACCTTTAAGTTCGAGAACGGGGCACGCTTTGCGACTTATGCATCTAAATGCATACAGAACGAGATACTTATGTATTTCCGTTCGCAAAAGAAAAGCTCGATGGAGGTATCGATAGACGAGCCGATAGATATGGACAAAGAGGGAAATCCCTTGACTTATATGGACGTTATAGCCACGGACGACACTATCGCTGACGAATTGGATATAAAGATATCCGGCGAGCTTGCGGCAAAGATAATACGTTGTTACCTTACGCCGCGCGAACGGGAGGTGATAGTGAGAAGGTACGGACTTGCCGAAGAGCCTCCGATGACGCAAAGAGAGCTTGCGGCAAAGCTGGGAATATCACGCTCGTACGTCTCGCGTATCGAGAAAGCGGCACTTGACAAGATAAGGAGCAGGATGCTTCGCAAACAGCTTTAGCCGTATCCGCGATGCTTTTATGCGTTATTCCGGCAAACGTATGATGACCTCAAGCACATTCGTATCCTCCGAATATTCGTACGCCTTGGTGCAGGCACCGTGCGGCGTATGATATTCGGACGCTCCGCTCACGTCCGTCGGTTGCGGAACGTTACCGTTGAAGCTGACGGCGCATCCGTTCTCCTTGCAGGCGTATGTACAGCGGCAGGTCAACGGCTCGTCCGTATCGGCTTCGTAAACTATGCGGACGGTATCATCCACGAAGGTGTAGGTAGCGGTGAACGGACGGTCGCTCTTATCCGGCATCGGATGCTCCATTGAAAACAGGCTCATCATTCCCTTTGCCGTTATCTCTATGCCGGTCATTCCCAGCTTGCTTATCTTTTTGTCCGTTATTTCGGTATAAAAACCGGACGGCAACAGCTTATCTCCGCGCTCCGTGACAAAGTGCGGAACAAGAAACGGTATACGCGTTTCCGGGGGAGCTTCGAGCAGAGAAGGAGACGTCGGGAAGGGGAGATACGCGGCGTTGAGCGCGTATTCGCCTCCGCCTATCAGCGGAAGCTGGTGGAGCGTTCCTTTTCTTACGAAGCTGTACAGTACCCGCTCGTCGTTTGGGACGCTTTTGAATACCGTCTTTTGCGGTCTCGAAAATGAATGCGGATTGCGCGGAAGCGGATCCTCGAGCGGCTCGTCCGCACAGTCAGCCGCTTCAAGCACGTCGAGCGTATTGAGCATATGCAACGACATATCGAGATTGACCTCAAGGAGTCGGTGCACTTGGCGGTATGAATTTGTAGTCCTTCCGTCAAACCAAAGGTCGTACGAGCGGCGAGCGGTATCGTACCAATAAGAGAAGGTATGTCTCAAAATGGCTCCGCAATAAAGCACTGCGGTACGGATATCCTCATCCGAGACCAGACCGTGACGCAGTGCGGTCGCGAGTATCTCGAGATACGCGCAGTCTCCGTGTACGGACAGACTTCTGCCGTACAGTACACCGTCGCCGTGAGGATTGGCACACGCAAGCGCAAGCTCCGCGGAGCTTCTGAGAGCCTTTAATGCAAATTCGGGGACCGGCTTTTTTAAAAAATCGAGCGTGTCCGTGAGTTCTGCGGCTACCATCATAGAGTATCTGTCAAATCTTCCGTAAGGCGGACGCTCGTCCATCCAACCGCTGTCGGAAAAATCGCTCATAACGGAAAACAGCTTCTCAAGGATGATGTCGCACTCGCCCGGCTCGTCCCAGCCGATGGCTTCGCGGATCCCGGCGCAACCCAAGGCAACTTGATAATAATTGCTTGGGTAGTTTCCGAGCAACATCTTTCTTTTCGTATCGTAAAAGTCGTCGTATCTGGTCTTTTCGCGAAGTATCTGTATGCAGTCCTCGGGGAGCGTTGCGAGAAAACCGGTCTCATACAAAGCGTATGTTCCGCGCAGAGCGTTCAGCTTTCCCCAAGTCTTTAAATGGTCGTCCTTGAGCATTCGAATGAAATAAACGACGCGCTCCCACGCCTTGGCGTCGCGGTTGTCTGCTTTTGCGTTATAATGCAAGAACAGCTTGACAGCGCAGTTTATCAGAGCGCCTTTGACGAACTTTTCCGGCTCGTCGAGCAGTTTAACTCCGAGGTACTCCGAGTCCTCTCCGTTCTCACGCACGAGAGAGGTATAAAATTCAAGATTTTTGAACACCGGATCCGAGATCAAAGAGCGTGCAGTCTCCATTTTCAAGCGTATCCTTTCTTCGTTTTGGGATCGAGAGCGAAAAGCTATCGACAATATTTTGCAAAATGCGCCGAAGGTATTGCAAAGCTTTGAAAGATATGTTATAATTGTAGCAGATGCGGCAACGGATTTCAACCTAATATTGTAACATTTCTTAAGTGCGCTTCAAACGGGCTTTCGCGGTGTGCCCCGCCGTATCCGCGCAATCATATTTATGAAGGGAACGGAACAGCTCATATGGTCACAAAACACATATTCGTCGTAAACCCCATTGCCGGAAAGGGCAAGCAAGCCTTGCTCGTCACGGAGCAGATCGAGAGGTTCAGAAGATCGTACGATATCGAGGTGTATTTTACGAAACGGAAGGGCGATGCTTCGGAATTTATACGGAGCAGGCTGGAGAGCGGCTCGTCGGATGAGATGTACAGATTTTATATATGCGGCGGCGACGGCTCGCTCAACGAAGCCGTGAACGGAGTTATGCGCTCGGGGCGCGATAATTACGCTTTATGCGTTTATCCTGCCGGAAGCGGAAACGATTTCGTCAAGGCGGTGGGAGGCGCGGAACGATATTCCGATGTGGGACGTCTGCTCGAAGGGAGCGTTGAGCGGATCGATGTGATCAAGGCAGGTACGTATTATGCTGCAAACGCCGTGCATTTCGGCTTTGACAGCTGTGTGGCAAAGGTCATGAACAGCGTAAGAGATAAAAAGCTTATTGGCGGAAAGCATTCTTATACGACCGGAGTTGCGTGCGCATTCCTTACAGCGATGCGTTCGGAATGTACGTTGATCGCGGACGGTGAGGTACTGAATTACGGTGATTTTTTGCTTTGCACGATAGCGAACGGGAAATACGTCGGAGGTAGATATAAATGTGCGCCGTATTCCGAATATGATGACGGATTGCTCGAGGTCTGTCTGGTGAAGCCGGTATCGAGAGTCAGATTTTTGAAGCTTATGGGCTATTACGAGCGCGGCGAGCATATAGACAGCGAGCTTTTTCGGGATATCATCGTTTACCGCAGAGCCAAGAAGCTCGAGCTTTCCGCCGCCACCGGATTTTGCTATTCGCTTGACGGCGAGCTGATAAACGAGAGCAACGTGAATATCGAGGTACTTCACAAGGCACTGAATTTTATAATGCCGTAAAAAAACACACGCAGATCATCTTTCAAACGAAAGGTTGTCTGCGTGTGTGTGTTATCGGGAAATTACCGCGTCTTTGAGTCTCAGTCTCTGAAATAAAGGTCTCTCGTATATACCTTATCGAGCGCGTCGGCGATCTCGTCGCTGTACCTGTTGGCTATTATGACGTCGCACTCATTCTTGAATTGCTCTATGTCGCGTACAACTCGGCTTCCGAAAAATCTGTCGTCCTTCATAGTCGGCTCGTATACCACGACCTCGATGCCCTTGGCTTTTATCCTTTTCATAACGCCTTGGACGGAGGATTGGCGGAAATTATCAGATCCGCTCTTCATCGTGAGCCGATATATGCCGACGGTCTTGGGAGAAAGGGCGATTATCTGATCTGCTATAAAGTCTTTTCTTGTGGAATTTGCCGCGACTATCGCGGATATTATATTCTGAGGTACGTCGTTGTAGTTGGCAAGAAGCTGTTTGGTGTCCTTGGGCAGACAGTAGCCGCCGTAGCCGAAGGAGGGGTTGTTGTAGTGCGAGCCGATACGCGGATCAAGCCCGACGCCCTCGATTATGGAACGCGTGTCAAGACCTCTTACCGCGGCGTAAGTATCAAGCTCGTTGAAGAATGCAACTCTGAGCGCGAGATAGGTATTTGAGAACAGCTTGACCGCTTCCGCCTCGGTGGGATTCATAAATCTTACCTCGATATCCTCCTTGAGTGCGCCGTCCTTTAGGAGCGAGGCAAATTTTTCCGCGGCTTTTTTAAGGCGTGCGTTTCTTATCGGTGTTCCGACTATTATACGGCTCGGGTAGAGATTATCGTACAGCGCGCGCCCTTCTCTGAGAAATTCGGGGCTGAAAAGGATATTGTCGCAGGAAAGCTCCGAGCGTATCCTTTCGGTGTATCCTACGGGGACTGTGGATTTTACTATCATTACAGCGTCCGGATTTACTTCTATGACCTGTTTTATCACGCTTTCGACGGAGGACGTGTCGAAGAAATTTTTGCTCGGATCGTAATTTGTAGGCGTCGAGATCAAGACCAGCTCTGCGTTTGCGTACGCCGTGCGTGCGTCGGTCGTTGCCTTAAGGGCAAGCTCGTGCGAGGCGAGGTATTCCTCTATCTCTTTATCCGAGATGGGGGAACGTCTCGCGTTTATCATTTCCACCTTTTCGGGAACGATATCGACAGCCGTCACCTCGTTGTGCTGTGCAAGTAGCACCGCCATAGAAAGTCCGACGTAACCTGTTCCGGCTACCGCTATTTTGACCTTGTTATCCATTTGTGTTTTTTCCTTTCTGTGTTGAAAAGAGACGTTTTTCGGATGCGTCCGCGACTGTGCGCGAGCAATCCGGTCTCCTTTATTTAGTTGCTCTCACGAGCCTTCGGGCAAAGCTTCTCGGCGTCTCCGCGATCTGCTTATTCCGTCGGTCTCCGAGGCGGCGGTCACAAAAAGGCATATCCGTTCCTGTGGTGTTTTCCCTATGGCAACAGGTCTATGCGGTTGCGACGGTCTTTAGTCGTTATTATTTTGCGTAAAAAACGCGATACCATTCGGCAAATCTCCGCAGTCCGTCACGAAGCGGAGTGGACGGTCTGAAGCCGAGATCGCGCTCGAGCGCCGATGTGTCCGCGTACGTTACGGGAACGTCGCCGGGCTGCATCGGGACAAGCTCTTTATGAGAGTCGAAATCGTAATCCGACGGAAGCACGCCTGCGTGGATCAGCTCTTCTTGGAGTATGTCGACAAAATCGAGCAGGTTTTCGGGGGAGCTGTTACCTATGTTATACACCCTGTACGGCGGAAGCGGAAGTCCGTCCTCTCCCTGAGCCTTTTCGGGAGCGCACCGCATAACGCGCTTCACGCCTTCCACTATATCGTCAACGTAGGTGAAATCGCGCTTGCAGTTACCGTAATTGAATATACGGATGGTCTCACCCTTCAGGAGCTTGTTCGTAAAGTTAAAATATGCCATATCCGGACGTCCGGCAGGTCCGTAGACGGTGAAGAAGCGCAGTCCGGTCGAGGGGATGTTGTAAAGCTTTGAATACGCGTGAGCGAGAAGCTCGTTGCTTTTTTTGGTGGCGGCGTAGAGCGACACCGGATTATCCACCTTATCGTCCGTGGAATACGGAACTTTTTTATTTGAGCCGTACACGGAAGAACTTGAAGCGTAAACGAGGTGCTTCACGGGGTGGTTGCGGCAAGCTTCGAGGATATTATAAAATCCGATGATGTTGCTCTCGATATACACGTCCGGATTTGTGATGGAATACCGCACTCCCGCCTGAGCCGCAAGATTTACCGCGACGTCGAAGGAATGCTCCGTAAAGAGACGCTCGATAAGCTCCTTGTCTGCGATGTTTCCCTTAACAAAGCTCCAGCTGCTTTCGGGGTGAAGAGCCGCAAGCTCCCGGATGCGCTCGAGACGGTATTCTTTGATGGATACGTCGTAATAATCGTTCAGGTTGTCAAGCCCTACGATCTTTATACCCTTAGCCGTTTTCAACAGCTCCGTCACGAGATTTGCGCCGATGAAGCCGGCGGCTCCCGTAACGAGCACCGTGCTTCCGTCCAGTTGTACGTTTGGTGTCAGCATACAGTTATTCCTCCGTATTCCTTTTTTACTTTTTCATAGCTTTCGAGATCTCCGATATCGTACCGTTTTCCGGGCATCTCCATCGCGTGCACGTCTGTCTGCGTGCACAGCCATGCGATATAACTGCCCGGTGCGTCCGTTTCGCATCCGCTCTCGATCCCGATGCGGACGCGCTTTGCATCCTCGGCTGTATAGTAATAGAACGGGGGAGAGCACCAATGTGTTTCGGGTGTCGGAGATTTCTCGGTCATTTTGAGGACTCGGTCGTTTTCGTCCACCGTCACCACGCCGGATTTCAGTAGCTTTTTATCCGACGGCTCGTAATAACGCATGATGCAGGAGGTCTTTTTTGAGAGTGCGTAATTTATGAAGGACGTAAGACTGAAATCCAGAAGATTATCCCCGGCGATCACCAGCATGCTGTCATTGATGCCGAGCGCTTCGATAGCAAATTCTACGTCTTTTACCGCGCCGAGTCGCGTTTCGTTCGACGTTGTGCCATCATCCACGACCGTGATCTTTTTTTGGCTCTCGCTTGCCCATTTTTCAAAGCAAGCGTAAAATTTGTGATTTGAGATGACCACGTACTCGTCTATCGCTCCGAGCGTATCGATATCGTCTATCAAGTGATCGAGTATGGTCTTGCCCTTGACTTCAAGAAGAGGCTTGGGGAAATTTTCGGTGAGTGGGTAAAGTCTCGTGGCGTATCCTGCCGCAAGTATCAGACATTTCATAAAATGTTCAACTCCGTTCCGCCGCCGAAGCGACTGATATGTTTTTTGACTTTCCGAGACGGATATCCGTTTTATTTGTTTAAGCGAACGCCGTCTGCCGTGTGGCATACGTGGGCTGAATACTTATCGCGAAGCTCGGGGAAGGCGTTAAGGTATTCGCGCTTGACGTTTTCGAGGATGCTCTCTTCGAATTCAGGCGCTATCAGAGCCATACAGCACCCCTTGAAGCCTGCGCCGGAGAAGCGTCCGCCGTATATTCCGTCAGTGTGCATCATTATCTCGTAAAGCTTTTTAAGCTCGGGAGAGCCGGTCTCGTAATTGTATATCGAGGAATGACCGCTTTCGGAGGAAAGGCGCCCGAATGCCTCTATATCGCCGCGTCTCCAAGCTTCCGCGCCGGCTTCAACGCGTCTGAACTCCGTGTACCAATGCTCCGCACGCTTTCTCCAATTTTCCGGAAGTCTGTCGCGGTGCTCGAGATATGTTTCGTACGGAACGTCGCGGAGGTTGGTCTCTTCGAATTTGCCGTATTCCATTCCGCTGAATGCCTTCAGTGCGTACGCGGCGGAACGGCATTCGTCCACTCTCATATTGAATTTGCTACCGGCGAGACTGCGCTCAAGTCCGGAAAAAAAGATGGCGATCTTGTACGGCTTCATCGATGGGGCGGTGGGGATAAGCTCGTAGCTGTCATCGCGCATATCCATATAAAGCAGGTGATCCTTGCGGCAGTAGACCTCGCAGGATTGATCGAGCTTTCCGCACGAAACGCCGACGTACTTATTTTCGGCTTCCTTCGAGATGGTTATAAGCTCCTGCTCGGAAAGGTTAATGCCGTTCAGGTGGCAGAGTGCCGAAAGGAAGGTGATTATTACGGCGGCGGACGAGGAAAGACCGCCTATGGGAAGCTCTCCGTCGATTATCGCACAGAGACCGACACTTAGTGGGTAACGGCTGTTCAGTGCTATGGTGGCGCCTCTCAGATGGTCAGCCCAATCGTTCTGCTTTTCCTTCGGTGTGGAGGAGACGTGCCATTGCGCACGCTTGGGGAATTGGAGCGATGCTATCTCGATCACCCCATTCTGCTTGGGACCGTAAGCGATATGTATGCCCTTGTTTATGGCAAATCCGGTTATCTTGCCGAGCTGATGGTCGCTGTGAGCGCCGAGCGGACATATGCGGTAAGGGGTGAAAGCTGAGTATTCGGCACTCTTGCGGTAAGTGGCTTCAAATTTGTTTCGCGCGTTCAAGGCCGCTCCGGTTTCCGCATAATTGGTGGTAGTGGTAAATATCGCAGGAGAGGAGCTTGCAAGCGTGGCGGAAGCGCTTTCTTTCGTGCGCCCGTCGAGAGGCTTTTCGGCGTCGTCGGGTATGAGCCAAAGCTTGCCGTCTTTTTTAGCGCCCGGTATGCGTCCGCTACGGCAAAGAGCGGTGACTCTGCGTTCCGGCAGATTCCAGAGCTTTGCGGTCGCGTGTACATCGATATATTCCATGGCAGATCGTCCTTTCTGTTGATCGATTTCCTTTTTCGGGTACATTATATCACATTTTTTTGCAAATGTCAATATGCAAATTGATATTTGTTCGAAATGTCCGTGTATTTGTTCGAGATCTCAGCTCGTATGCGGCGGATATGCCGAGAAATACGGTGAAATGCTCGATTTTTTTAATAGTTTTGAAAAAATTAACAATTACACACTATGAAGTCGGATGAACTTACGTTATAATACATTGCTGGTGCAATATGTCAACGAGGTCTTGTGAAAAAATCGCCAAATAAAAGATTATTTTGTAAATATTTTTGCAAAAATGACCTTGACATTTTACTGCTTATATGCTATACTTATTATAAATTACTGTATACGATGCTTGAGACTGCCGCGCTGTGAGGATATCGTTTTTCGGTATTTGTCAAGATCATACGCGATCATACGCGGGTGTTCAATGTTACTGTGCCGTAATCATTATGCCGTACAAGCCCCATTTCTGGAAGGAAACTGATAAAAAGTGAAAATTCTTGTCGTTTGTCAATATTATGCTCCGGAGCCGGTGAGGATATCGGATATATGCGAAGAGCTTGTGCGTCAAGGGCACGAGGTGGACGTTATCGCCGGAGTGCCGAATTATCCGATGGGCAAGATATACGACGGTTATCGGCTTGGAAAAAAACGCAACGAGGATATTAACGGAGTGAATATCCATCGCTCGTTTACAATAGGTCGAAGAAGCGGTGTGATATTCAGATTTTTGAATTATTACAGCTTTGCGTTTTCCTCGTCGCGATACGCCGCAACGCTCAAAAAGGAATACGATGCGGTGCTCGTAAATCAGCTCTCTCCCGTTATGATGGCTTGCGCCGGAGTTACATACAAGAAAAAGCACACCGCGCCGCTCGTGTACTACTGTCTTGATCTGTGGCCGGAGAGTCTTGTTGCCGGAGGTATCAAGCGAGAAAGCTTGATATATAAGGTCTTTGATAAGATATCCGGTGAGCTGTACACCCGTGCGGATAAGATAATCGTTACTTCGAAAAATTTCGTTACATATTTCGAGGATAGATTTAAAATACCGGCAAGCAGGCTTTCCTACCTGCCGCAATACGCGGAGGATCTGTTTAAGCCGGAAGCACCGGTGAAGAAGGACACTGTCGATCTGACTTTCGCGGGAAATGTGGGCGCCGCACAGAGCGTTGAGACGATAATACGCGCTGCACACGAGCTTGCGGATATCCAAAAACTTAATTTTAATATAGTCGGAGACGGCTCCGCGCTCGAGGGTTGCAAAAAGCTTGCCGCAGAGCTTGGTGTCGGTAACGTTGTATTTCACGGAAGGAAGCCGCTTGAGGAGATGCCGCGCTTTTACCGTGAAGCGGACGCTATGCTCGTGACGCTCTCGGACGATCCGCTAATATCCATGACGCTTCCGGGAAAGGTGCAGACCTATATGGCGGCAGGAAAACCGCTCATAGGTGCGATAAACGGCGAGACGCCGGAGATCATAGCGGATGCCGGATGCGGTCTTTGCGGTCCTGCCGAAGATCATCATGCGCTTGCGGAGAATATACGGGCTTTTCTTGCCGCAGATAAAGAAGCGTTCGGTAAAAATTCGGCTGAATACTACCGAAAGCATTTCAGGAAGGATGTTTTCATCGATGCCCTGATAGCCGAGCTTTCGATGCGTAAGCAGACTGTCGGCAGGTGTACAAAAAAAGAAGCGATCTGCCGTAAACGGCGAGTTGAAGTTTGAACATAATAATATACAAATCGTGGTGGGGGAACAAATCGTGGATACCAAGGATATCGAATACACGGTCGACGAGCATACCGAGGCTGTGCAGAAAAAGGCGATCGAGATACTCAAAGTGTTTGTCTCGGTGGCGGAAAAGCTCGGAGTGGAATATTACATTTACGGAGGAACGCTCCTGGGCGCCGTAAGGCATAAGGGCTTTATTCCGTGGGATGATGATATAGACGTTGCAATGAAGCGCGAGGATTATGAGAAGTTTATACATAACGCTCAAAAGTATCTTCCGGATAATATGTTTCTCCAGACCTATGAGACGGATCCGGAGTACCCGAAGGTCTATGCGAAGATCAGAAATTCCGATACCACGTTTATAGAGACTGCGGTAAAGGGACGCAATATGAATCATGGGGTGTTCATAGATATTTTCGCGCTTGATCCGTATTCATCAAAGCGTGCATCCTCGCTCGGATTTAGGATCAAGAAGGCTCTCAGTCTGCTTAGGATCAGCTATGCGTTCGACGATCCCGATACATCGGCTAAGCTCAAGCGTATACGTTGGATATCCAAGCTCGTTTACCCGACCGTGAATAAAGCGGTGCGCGCCAATGATGCGCTGTTTGCTTCGTGCAAGAGCGGAGACCTGCTTGCGAATAATTCAAGAAGAGCATGCCCTGCAAAATACTTTAACGGAACCTGTGAGCTTGAATTTGAGGGAGTTAAGGTCACGGGACCTGCCGGATGGGAAGGTGTTCTCGGACATATGTACGGAGGAGATTATATGACGCTTCCTCCGGTGGAAAAGCGTGTTTCTCTGCATTCCACAGAGGTTATAGACGTCGATAATTCATATAAGAAGTACATTTGAGAGCTTGACGGAGCAGAAATTTCAGAAAGGAATGCTTTCGTATGAGGCGGAGGCAGTGTCCACGAAAATAAAATGAAGAAAAATATTCTTTTCGTTACTCCGAGCATGGGTTACGGTGGGGCGGCGAAGATGCTGAACTTCGTTTCCGAATCGCTTGCCGCGAGAGGTCACTGTGTTACCGTGGCAAATCTCAGGCGTATTGACGGATTTGAGCGTTCTTTTTCGGAAAATGTGCATTATCTGTACGTGAATACTACCGGCAAGAAGCGTTTTAAACGTATCGAACAGATCAAGGCGATCAAGCGTCTTGCGAAGGAAACTTCTGCGGATGTGCTCGTCGGATTTAATCTTTTTCCGAATGTTATCGTCAGCATAGTCGGCAGGATGACCGGGATCCCCTCCATAATGTCCGAAAGAGGAGATCCGAGGTTTATAAAGGAACAGAGCAAGATATCATCCTTGCTTTTAAAGACCGTCAACAAATGCAGTGGCGGAGTGTTTCAGACGGAGGGCGCCAAGGATTTCTACGGCAAGCGCTTACGTGAGCGCGGACGTGTCATCCCCAATCCTATATTTATCAGCGGAGAGCTTCCGGCGGTGGAAAGCGGAGAGCGCACCAAAACGGTCGTATCTGTCGGCAGGTTTGATAACGTTCAAAAGCGTTACGATGTTATGATAGATGCATTCTCGCGTTTTAGTGCTACTCACCCCGAATATGTGCTCAGGCTCTACGGTACGGGACCGGACGATGCGCTCATACACGGCTTTGCCGATAAGAGCGGAGTATCCGATAAGATAAGGTTTATGGGTATGACCACCCGACCGATGCAGGATATAGCCCACGACGGTATGTTTATAATAACCTCGGATTTTGAAGGCATCTCAAATTCGCTTCTTGAGGCTATGGCGGTCGGTCTGCCATGCGTTTCCACGGATCATACGCCGGGAGGCGCAAGGCTACTCATATCGGATCACGAAAACGGTCTTTTGGCACCTATCGGAGATGCGGAAAAGCTTGCTGTGGCGATGAGCGAATTTGCCGATAACGCCGAGCTTGCCGAAAAATGCGGCAACGAAGCCAAAAAGGTCACCGAGCGATTTGCTCCGGAGCGCATCATCGATATGTGGGAAGATTATATTACCGAAATAGCGGATAAAAAATAACTGCCGACGCACCTGTGCGTAAAGCGGTGTCGATACGGGTACGAAAATGTGACCGTTCATACGTCACGCGGCAGAATGGAGAGCTTATATGAAGGTGGTTTTGTTGGCGCCGACGCCTCCCCCTGCCGGAGGGATCGCGGGCTGGACGGTGAGGATGCTGGATGCACAGCTCAAGAACGGCTGGAGCATCTCGCTTGTCGATGAAAAGGTCACGGGCGCACGTCAGGTGTTCGGCGACAAGAGCAAAAGAAATCTCTTTACCGAGATCAAGCGTTGCTTTAGGATATGGCATGACCTTAAGGTCGCCTTAAAGGATCCGGAGGTAAAGGTGGTGCATTCCTGCATCCCGTCTATAACCTCGTCGATGATGCGTGAGTACGTTTGTGCGCGTATTACGAAAAGGCACGGTAAGCGATTTATAATCCATTACCGTTGCACGGTGCCGAATGCGACCAAGGGAAGGCTTGGGCGGTTTATGCTCAAAAAGCTATGCAACAAGAGCGATCTTATCATAACTCTGAACTCTCAGACCGATGCGTATCTTGAGCGTATCACCAAGACTCCGATGACGCTCATTCCGAATTTCGTATCCGCCGGCGAGCTTATGGAAGAGCATTACATATCTCCTACCGTAAAGCGCGTGCTTTACGTTGGCGGTGTTATCGAAACCAAGGGAGCGTACGATATGCTCGAGATCGCGCGGCAATTCCCCGAGATCGAGTTCAGAATGGTCGGTGTAAGCTCCTCCGAGGTCGAGCAGTTCGCGAGCAGTAACGGCATCGGAAACGTCACCTTTACAGGTCCCAAGGACCGTAACGCCGTGAGGGAAGAGCTTGCTCAGGCGGACGTATTTCTGTTTATGACCTATTACCGCGGTGAAGGCTTTTCGAACGCGCTCGCTGAGGCTATGGCGGCAGGACTTCCGTGTATAGTCACCGATTGGGCTGCCAACGGCGATATGATAGGCAAGGACGGCGGCGCGGTGGTTGCGGTAAAGGATACCGCCTCGGCTGTGGAAGCGCTTCGTGCTATGAGCTTACCCGAGGTCAGAAGGGCGCAGTCTTGCGCGAATATCCGCAAGGTAAAAGAGGTGTATCTCGACAGCGTGGTCATCGACAGATACGTGGATGCCTACGAAAGCGTGCTTTGACGCCGCCGCGCCGGCATATGCTTCGGCATTTGCCGTTGGCATCGAATGCGAAAGAGCGCGTAAGGAGCAGCGAAGAAGCTCCGGTGGCAGATGGCGGACTTGCTCCGCATATTCGTTTACCCCGTACTACAGCCGCACAGACGGCGGAATGGAGAGCGTATGGCTTATAAACTCACGGTGGCGCTGATAACTATGAACCGCGCCGAGCAACTAAGAAGAGCGATAGAGACCTGTGCAGCCGCGAGGCTCCCGAAGGATACTCAGTTCGTCATAGTCGACAATGCTTCGACGGATGACACTGCGGCGGTCGTGCAGGAGCTGAAGGGGAAGCTCGGATACGATCTTATCTATCGCAAGGAAGAGCAAAATCGCGGTGTCGGCGGCGGCAGAAATATCTGTTTTGATCTTGCCGAGGGTGAATATATATACTTTTATGATGATGACGCCGAGATCCCTCAGGAATGTCGCGAGACCTTTTTTGTGAAGAGCATAGATTTTATGGACGCAAATCCGACAGTCGCCGTGCTCACGACCAACGTGGTGGACGAGGTGTTCGGTGCACGTGATATTCCGACAGCGAAAAACAGGACTGTCGGAGGGCTTGGGTGCGTCTACACCTTTCACGGCGGAACGTCGTTTGCAAGACGTTCCTGCTTTCAGTCGCCGATGTTTATGAACATAATGTACGCGAACGAAGAGATAGCCGTGGCTATGGGAGCGTTCGACAAAGGCTACTGCATAGCTTATATGCCCGATATATATATCGATCACAAGCCGAAGATCAATAAATGGAACGAAGCGAACAAGGCGCGTGTCGATATGCAGGGAATAAGCAATATATATGCCATAAAGCGTCTTTTGTATCCGAGGATATGTACCGCGGTGCTGTACGCGGCGTACAGGATGCGGATATCGAAATGCGGTATCAAGGATAAGGCGCTCGTGAAGGAATTCAAAGCCAAGCGCAAAGGATTTATGAAGGAGTATTCGCTTAAGCGCGTAAAGCTCAAAACGGTGCTCGACGCTTACCGAGAATTTGGTCTTTCGGTCTTTTAGACCTCAACGCTTCCGATGATCTCGGGTGGATATTATTTGGTTGGAGCTATATCCCAAAATGACAGATACGATAAATTTAGTAAAGATAATAAATAAATTGCCGTTCATTCTGCTTTGTGCGTACCTTGCCGGTATCAGCTTGAACTATCTGGATCCGTCGCTTGCGCAGGTACACTCATTGATAATGTACGCGTTTATCGCCTTTTCCGCGGTCAAGATAGTCATCGGCGGAAAGCTGTATGTCGACGGATACGTGATCATGTATCTGATCTTTTCCGTTTTGTCTCTTTTCACCTGTTATTATGCTCCGGCATCGTCGCTCAGCTCGATCTACAAGCTGATCGTAAGCCTTGTGATATGCTACTGCGCAGTCTCGGTGCTTGAGAACGCAAAGCAGATGGAGATCGCACTGTTCGTGTTTTCGGCGGCGACGTTTCTGCTTATGCTCGGTCTGCTCCTTATGGGGAAGGTGGATCTCGATAACGCCGAAAGATTTGGAACGGAGCTTACCGGTAACTCCAACGTATTTGCTCTTATATATATGTTCGGTGCGTGCTTTTCCGCGTATTTTATCGCGTATAGGCGCGGAAGTCTGAGAGCCGCAAGCTTGATCTTCTTCCTGATGCAGATGTTCGCTCTGGTCATCTCGGGAGGAAGAAAATACCCGGTCATTGCGCTCGTGGTGCTGTGGATGCTTCTGCTTTTAAGGACAGACAGCAATAACAGACGTCATTTTTTGCGATATACCGTGCTCGGTATCATTGCGATGCTTGCTATTATCTGGGCGTTCAACGAGGTCGATTTCCTGTATAACAATATCGGATATCGCTTCAAAACTCTGCTGTCATCTGAGGTATCGATGGATACGTCGGCACAGACGAGACTCAATATGATACAGTACGGTATCGAAAAATGGCTCGAACGGCCGCTTACCGGGTACGGGCTTGACTCTTTTAAGGTGCTCGCCGGATTTGGGTACTATTCCCACAACAATTACGTTGAACTGCTGTACAATATGGGTATATTCGGCTTCGTCGTATATTACGGGTATATGCTGTGGATCGTCGTGCGTCTTTTGAAGCATAAGACGAAAAACGATCTTAAGTGGGTGCTTTTGGCTACCTGTGTTGCACTATTTTTGTATGATTACGGCGCCGTCAGTTATTATTTCGTGCTCAATCAGCTTTTGTTGGCGTTCTGTAACCGATTTTTAACGCTTGACGGTAAAGAACAGCTTTTGAAAATAGACTCAAAGGAGAGCAGTTGCGATGTTGGAGATCTGCAAGAAACTATTTAAGCTTTGGAATGAAAACGGTGTGCGTTACTGCCATTGGAAGAGCAACGAGCACCTCGGTGTGGGACTGAACGGCAAGACCGACCTTGATATATTCGTGCTTCCTGCGGACAGGGAAAAGGCGGAGAGCGGTCTCAGCTCCAATTCCTATATCAAATTTACGCCTCAAAAGGGCGCAAGATATCCGATGGTGGACGAATGGCTCGGATTTGACTTCGATACAGGCGCACTTATTCACGTCCATCTGCACTATCAGATCATTACCGGAACGAGATTTAATAAGGAATACGTTTTTCCGATAGATGACCTTATGATATCGTCGCGCGTGCTCGACGCCGATACCGGAGTGTATGTTGTCGCGCCGGAGCTTGAGATAATAGTTCTGTATTGCCGCATCGCGCTCAAAGCGAGCGATAAGAAGAATATCACCCCCGGAAGCGATTACGAAAGAGAGATAGAGTATCTTAAGGCAAGGATCGACCGCGCCCGTGTGCTCGAAAACTGCGAGGGACTGATGCGGGAGCGCGGAAGAGAGCTTGCGGAGCTGATAGATAAGCAGGAGCTGACGGCGGACGAATGGATACGCGTATACCGTATCGCATCCCGTTGGTTGAAAAAATACCGCAAGTATTCACGCCTTCGCGTGAAGTGCAGATACCGTTATTACTATTTGAGAAACGTCAGAAATTCGGTGTTTAAAAAGAAGTTTGGCAAAATATACATCACGAAAAAGACGCTTCCCGAGCGCGGAAGGAGCATATGCTTTATCGGTGCCGACGGAAGCGGCAAGAGCACGGTCAGCTCAGATATTAAAAAATGGCTCAATTGGAAGATAGAGGCTCGCCGCTTCTATCTCGGTAGCGGAGAGCATTACAGCAGTCCGGTGAAAAAGCTGTTGGCGTTTGCTTCCTCCAAAAAGACCGCGCCAAAGGCTTCGGCGCAGAGCGAAGCGGACGGTGCGAAAAAGGATGGCGGAAAGAAAAAGCTCAGTCTTAAGAGGCGTATACTCAGGAGCTTTAACAGGCTGCTTCAGAGTATTTATCTCAAGCAGATAGCCGTGCGTTCCTACAAGGAGCTTAAAAAAGCCGCCAAATATGTGCGCAAGGGCGGAATAGCTCTTTACGACCGTTTCCCTCAAACGCAGTTTTCGGGGATATACGACGGTCCGAAAATAGCGGTCAGATATCTCGAGACGGGCGGAGGTTTTGTTGTCCGTATGCTGGCAAGACGTGAAGAGCGTGCTCTTAAGAAGGCACAGCGCTATCAGCCCGATCTTATGTTCAAGCTCGTGCTTCCGCCGGAGGAGTCGATCAGGAGAAAGCCGGATCATACCATTGAAGAGGTCAGACCTAAATCAGAGATCACCGGTAAGCTCGTATTTGAGCATTCCGATACACGTGAGATAGACGCAACTCAGCCGTATGATGAGGAGTTGCTTGAGATAAAGCGTTATATTTGGAGTGAACTTTGCAAATGATCGTAGAATTTAACGGTCTGCCCGGCACCGGTAAGACCACGGTCTGTAAAAAGCTGGGTGAGATACTTGAAGGGCGCGGATACAAGGTTATGTACCGCATATATCCCCCAAGATCACGGCTGGCAAGGTACGCATCGTATGTGGGTGACGGAAGCACAAAGCTGTACCGTATCGGAAGAAGATACGCCGACCGTTCCTCACAGCGTGCAGGAAAGGAAAAAAGGCGTTGTATCTCCGTGCTCGTGATGTATTACCGTATGTACAGGCGCTTTGCCGAAACGGCGACGGAAAAGGATGTTTTGCTCATAGATCAGGGAATACTTCAGAGCCTTATATCCGTTAATCACGGAGACAGGATCACCGAAACCGATGACCTTGGACGGATATTCGACTATTTGAAGAGCAAGGATATAGATTTCGTTTCCGTTGATTGCTCGAATGACGTTGATACAGCCGAAAAGAGGATAATCGGCAGGAACGCATCGGGGGGTAGGCTCGACGTCTGTGATGAGGAAGAAAGGCTCGAGGTATTGCGCGTACAGCGTGAAAATTTCGATACCGTGAGAGCCGCGTTTCGTGACCGCTTCGGCGGTACACAGCTGGAGATAGACACTGCGGTGCGTGCTGAGGATAATGCGCTTGCTATAGCGGAAGGATTGGGACTGTTCGGTAATTCTGATGAAAAAGATCACTAATTTAGTAAAAAGCTTCTACAATAACGATTATATTTTTTCCGTTTTCGCCAAGGCGATGGGTGTCGTTCTCGGTATAGTCGTCGGCTCGATGACGGCGAGGTTTTTTGGCGCCGAGCTTAAGGGAATAATGGCGGTCGTTCAGAATGACGTTACGCTGTACGCGGTATTTCTCGGGCTTGGTGTGTATCAGGCGTATCCGTTCTTCCGTAAAAAAGAGCCGGATATATTCGGTGAATACGTAAACAATATAAGCACTATGTTTGCGATATACGAGGTGCTGGCGGTCGCGGTGGCTGTGGTCCTTTGGCAGCTCGACTTGGCAAAGTATCTGCGGTTGGCTATCCTGCTTATGCCGATAGAGGTCTACGTAAAACAGCTGAACTACATAGTTCTGGTGGAAAGTCCGCGTCGGCGGAACATCTCGTCACTTGTTATAAGTGCATCAGAGATAGTATTGCTCGTATTTCTTTGGATATTTGTCGAGCCGTCCGAGTTTACGGTGCTTGCGTATTTCGTCAGTACCGTTATCGCAAATCTGATACTTTCCTTTATAAATCTCAGGTTTAATCCGCTGAGGATACGCCCTCAGGTGAGGCGTATACCGTCCTTCGTGCGCTTTGGATTCGTGCCGATGCTCGTGTATCTGTGTATGACGGTGAATTACAAGATAGATATACAGATGCTGAAGCGTTTCGATAATGTCAGCTATGCCGATATAGGTATATATTCTACCGGTGTTGCGCTTGCAAACAAGATATGGATGATACCCGATGCTATCAAGGATATCCTGCTATCACGGCTGATAAAGGGAAAACGTGAGGACGAGGTCGCCAAGGTACTGCGTATAAATCTGTTCTTCTGCCTTGTGGCGATAATAGGTCTGATACTTATCGGAAAGCCGGCGGTCGCCCTGCTTTACGGTCCCGAGTTTGCTCAGTCGTATTACGTTATGCTTTTGATGCTGGTCGGCGTGTTCGGAATGATATTCTACAAGATGATATATTCCTACAATATATCTCAGGGAAGGCGTTGGATCAATCTGCTGTTTTTGGGTGGCGCCGCGCTCATAAACATAGTTGGAAATCTTTTCACTATACCCCTGTACGGTATATGGGGAGCGGGTATCGTCTCCGTGACCGCCTATGTGGTGTGCGGCATCTGCTTTTTGGTATACTTCCATCGCGTAAGCAATATAAGCTATCCTAAGCTTTTGTTTATTCAGAAGGAGGATATAGCCCAGGTGAAGGCATTTTTGAAGAAATGACGTCCCGTGCGAATGAACGGGCTAAAATAAAATAAAACGGTCTGTATCGACCGGAAGGGATGAATTAAAATGTCGCTTTTTACTAACAAGACCTTATTGATAACCGGTGGAACGGGAAGCTTCGGAAACGCCGTTCTCAACCGCTTTCTCCGTACCGATATCGGAGAGATACGCGTCTTTTCGCGTGATGAAAAAAAGCAGGACGATATGCGCCACGAGTTTCAGGCCAAGATGCCGGAGGTCGCGGAGAAGATACGCTTTTATATCGGTGACGTCCGCGATATAGCATCTGTGCGAAACGCGATGCACGGCGTCGATTATATCTTTCACGCGGCGGCGCTGAAGCAGGTCCCGAGCTGTGAATTTTTCCCTATTGAGGCTGTAAAGACCAATGTGCTCGGTACCGAAAATGTTCTTACCGCGGCGATAGAGGAGGGGGTGGAGACCGTCATCTGCCTTTCCACCGATAAGGCGGCGTATCCGATCAATGCGATGGGTACGAGCAAGGCTATGATGGAGAAGGTCATCGTTGCCAAGTCGCGCACCACCTCGACCACTAAGATATGCTGTACCCGTTACGGTAACGTTATGTGCAGTCGCGGCTCGGTCATACCGCTTTGGATAGATCAGATAAAGAACGGAAACCCGATCACGATAACCGACGGAAGCATGACGCGCTTCATAATGTCGCTTGAGGAGGCGGTGGATCTCGTGCTCTTCGCGTTTGAACACGGTACGTCCGGTGATATCCTCGTCCAGAAGGCGCCTGCATGCACTATCCAAACGCAGGCTGAGGCGGTATGTGAGCTTTTCGGCGGCGACAAGTCGGCTATAAAGGTCATAGGTATCCGTCACGGCGAAAAGATGTACGAAACGCTTCTTACGAACGAAGAATGTGCACGCGCGGTCGATCTCGGTAATTTCTATCGCGTTCCCTGCGATAAGAGAGGACTCAATTACGATAAGTATTTCAAGGAAGGGGATGTCGAAAGAAACACCCTTACCGAGTTCAATTCCAATAACACCAGAAGGCTCGGACTTGAAGAGACCAAGGAGAAGATAGCTTCTCTTGCTTACATAAAAGAAGAAATGGCGAAAATGGGCAGATGATCCTTGCACACCGTCGGCGGAAAGGTCGGCGGCATCTGTGCGGAAAGAAAGGTCGCATTTATGAACGTACTGATCACCGGAGCGTACGGCTTCGTTGGGAAAAATCTCTCTGAGGCTTTAAAAAATATCAGGGACGGCAAGGACCGTACGCATCCGTCTCTTAAGCTCGGGGAGTTGTATCTGTATGATGTGGATACGCCGCGAGACGTGCTTGAGGAAGGATGTAATAACGCGGATATCGTGTTCAATCTTGCAGGCGTCAACCGTCCGCAAAGCACGGATGAATTTATGAAGGGCAATTACGGATTTGCCTCCGACCTGCTCGATACGCTGAAAAGGTATGATAACCGTTGCCCCGTTATGCTTGCCTCGTCCATACAGGCTACGCTTATCGGGCGGTACGATGGAGATTACGGCAGGAGCAAAAAAGCCGGCGAGGAGCTTTTCTTCTCGTACGCGGAGGAGACCGGAGCGCGAGTGCTCGTGTACCGTTTTCCCAATCTGTTCGGAAAATGGTGCCGCCCGAATTATAACAGCGTGATCGCGACCTTCTGCAACAATATCGCACGGGGGCTTCCCATCACGGTAAACGATTCCGCGGCACAGCTCGAGCTGCTCTATATCGACGATCTTGTTGACGAGATGTTGCTTGCGCTTGAGGGAAAAGAGCATAGGTGTCACTTTGAAGGCGTGGACGCTGTTCCGGATGAGAACGGACGCTATTGTATGGCTCCGATAACTCACAGGGTGACGCTGGGGGAGATAGTGGAGCTTTTGGAGAGCTTCAGCGCTCAGCCCCTAACGCTCGTGATGCCCGAGCTTTGTAGTGGCGGCTTTGCAAAAAAGCTGTACAGCACTTATCTTTCGTATCTTCCGAAGGAAAAGGTGGCTTTTCCGCTAAAAATGAACGTGGACGCAAGAGGCTCGTTTACCGAGCTTTTGCGCACCGAAAAATGCGGTCAGTTCTCGGTGAACATCTCAAGACCGGGAATTACCAAAGGACAGCATTGGCACAATACCAAATGGGAATTTTTCATAGTGGTATCCGGTCACGGGTTGATCAGAGAACGCAGGATAGGATCGGACGAGGTGCTTGAGTTTGAGGTGTCGGGCGAAAAGCTCGAGGCGATACATATGCTTCCCGGATATACGCACGACATCATCAATCTTTCGGATACCGACGATATGATCACCTTTATGTGGGCGAACGAATGCTTTGACAGTTCAAAGCCCGATACGTTCGGCGAGCCTGTATAAGCACGTCGGGCTGTGCATATTTTAAGCTGATAAACAAGGACGGAAATGATATGGATATCAAACTCGATTATTCCGACGTCGCATTTAAGGGCGACGGTCGCTTGAAATTACTGATAATCGTCGGCACCAGACCTGAGATAATACGTCTCGCGGCGGTCATAAATAAGTGTCGCAGGTATTTTGACTGCGTGCTGGCGCATACGGGACAGAATTACGATTACAATCTGAACGGAGTTTTCTTCAAGGACCTGAAGCTTGCCGATCCTGAGGTCTATATGAACGCAGTCGGCGACGATCTCGGCGCGACTGTAGGAAACATAATAAATTGCTCCTATAAGCTGATGGCTCAGCTCCGCCCGGATGCTCTGCTCATACTCGGAGATACCAACAGCTGTCTTTCGGCTATCTCAGCCAAGCGTCTGCATATACCGATATTCCATATGGAAGCCGGAAACAGATGTAAGGACGAATGTCTGCCCGAAGAGACGAACAGGCGCATAGTGGACATAATATCCGATGTAAATCTTGCTTATTCCGAGCATGCGAGACGCTATCTGCACGAGTGCGGTCTGCCGAAGGAGCGTACCTACGTCACCGGCTCGCCTATGGCGGAGGTGCTCAGCGAAAATCTCCCCGAGATAGAAAAGAGCGACATACATTCAAGGCTCGGTCTCAAAAAGGGCGGATATATACTTCTTTCTGCCCACAGGGAAGAGAATATCGATACCGAAAAGAATTTTCTTTCGCTTTTCGGCGCTATAAATGCCATGGCTGAAAAATACGATATGCCGATACTGTATTCCTGCCATCCGAGAAGCAGAAAGAGACTTGAAGCAAGCGGATTTGAGCTTGACCGACGCGTCATACGCCACGAGCCGCTCGGATTTCACGACTACAACTGCCTTCAGATGAATGCTTTTGCCGTGGTGTCGGACTCCGGTACTCTGCCGGAAGAGAGCAGCTTCTTTACGTCCATCGGCAGACCTTTTCCGGCTGTCTGCATCCGTACCTCGACGGAGCGTCCGGAGGCTCTTGATAAGGCGTGCTTCGTGCTTGCCGGTATCGACGGTACGTCTCTGCTTCAAGCGGTAGATACCGCTGTGGCGATGAATGAAAACGGAGATCACGGTATCCCTGTCCCGGATTATACGGATGTGAACGTTTCTTCGAAGGTAGTTAAGATAATACAGTCCTATACCGGCGTGGTCAATAAGATGGTCTGGAGAAAGTTTTAAGAAAGCCGAGACCGAAAAAACAGCGTTGCGCCAAGTAACGACGTTACGCTGTTTTTATTGCGCTCTCGTGAAAGGAACGTATATTACTTATGAATATTCAGTTGTCAGATCATTTTACCTACGGAAAGCTCATACGGTTTACCTTACCGTCCGTGGTAATAATGATCTTTACGTCGATCTACGGTATGGTAGACGGCTTTTTCGTTTCAAATTTCGTTGGAAAAACGGCTTTTGCTTCGGTCAATCTCATTATTCCTTATTTGCAGGTGATAGGCGGCGTCGGAGCTATGCTCGGCGTCGGAGGAAGTGCGCTCACTGCTAAGACCATAGGCGAGGGCGATATACTAAAGGCAAGACGCTTTTTTACTATGATGATGTATCTTATGGTCGTGAGCGGTGTGCTGTTTACGGCTATAGGTATACTGCTCCTTCGCCCGGTGGCGTATCTTTTTGGAGCGACCGATGCCATGATCGGAGATATCGTCGCATACGGTACGGTATGTCTCCTGTTCAATACGGCTCTTCAAGCGCAATATACCTTTCAGAATTATCTCATAGTCGCGGAAAGACCGAAGCTTGCGCTCGGCGTGGTCATAGCCGCCGGTGTCACGAATATGGTCCTCGACTGGTTTTTTATGGCGATACTCAAAATGGGCGTTATAGGTGCCGCGCTTGCCACGGGAATAAGCCAATGCGTTGCCGGAGTTATCCCGCTCGTTTGGTTTTTGAGCAAAAAGAACACCTCGGTGCTCAGGTTTGCCGCGACAAGATTTGAGCTTGTGCCTATGATCAAGGCTTGCGTCAACGGCTCGTCCGAGATGCTCAGCAGTGTTTCGGGATCCATAACCGGAATACTGTACAATATGAAGCTTATGGAATATGCCGGCGAGGACGGAGTGGCGGCTTACGGCGTCGTTATGTACGGCGCGTTCATATTCATAGGTATATACGTCGGATATTCTACCGGAAGCTCTCCGATAATGGGATATCATTACGGCGCGAAAAACCACAAGGAAATGAAAAATGTCCTCAAAAAGAGCCTTACGATGCTCGGCGGAGTAGCGATAGTGCTGACTGTCGGTGCTATGCTGCTGGCAGGTACGATAGCGGAGATATTCGTGGGATACGACGTCGAGCTTTGCGCTATGACCGCACGTGCATTCAGAATATGCGCCATACCATTCCTTGTGATGTGGTTCAATATGTACGCATCGTCATTTTTTACAGCGCTCAACAACGGCGTGGTCTCGGCGGTCATCTCGTTCGTGCGCGCACTCGTGTTTCCGGTCGCGTGCATCATCCTGCTTCCTATGCTGTGGAAGCTTGACGGAGTTTGGATGTCTCTCGTGATCAGTGAGATGGCGAGCGTTATAGTATCCGCGGCTCTTATGCTTTACTACCGCAAGAGGTATAATTATTAAAAGCCCGGCTCGGTGCTTACCAAGATTTCGGAAAAGTAAAAAAAATGTAAAAGGAAGCCCGTGTCTCTTGACTTTTTCGCTGTATGCGGTATAATTATCATAGGCTTTGGTGCCACGGTAAGTTGATGCGGAGGTATATGCGTGAATCAGATCAAAGGAGCTTTTAAGGAAGCGCTTAACTCGGTGTTGCCGATAGCGTTGATAGTTTTATTTCTGAGCGTGTCGTTTGCGCCGCTTGAGCCGGGAATACTCGTGCTGTTTCTCTTCGGTACTATCCTGCTTATTCTCGGAATGAGCTTTTTCACTATAGGCTCGAGCATTTCGATGGAACAGCTCGGTGAGGGTATCGGTATCCAGATCAGCAAGAGCAAAAAAAGCTGGCTTGCTGTACTCATCTGCTTCGTTCTCGGTGTGCTCATAACCATCGCCGAGCCTGATCTTCAGGTGCTTGCCGAGCAGGTGCCCGGGATCGGTAAGACGCTTCTTATCATTTGCGTTGCGCTCGGTGTCGGCTTGTTTCTTGCCATTTCGTTGATAAGAACGAGGAAGGGAATATCTCTTTCCAAGCTCCTTATAGCTTTCTACGCCGTAATAATGATTCTTGCGTTCTTCGTGGATGACGCATTTGTACCGACCGCGTTCGATTCCGGCGGAGTTACGACAGGACCTATCACCGTTCCCTTTATTATGGCGCTCGGTGCAGGTATGGCAAGCATGAGCGGAAATAAGCGTTCCGGAGAGAACAGCTTCGGTCTTATCGCGCTGTGCAGTATCGGTCCTATACTTTCCGTGCTTATACTCGGTTTTTTTAATAGCTCCGATGCTAAGACCTCTGAGTCGGTAATTCCTACGGTATCCACGACACAGGATGCGTTCAAAGCGCTCATTGACGGTTTTCCGCAATACGCAGAGGAGGTCTTGGTCGCGTTTTTGCCCATAGTTGCGGTGTTTTTGATCTTTCAGTTGATCTCAAAGCGTTTTCACCGCCATCAGATAGCTAAGATCAGCGTCGGTCTCGTCTATACTTACATAGGTCTCGTTCTTTTCCTTACCGCGGCGAACGTGGGCTTTATGCCTGCCGGGCGGCTGCTGGGCAGTGAGATAGCCGAAAAGCCGTATAAATGGCTTCTCGTTCCGATAGGTATGGTAATGGGGTATTTCGTGGTCTCCGCGGAGCCTGCGGTGCATTCGCTGAAAAAGCAGGTCGTGGAGGTCACTAACGGCGCGGTATCACAGCGCTCCGTAGGTCTTGCGCTTTCGCTCGGCGTCGGTGTCGCAGTCGGTATCTCGATGCTGAGAGTATTGCTCGAAATACCGTTCCTGCCCTTCGTTTTGGTCGGATACGTTATCGCGCTTACGATATCCTTCTTCGTACCGCCGATATACACCGGTATAGCGTTTGACTCGGGTGGAGTTGCAAGCGGTCCTATGACCACCACGTTTATGTTGCCGTTTGCGGTCGGCGCTTGCGAGATGCTTGGCGGCAACGTCCTGACGGACGCCTTCGGTATCGTGGCAATGGTCGCGATGACGCCGCTTATAAGTATACAGATATTAGGTCTCAGCGGAAATATCAGACGCCACAGAAGGCTCAAGAAGGCGCATGATGAATTCTCGCAGATACCGGACGACATAGTTTATTTCGAGTAAAGCTTGACAGCGTATGTATGCTCGGGCGTTTCCGAGATACGACGTCGGGATACGCTCGCAGAGACATAAGATATCCGTGCCGCGATGGGCGGCAGAAGGGGATTTGATATGAATAACGCTTTGCCAAAGCAGGTAATGCTTATGATATCCATAGTTGCAAGAGGCAAGGGGAAAAGGCTGATAGATACGCTTTCGGAGCGAGAGGTGAGATTTTGCTTTCAAAGCGTCGGCTCCGGTACCGCCCCCACCGAGATGATGGATGTTTTCGGTCTCGGAAGCAACGATAAGGATATA
This sequence comes from uncultured Lachnospiraceae bacterium, assembly GCA_964570105.1. Classification (GTDB taxonomy): domain Bacteria; phylum Bacillota; class Clostridia; order Oscillospirales; family CAG-272; genus SIG673. The sequence continues at coordinate 46,807 of CAZMWM010000001.1, read as the reverse complement.
ATTTTCAGTTTTGCGCCTGAGGCGACCGTCAAGGAGATGATAGCCGAGAGCGGAAACAGCTTGGGCACCTCTTACGAATACGGCGGTCTTATGATGGTCTTGCGCCTATCATCTGTAAATCGGCTGGTGGCTGAGATGGTCAGTCACGGATTGCCTGTCGATCTGGGAAAAGGAGTTGATACTAAGATGAAAAATGAACATAAGCACAATCTTATAGTTATAACCGTGGCTCAAGGCTATACGGATGCAGTAATGCAGACTGCGAAAAAAGCAGGCGCGACCGGAGGAACGGTCATCCGCGGACGTCTTGCCGAGTCCGAAAAGCTCAAGGAGCTTGCTGATATAGATATCGGAGACGAAAGGGAGATGATCCTGATAATGGCTCCCGATACCGTCAGCGGTCAGATCATGGACGAAGTCAATAAAGAATTCGGACTCAGAACGGAAGCTCACGGTATCATGTGTACGGTACCGATAGAGAAGGCTTATAAGATATAACGCAGTAGAAAACGCGTGACACGGGCATCGATAGACGCTCGTATCACGCGTTTTGTTTTTTGGAGGATATCATTCCGTTATAAGCTCGGATATATCTATCTCCTTGCCGTCCTTCCAAAGGTTTTCGAGAGAGTAGAACTCTCGGGTGCCTCGGTCAAAGATGTGAACTATGACGGAGGCGAAGTCTATCGCTATCCAGCTTCCGTTGGAATGACCGTCGATGTGTAGCGGAGATATCCCGTCGGCTTTCAGCCGTTCGGTCAGCTCATCAGCCAAGGAGTTTACGTGCGTCGTGGAACGTCCCTCGCATATGATAAAATAATCGGTGAGCGACGTGCGCTCCTCGACGAAAAGGAGCTTTATCCTGCGAGCTTGTTTTTCATCGAGTATCCGAATTATCGCTTTTGCGAGGTCGTACGGGGCGTTATTTATATTTTCCATAGGTATTTTCCTTTCTTTTTGGAGCTTTGGGGGATCAGTTGGATCGCAGTTCGTTTTTCAGAAATTCCGCTGAGAGAAGTGTCATTGGGTGTACGGGCTTTGCGTTCGCTTCAAGGTCGGAAAGCGTCATCTCAAAGGAACGGAGAAGGATACGGTCAAGGTGCTCAAGTGTGGGCGTCTCGACGCTGTAAAATTCGCGTCTGAGCGTGATACAGTCAGAAAAATCTCTGGTTGGCTCGATATAATCCGCAAGGTATATGAGCTTTTCTCCGACGGTCATATCGGGACGTCCTGTGGTATGCCAGCGAATAGCGGAGAGTATCTCGCCGTCCGCGTATTCGGGAAGCTCTTTTTTTATTACAGCCGGAGCTGTCATTGCGTGGAATACCTTGGGACTGTTCAGCTCGTTATCGCCGTACGGTATGCCTGCCACGTCGCATATCGCGATCTGCTCCGCGGGAGTCAGCTCCTTGGTGATGTCGTGCAAAAGAGCAGCGCACCTGAGCTTGAAGCCAAGAGCCGTGGGAATGTCAAAAAGAGAGCACAGCCGTGCCGTTTCGGCTTCGACGGAGAGCGTGTGTGCGTAGCGTTTTTCGGATATATACCCGTTGACCTTTTGAGCTAAACGCTCAAGCTCGTTATCCGTGTTACCGTTGATCTTCATATAGGTGTCTCCTTGTGAGGTATTCGTATACGGACGGCGGAAGAAATCTTCTTTTTAAACTGTCGTCTCCCGAGCGTATATCGGATGAACTGATCTCCACGGGCGGCGACTTTATCATAAGTATGTCAGCGCCGTACTTGCGCGTATAACGCTCGGTGCATTCACGTACCGTCGCAAGCAAAGCGTCGTCTGCGTGGCTCTCCCGTAACATTACCGCGACGGTCGCCAAGGCAAATATCCTATCGGGGGAACGCCAGCTGTCAAGCGTCAGGAACATATCCGTGCCGCAAAGAAACGTGATATGCGTATCCGGTGAGGAAAAATGCTCCAACGTGTTTACCGTATAGCTTGGGGGAGGGGAGTTTAGCTCGTGATCGGATATTACGAGTGTATCCCCGTATCCGATCTCATTTTCGAAAGCGAGCTTCAGCATATTCAGGCGATCTGTCGGATCGTCCTTGAAGGTCAGTTGTTTGTGCGGAGGGATGAGGGTGGGCACGATAAGCAGCCTGTCGAGCCGCGCTTGGGTGTAAAAGGCTCGCGCGGCGGCTATATGACCGTTGTGTACCGGGGCGAACGTCCCGCCGTAAATTCCAAGCTCGAGCATCTGTCAAACGCTTCCTTTCATTATCTCATCTCATCTCATCTCATCTCAGCTCGGCTCAGTCCGAGCAAAGCACTTCCTCAAGCTTTGCCTTGAGTGCGCGAAGAGCGCGACCGCGGTGGCTGATGGAATTTTTCTCTTCGGGCGTAAGCTCTGCGAAGCTTTTGCCGACGTCATCCGAAAGAAAGAGGGGATCGTATCCAAATCCGCCGTTGCCTGCGGGCGATGTAAGGATAGAGCCGGGGGCTTTGCCTTTTACCGTAAAGCTATCGCCGCTTGGAAGTATACACGCTATGACGCAGACGAAATAGGCGGATCTGTCCGGATGATGCGAAAGCTCCGAGAGGAGCTTTGCGTTGTTTTTTTCATCGCTTGACGGCTCTCCGGCGTATCGCGCGGAATATATCCCCGGTGCGCCGTCCAAAGCGTTGACGCACAGTCCCGAGTCGTCCGCTATTGCTAATTTTCCGTGTTTCCAGACGGATCTTGCTTTGAGCATAGCGTTTTCCTCAAAGCTTGAGCCGTTTTCTTCGACTTCATCGGTCACGCCGACATCGGATGGTGTCAGTAACTTCAATCCCGAAAAAAGAGCGGAGAGCACGTTATCTATCTCGCGTATCTTATGAGAATTGTGGCTTGCGACTATGATCTCCATTGGTGTTCCGCCTCTCTTACTCGAACAGCGCTTTGACGAAATCGTGGGCGTCGAAGCGTTCCATATCGTCGGCTTTTTCGCCGACACCGATGTATTTTATCGGAATGCCAAGCTCTTTCTTTATGGAAAAGACCACGCCGCCCTTAGCGCTTCCGTCAAGCTTGGTGAGCACCAGTCCCGTTATATTAGCCGTGTTTTTAAATTCTTTTGCCTGTGCGACGGCGTTTTGCCCGGTGGTCGCATCAAGAACGAGCAACGTCTCCCGTGAAGCATCCGGAAGCTCTCTTCCTATCACGCGGTCGATCTTAGCAAGCTCATCCATAAGATTTTTCTTGTTATGGAGCCTTCCTGCGGTATCGACGATGATTACGTCAGCGCCGCGTGCCTTTGCGGCGCTGATGGCGTCGAATACGACAGATGCGGGATCGGAGCCTTCGTCGTGCTTAACTATGTCGGCGCCGACTCTGTCAGCCCATATACCGAGCTGTTCTATCGCGCCTGCGCGGAAGGTATCGCCTGCAGCAAGAAGCACTTTTTTCTTTTGGCGTATAAGGTTGTTTGATATCTTTGCTATCGTCGTGGTCTTTCCCACGCCGTTCACACCTATCACGAGTATTATGGATGGCTTGGTGCTGAGATCTAACGGCTCGCCTTCGCCTATGGTATCCACAAGAATATCAAAAAGCGCTTTTTTTGCCTGTGAAGCTTCGGTAAGTCCCTCTGTAGCGATCCTGTCTTTAAGGCGTTCTATTATCTCATCGGTCGTTGCCGCTCCGACGTCAGCCGCTATCAAAAGCTCTTCAAGCTCTTCGAGCATTTCCTCATCTATTGCTACAAAAGTCTTAAAAAGCGAATCCATTTGCGAAAATATCGCATTTTTTGTCTTACTTAGACCGTTTTTTAATTTATCGAAAAATCCCATTTGATCTTCTCCTTTTTACAAGCTCGGTGTATCAAAGCTTTACGCCGAGCTTTGACTCGACCTCGTTTACGTTGAGCGTCAGCACACGTGAGATGCCTCGCTCAGCCATAGTGACACCGTAAAGCGTATCACCGACCTCCATCGTGCCGCGCCTGTGGGTGATGGTTATGAACTGAGTTTTGTTTGAATATTTCTTTATGTAATTCGCAAACATCGCGACGTTGACCTCGTCAAGTGCGGCTTCTATCTCGTCGAATATGCAGAAGGGGGAGGGATTTACGTGCAGGAGCGCAAAGACGAGCGCGATGCTTATAAACGCCTGCTCACCGCCGGAAAGCAGGGAAAGGCTCTTTATTATCTTTCCCGGAGGTGCAACGTTTATATCTATGCCGCAGTGAAGCACATCGTCCATGTCCGTAAGCACCACCTCTGCGCGACCGCCTCCGAAAAGCTCGCTGAACGAGCGCTGGAAGGCTTCGTTTATGTCTCCGATAACTTCGATGAAGCGCGTACGCATATTTTGCTCAAGCTGATCCACGACGTTGGCGTACGACTCTCTGGATTTCAGCATATCGTCGAAATTCAAGTTCATCTCGTCGTAATCAGCCTTGGCTTTCTTAAATTCCTCTATGGTAGACGGATCGACCGAGCCTATTCCGCGGAGCTTGTATTTCAGCTCGTTGAGCTGTTGGGATATCTCGTGTCTGTTCTCCTCGGTCACGGGCGGATATTCCAAGGCCTCAGCCTCGGAGAAGGTGATGCTGTATTCCTCGGTCACGTAATTCAGTATGCGGTCGCGTTCGCTTACAAGCGAGCTTTTTTTCGTCTCAGCCTTTGTGAAGTCGTTTGACAGGTGCTCTCTCATGCGCATAAGCTCTTGGATGTCGTTATTCAAAGCGGATATCTTTCCGTCGTATTCTATCGATTCCGAGTTTGCGCGCTCACGTTCACTTGTCTTTTCCTTTAGCTCGGCGTCCATCTCCTCGACCTTGCTCGAGGATGCGAGAATGCTTTTTTCCTTGTCGGCGATCCCTTCCCGAAGCTTGGTTACGAATGCCTCTTTTTGTTGTATCTCGCTCTCGCACTCAAGGCGCGAAGTGTTTTTAAGCTGAAGGTCGCGTTCTGCGCTTTCCACGTCCTTGGAGTATTCCGCTATTTCTATTTGAGTGTTTTGAAGCAGGGCTGAGTTGCTCGAGATCGAGCTTTCGACATCGCCTCTTTCGGCGTCGAGCCTTGAATATTCTTCGTCGAGTATGCGGAGCTTATCTTCGCTTGCGGCAATGTCGTTATCCAGTTGCTTTTTTTCCTCATCGCGCCGATCTCCGGAATCGGCTATGCCGGAAAGCTCTTCAAGCAAACGGTTTTTCGTTTCCGAGACCGTATCCATCTGTGCCTTGAACGCCGCGTATTGGTTGGACTCAGCTTGATAAAGCGTGTTGAGAAGCTTAAGCTTGGTCGCAAATCCTTCGGCTGTGGTGATCAGCTTGGCAAGCATCCGAGTGGCTTCGCTTTGCTCTTCCTGCGCCGTGTTCTTGAGCGTCTCTGTCTTTAGCATATCTGCGTTAAGTCTGTCTATTTCGGCGCTTCTGTTGAGCAGTCCGGAGTCGCGCTTCTTCGAGCCACCGGTGAAGGATCCTCCGGCGTTGATCTGTTGACCGTCAAGGGTAACTATCCTTACTCGGTATCCGCAAGCCTTAGCCATTGCGGTGGCGTTGTTAAGATTATCGAATACCAGCGTCCTTCCGAGAAGATTTTTGATCACTCGGTCATATTTCGGCTCGTATTCGATGAGGTCCGAGGCTATTCCGAGATAGCCCTTGTGTGAGAGAAGCGTTTTCTCGTCTATATTCAGTGGGGTGACCTGCATGGTATTCAACGGGTAGAACGTAGTTCGTCCGGCGTTGTTGTTTCGAAGCCATTCGATCGCTCTTTTCGCCGCATCCTCGTTTTCGCAAACAATGTTCTGGAGAGTGGAAGCAAGAGCTGTTTCTATCGGTACGGCGTAGCGCGTATTCACGGTAAAGATATGTGAAAGAGGTCCGCATATACCCGAGAGCGTACCTGTCTTTACCGCGTTCATTATAGCGGAAACGCTGTGCGGATAGCCTTCAAAAAGCTCTTCCATACGTTTCAGGCTATCGATACGCGTACGTATATCGCGCAGATCGCTTGCGAGCGAGCTGACGCTTGCGTTCAGACCGTCGATCTTTTGACGGAGAGCCGATATCTCGTTGGCAGTCTCGCTTTCCGTTGCCTTTATCTTCTCGGATTGCTCGTCGTAAGAGTCCATCTTCGACTTGTGCCTTTGCATACTTTCGTTGCAACGCGTGATGGTATCCTCGGCATTTTTAAGCTCCTCGGAGATCTGAGATCTTCTGTTTTCGTCCGAGCGGGCAGTTCCGTCAAGCTCGGCTATGCGCACATTGTCGTTGCGTATCTGCGCGTTTGCCGCATCCTTATCATCGAGAATTGCTTCTATCTTGAGCTCAAGACCGTTCCGTTTTTGATCAAGCTCACTGAGCGTGGCATTCAAGCCGTTTCTTTTCTGCTCGGCGGCATTTTTGACGTCGTTTGCCTTGCTCAGCTTATCGTTGGCTTCTTTTTCCGCGTTTATATATTCGGCGAGCCGCGTATTCAGCTTTTCAAGCTCCCCGTTTAATTCCTCGATCCTTGCGGTCATATTTTTGACTTCGCCCTGCATGACCTGTGCACCGGTGTTTTGGTTGTATCGCGAATCGGTAAGCTCTTCTATCTCGCTGTTGAGTCTGAAAAATTGCTCCTTTGCTTTGGAGCGAAGCAGATCCAGCCGATCGCGCTCCGCTTCGGTATCCGATATCTTATTATCCGCATTATCAAGAGAGACTTTGACGGTATTATACTCTGTCTCCGCATCGGACAGCTTTTTTGTGTTCAGGTGAACGTCGTAGACCGCAAGAGAGATATCGGCTTCCTTTTTCTTTTCGTATATGTCGAGATATTTTTTTGCGCGCTCGGCATCCTTTTCAAGACGCTCGAGCGTTTTTTTCTTTTCGGAAAGGATATCCGCAAGTCTTTCGCAATTCAAGCTCGTGGCTTCAAGCTTTTTTTCCGCTTCGTTTTTTTGGTAGCGGTATTTTGAGATACCTGCCGCTTCCTCGAAAACGTTACGGCGCTCATCGCTCTTTTGTGAGATTATCTCGGACGCCTTGCCCTGGCTGACGATAGAATATCCGTCTCTTCCTATACCGGTGTTCATAAACAGGGAATTGATGTCCTTAAGTCTTGCCGGCTGACGGTTTATAAAATAATCACTGCCGCCGTTTCGGCTCAGACGTCTGGTTATGGTCACTTCATCGTAGTCTATCGGCATACGGGAAAAGCCGTTCTCCTCGCGGTTATCGAGCGTTATGGAGACCTCTGCGAAATTCATCGGCTTTCTCGTATCCGAGCCGCTGAATATAACGTCCTCCATCTTAGTTCCGCGCATACTTTTCGAGGATATCTCGCCAAGCACCCAACGCACGGCGTCTGAGATATTGCTCTTTCCGCTTCCGTTAGGTCCAACGACGGTGGTAACTCCGGGAGCGAATTTCAGCAGAGTTTTATCCGGAAAGGATTTAAATCCGTGTAATTCAAGAGACAGTAAACGCATGGTTGTGATCGTTCTCCTTTCGTGGCGGTGTTACGTTCTGTTGCCGTATCGCTCCGAGCGATATCTCGAAGCCGTTGAGATCTACGCTTTCTCTGAGCTTAAGCTCTCTGAGAGAAAATTTCGAGCAAAGGTAAGAGATGTTTGAACAGTGCTGTCCTATTGCTTGGCTGAGCTTTCCTTTCGGAACGAATATCTCGGCGCTCTTCCCCTCGAGCGGTGCTTCCGAGTGCGCTTTGAGAAATAACGCTTCCAGCTTGCGTCGGAATACCAAGGCACGTGCAAGCTCCCCGATAGCGGCGTGATAAGTGGTGGGAGAGGCTTCGGAGGCAAGTATCTCGTTTGCGCAAAGACCTATCCGTATCACGTTCACACCGTACTCATTGAATATCTCAAGCACGTTTGCGCATCTTTCCGCCGCCTCTTCCACCGTCAGCGCGGTGTACGCTCCCAACTGTTCCAGCTCACAAAGCTCCGTTCCCGGCAGTACCACCGTCGGATATATACGCGCTCCGTCCGCGCCGAGCTTAGATACCGTCTCGGCTGTCAAAAGCTCGTCCTTTGGCGTTGCTCCGGGAAGTCCGACCATCATCTGACCGACAAGCTCAAAGCCGTACTGTTTTATGAGCCTACAAGCGTTTTCCGTGTCGGTCGGAGAATGTCCTCTTTTGCAGGCGTCGAGGACATTGCCGCTCATGCTCTGTATTCCAAGCTCGATAGTTTTCACACCGTGCGCGGCGAGAATGTCGAGTATCTCGGTATCTATTGCATCCGGACGCGTGGAAAGACGTACGGATGTTATCCTTCCGTCGGCGATATATCTATCCGATATGGCAAGCAGTGAGAGCATCTCGTCTCGCGGTATAGCCGTAAAGCTACCGCCGAAAAAAGCAAGCTCCGTTTCCGTGTTTTCGGTATCGACCGTCAAAAGCGCCACGTCTATCTCGGAGATGACATCGCGTTCGTCAAAGCAGGGCTTGCCGGTTATCCTTACCTGATTGCAGAAAACACAGGCGTTCGGACATCCGTAATGCGGGATGAATATGGGGACGTTTACGTGTCTTTTCAAGGTCGTTACTCCCATAGGCTCATTTGCCGAAAAAACGCAACGCTTCACAAGCGGCTGCCTGCTCCGCGCGTTTTTTGGACGTACCCGAGCCTTTTCCTATAACGTTGCTGTTTAGTCTCGCCTCGACCGTGAATGTCGGAGCGTTATCCGGACCGCTCTTTGAGGTCAGTACATATTCAAGCTTTTGATCCGGCATCTGCTGTACTATCTGCTGTAGCTGTGATTTGTGATCCTCGGTCGCTCCGTTCTCGATCGCAAGGGCGACCTCGCTCTTTATGAACGGAAGAAGAAACCGCTGTGCTGTGGCAATGTCGCGACCGCTGTCGATATATATAGCTCCGACGAGGGCTTCGAAGGCGTTTTCGAGGATGGTGGGGTTTTCCCGTCCTCCGCCCTTATCCTCGCCGCATCCGAGCATCAGATAGTCACCGAGCGATATGCGTCTGGCAAAAGCGGATAGGGAAGCGGTGCAGATAGCTCCGGCGCGGAGCCTTGAAAGCTCGCCCTCGGTGTGCTCGGGGAAGGCGGTATAGAGATAAGTTGTGGAGATTATGGATACGACACTGTCGCCCAAAAATTCGAGCCGTTCATTTGAGTCGCAGTGGAGCTTTTTTTGCCGAAGCTCGTATGCGTACGACGAATGGGTGAGAGCAAGGCTTAATACCGAACGGTCTTTGAAGCGGTATCCGATGGCGTCCTCAAGTGCCTTTATATTGTTATTGTTCATTTTGTGACCGTGACTTTCTTGATGTTTAAACTAAAGTGAGCTTAGGAAGGGAAGCGAGTGCTGCTTTTGCGGCGTTTTGACGCGCTTCTTTTACCGTTTTTCCTTCGCCTCTGCCGAGTTCCTTGCCGTTGGCGTTCACAGTGACCGCGAAAAGCTTTTTGTTTGATGCCGGGATGCGTTCGTAGAGCAGTTGGGCGTTGGAGGTGTGTCCGAGCTTCTGGAAGGTCTGATTTAACTGTGAGACGTGATCGTTCTGCTCCGAGCCTTGTGGTAGCGGCAGATGGGTGGGATCCGAGCATATACCGCGAAACCACGCGGCTTCCTTGCTTTTTTCATCGGTGAGTGCGCGGTACGCAGACCGTGCGGCAAAGCGTGACGCATCCTTTTTGGATGCGCCTGTCTCACTTGAGAGCTTTCTGTCAAACAGGTATACCTCAACGGATACAGCGCCGCCTTCCGCTTTTTCTGTCCTGTATTCAAGCATCACGGTCGATGAATGTACGTTTTTCTGTACGTATTCTTGAAGCGCCGATTTGTAATTTGCGGCATCGTCCGTCTCGGTCTGCGCCGACGCGTTTACCGTCTTTACTTCCGGTTTGCTTTTTTTGGTTTTCTTAACAAGCTCGTTCTGCTGTTTTTCACTCAGCTTGACAGGTGTCAGTGCGTCACGGATGAAGGGCGTCTCGAAAGCGGAGGACGTGTCCTTTTCGGAAGTCCTTGCGCCTGTGCGCTTACGGGGCGATGTTTCGGCGGTTGACGTTTTTGATGCGTCCTTGCGCGCCGCCGTTGAAGCTTTTTTGTCAGTTGGCTTAGCATTTGCGGTATCTGTTGCGTCCGAGGTCTGCCACGGACGGCGGAGCTTTGATGTTATAAGGCTCTTGATGGCGTCCGTTGCTTTTGCGGCGGTACGCGAAGCCGAGACGCTCGCGGACGCGTCGCGCTTGTCTTGCGAGGCATCCGAGCTTGCGCTCGGTGAAGCTCTGCGGACAGCGCGGTGTGCGAGATGCGGAGCTTCCGATGATATCACAGCTCGGAGCTTCGGGATGATGAATGCGCGTATAGCAGGCATTCCGCCGTCCTTGTATATAGCCGCCGACAGCGCAAGGAACAGCTCCTTTTCGACCGCGGGACTGTTTTTGATCGCCGTTGCCGCGTTCGAGATGATAACAAACTCACTCAAACGGAGCTGTTCGCCGCATTTGCAGGCGAGGGAAAAAGCGGCGGTCTCCTCCGTGCCCGTGTTCTCGAGCGTTTCTATGGACGCATAGCTGTAATTTGAATACAGATGATCGCGCACCAAAAGCTCAAGTACCGCTCTTCCGAGAAAGCTGAGTCCCTGATTGGAATTTTCGGCGTCGTTTGCCGAAGAGACGTGGGTAAGGGCGAGCCTCAACAGCTCGGTGTCTTTAAAATCGTAGCCTATCCTGTTTTGTATGGAATTTATGTGAAAATTATCTGACATTAAGCAAGAATGTACCTTTCGTTGTTTTTATAGGATAAGTAGCGGACGTTTTTTGCTGTATTCAGGTCTTTTCCGAAACCTCTCCGAGCGCGGAAAGATGTTCTATCATTCCGCTTTCCGCGTATACGCAGGCTTGGTGTATGGCGTTCGTTATCGCGCGGGCATCGGAGTTTCCATGAGCTTTTATCACCGGTCTCGATATTCCGAGAAGCGGAGCACCGCCGTATTCCGAAGCATCAAATTCTCTCATCAGATGATGAAATTCGTTTTTGATCATAATGCCGGACGCCTTGGTGAAGAGATTCTTTCTGTACGTTGCTTTGAGCTTCTTCATAAAGAAGCTACCCAGCCCTTCGGTGTATTTCAGGATCATATTTCCGGAAAATCCGTCCGTCACGAGCACGTCACAAACGCCGAACGGCAAGGTCTTTGCCTCGATATTTCCGACGAAATTCAGATTTTCGTTTTCTTCAAGACGGCAATAGGTATCCTGAAGCAATGGGGAGCCTTTCGTTCTTTCCGTACCGTTGTTCAAAAGACCGACTCGCGGAGAACGTACCCCCATCACGTGCTCGCTGTACGCAGATCCCATAAGCGCAAACTGCTCAAGATTTTCGTCTGTGACGACTATGTTCGCACCTGCATCGAGAAGCAGTAGCGGAGTTTGCAAGGGAAGCACCGTGGCGATAGCCGCTTTTCTGAATCCCCGTATCCTCGAGACGAGTAGCGAAGCGCCCGTGTAGAGAGCGCCTGTGTTTCCGGCGCTGACCATAGCGTCGCCTGTTCCGTCGGCGAGCAAAGAGAGCGCCTTTACGAGCGATGAATCCTTTTTTGAGCGGACACACATGGGGTTATCCTCCATGGTTATGATCTCGCTCGTGTTGACCGTTTCAACGTTTGGCGTGAGCGGAAGCTCGTTTTCGTCCGCTATCAGACGTATTATATCCTCATTTCCGACGAGGATCAGCTCGTGCTCCAATCGCTGAGCCGCAAGCAGGGCGCCTCTTACCGTTTCGTGTGGGGCGTTATCTCCGCTCATTACGTCGACAATGATCTTCATTTTACTTTCAAAAGCATCCTTTCTTTTCGTGCGTGACTGTATATCCGCGCGTCCGTCAGAGCGTCCCCCAAAATTCCTCGAGAGATGCGAGTGCGCGTTCGGAAAGTGCCTGATTTCGTGCGCTCTTTCCACCCTTGACCTTCTTTTCCAGCGGACGTATTATGCCGAAATTTGCGTTCATCGGCTGGAATTTTCCGCCGTTGCCGCTCGATATATACTTTGCCATTGCGCCCAGCTCCGTGGTGTCCGGAAAGACCGCTTCGCGCCCCCCTGAGACGGTGAGCGCCGCATTTATACCGGCAACGAGACCGGAGCCTGCCGACTCGATATATCCTTCCACTCCGGTCATCTGACCGGCGAAGAAGAGCGTGGGATCCCTTCGGGCGGAATACGTTTCGCTTAGAAGCTCCGGAGAATTAAGGTAGGTGTTTCTGTGCATCACGCCGTAACGCAATATCTCGGCGTTTTCAAGTCCCGGGATCATACGGAAAACGCGTTTCTGCTCGCTTACGGTGAGATGCGTTTGAAATCCGACCAGATTGAACATAGTCTTTTCCTTATTTTCCGCGCGAAGCTGAACGCAGGCGTACGGCTCTTTTCCGGTACGCGGATCGGTAAGACCGACGGGCTTCATCGGTCCGAAGCGCAGGGTGTCCACACCTCTTGACGCCATCACCTCGACCGGCATACATCCCTCGAAAACCGTAAACTCGCGTTGAGCCTCAGTGTCAAAATCGTGAAGCTTGGCTACTTCCGCGTGAAGGAGTGCATCGTAAAAAGCGAGGTACTGCTCCTTATCCATTGGGCAGTTGAGGTAATCCGCGTCGCCCTTGCCGTATCTTGACTGAGCAAACGCTATCGAAAGATCGATGCTCTGTGCGTCGACTATAGGCGCCGCCGCATCGAAAAAGCTCAGACCGTTATCACCGAAATATTCCGATATGCTTTTTGCAAGAGCGTCGGAGGTGAGTGGACCGCTTGCCACCACCCTTACGCCCTCGGTGGGCAATGCGGTGACCTCGCGTTCCACAACGGTTATGAGAGGGGAGCTTTTTATTTCCTTGGTGATAAATTCGGAAAACAGGTCACGGTCTACCGCTAACGCCGCACCTGCCGGGACGGAGCAAGCATCTGCGGCTCTCATTATCAAGGAGTCACAGCGGCGAAGCTCTTCTTTAAGCAGTCCTGCGGCATTCGTGAGCTGTGACGAGCGAAGGGAATTTGAGCATACAAGCTCTGCAAACCCCTCGGAGCGGTGTGCCGGAGTTTTGCGCGACGGCTTCATCTCGTAAAGGGTGACCTCAACTCCGCGCTTGGCGATCTGATAAGCCGCCTCACATCCGGCAAGCCCGGCGCCTATCACCATTACGTTGCGTCCGTTATCATTCATTGGGCACATTCTCCGTATCGGTCGGAGCAGTCTCCGTGTGACCGCATTCCTTATTCATACAGTAAACGGTCGCTTTGCCCTTCTTTTTCAGCATCAGCCCTCCGCATTCGGGGCAACGCTCCTTCATCGGTTGATCCCAAGACGAAAAATCACATTCGGGGTATTTCTCGCAACTGTAGAAGAAGGTGTTGTTCTTGCCGTGCTTTGTGACGATCTTTGCTCCGCACTTGGGGCACGCCACGCCTGTATCCTTGGTGAGCTGCTTGGTGAATTTGCATTTCGGGAAGTTCTCGCAGGCATAGAAAGAGCCATAGCGTCCGTTTCTGAGAACGAGTGCTCCGCCGCAAAGCTCGCACTTTAGTCCCGTCGGCTCAGGCTCGGGTGCTTCCTGCTTGGGCTTTCCGGAGCTGTCGAGGGGCTTGGTGTTCTTGCATTCGGGATAATTGGGGCATGCGGCAAATTTTCCGTAGCGTCCGTTCTTGACTATCATGGTGCTACCGCATTTATCGCATATTATATCGGTCTGTTCAGCCGGTACGTTGACGGACAGCTCCTTGGCTTTTTCAAATGCGGTCTCTAAATTTTTGGCAAATCCGTCATAAAAGCTGTTGAGCACCTCGTACATCGTGCTTTCGCCCTCGGATATGCTGTCGAGGCGATCCTCCATCTGTGCGGTGAATTTATAGTCTACGACGTCGGGGAAATTCTCCAGCATCAGCTTGGTAGTTATCTCACCGAGAGAGGTCGGGATAAGCGAATGCTTGTCGCGCTTGACATAACCTCTCGAGATGATCGTCGAGATTATCGGAACGAATGTGGACGGACGTCCGATGCCCTTTTCCTCGAGGAATTTTATGAGGGTAGCCTCGTTATATCTTGCCGGCGGCTCGGTGAATTTCTGAGCCGGAGTCAATTCCTTAAGAGTGAGCTTCTCGCCCTCCGAGATAGCCGGAATACGGTTTTTTTCGGACTCGTCGGAGCCGTCCTCGCCTGCGTCGTAGACCGCCATATAACCGTTGAATTTCACGATATAACCGCTGGTACGGAATATATGATCTCCGGCTTTGATGTCGGCGGTGACGGTATCAAGCTCTGCATTTGACATCTGGCTTGCCACGTAACGGCTCCAGATCAGCTTGTAGAGCTTATACTGACCGGAGGAGAGATATTTTTTGACCGTATCCGGCTCAAGCGTAACGTCTGTCGGTCGGATGGCTTCGTGCGCATCCTGTGCGTTATCGCGCGACCTGTAAACTCTCGGCTGTTCCGGTGCGTATCCTTCTCCGTACTTTTCGGTAATAAACGCTTTGGTCGCCGTCGAAGCCTCGGAGGATATGCGGAGCGAGTCGGTACGCATATAGGTTATAAGACCGGTGATACCGCCGTTCTCGCTTCCGAGGTTGACGCCCTCGTACAGCTCCTGAGCTATACGCATGGTGTATTGGGATTGGAAATTCAGCTTTTTGTATGCCTCCTGCTGCATGGACGAGGTGTTGAAGGGAGGAGACGGGAGCTTTTGTCTTACCGATCTCTTCACGGAGCTGACGGTAAATTCCGCGTTCTTCAGCGCGCTCACGATGCTTTTGGTCTGCTCTGAGGTCTTAAGTTCGAGCTTTGAGCCTTTTGAAGCGAGTCCGTAAAATCTTGCCTTGACGGTCTGGGAGCTTTCTCCGATAAAGGAAGCGTCAAGAAGCCAATATTCATCGGGCACGAAACGCCTTATCTCGTCCTCGCGTTCGCAGATTATCCTTGTTGCAACGGATTGGACGCGACCTGCGGAAAGTCCGCTCTTGACCGTTTTCCAAAGGAACGGACTCAGCTTGTATCCGACTATCCTGTCAAGTATCCTGCGCGCCTGCTGTGAATCGACGAGCTGCATATCGATGTTGCGCGGTGATTTTATCGCGGCTTTTACCGCGCTCTTCGTTATCTCGTTAAAGGTTACTCGCTTCGTTTCCTCTATCGGGAGCTTCAATGCGGTGGCGAGATGCCAAGCTATCGCCTCTCCCTCACGGTCAGGGTCGGTTGCGAGATATATCTTGCTTGCGGACTTTGCCTCTTTTTTCAGCGAGGCTATGAGGTCTCCCTTTCCGCGTATATTGATATAATGCGGAACGAAGCCGCCTTCGACATCCACGCCGAGCGTGCTCTTGGGGAGATCGCGTATATGTCCCTGACAGGCTATCACCTTATAGCCTGAGCCGAGATAATTTTTAATGCTCGTCGCCTTGAAGGGCGACTCAAGTATCACGAGATTTGCCATATATAAAAGTTCCTTTCTTGGTGGAGATGCTTGGATCTGCTTAAATTAAGTGATAATATCCGTCATCGGTGCATTCTATCAGCCCCTTTATCTCAAGGAGCGTGAGTCTTGAAGAGATGACGTGCGCCGGGATATCGAGCAACGTCAGCTCGTCCGCGTTTGCTTTTTCGTGCGAGACTATAAAATCAATGATGCGGCGTTCGTTCTCGGAAAGACCGGGGAAATCACGCGGAGAAGCAGAGCCGGATGCCGAAGCACTGCGGTCATCGGAGGTGAGTGCGGTCGTACCTCTCAGTGCGCCGTTGCCGGTCGCGCTTTCGCTTTCGTTATTATTCCAAAATCCCACCATACCGAAACCGTGTTTGTTGGGAGTTTTTGGCGGATATTCCAATTCGGGGGATGGCTTAATCTCCTCACGCTTCCGCTTCGCCTGTCCGGCGGCTTCAAGCTTTGGATCCACCTCCGCGGACATATATCCGCTCGATCTGTTCGGTGGCTTCTTTTGCTGTGCGAGCGTTACCGAAACTACCGGCTCGGATACCCGAAGCTCAGCTCCGGGCTTCCGGTGGGGATGCTTCGCTCCGGACGACTTGTCGGCATGGCACTGATAGAGCGCCGAAAAATCCTTGAGGATGTCGTCGGCGCAGGTGACCACCTTCGCCCCGTCGCGGATAAGATTATTCGTGCCGAGACTTGCAAGCTCCCCGACCTTTCCCGGAACGGCATAGATCATCCGTCCTTGCTTTTTTGCGTGATCGGCGGTGATGAGAGAGCCGCTCTTTTCCGCCGCTTCAACTACGAGTATACCCGATGAAAGACCGCTTATGATGCGGTTACGCTGAGGAAAATGCCAGCCCTCCGGGCGAGATTGCGGCGGGAATTCGGTGATCACGGTACCGTTAAGCGTAAGCTCATCGTAAAGCTCGGCGTTGGATCTCGGATATACGACGTCGATACCCGAGCCGAGAACGGCGACCGTCGTGCCCAACGCATCGAGTGCGCCGTGGTGAGCGGCTCCGTCTGTTCCCAATGCCATTCCGCTAACGACGATCGCTCCGTTTTTTGCAAGATCGTAAGATATGGAGTAGGCGGCGTTGCTTCCGTAATCCGAAACGCGTCGTGTTCCGACCACGGCGATGGCGAGCCTATCCGAAAAATCGGGAAGTGAGCCTTTGTAATACAGTACGATAGGTCTGCCGCGTATGGATAGGAGGGAAGGGGGATAACGGCGGCTGTCCTGAGTGAGGATGCCGATATTATTCACCTCGCAGAAATCAAGAATCCTATCTGCCGTATGCAGGTCCTTTTCGATCAATTTACGCAGAACGTTATGTTCGTTTGGAATAGATCTTTTGAGAGCGAGATACGAAGCGCGATATATCGCTTCGGGATCTCCGCCGAAATCGAACAACAGCTTGTCCGAAACGGCGTCCGCGACGTCAAATGCGAGACTGAGCCATATCCAGTACCTTTTGTCGAACATTTTGAGATGTCCTTTCAAAAATAAGATTTTGAGCTTTACCTTAAGTGCACGTACGCGGTGTAAAGCGTTATCCCCCGTACGCTTGGTGTTGAAGGTGTGACCGGTGGCAGTATCGTCGCATATGCGGCGACAGTTTGAACGCTTTTGAATGTCCGAAAAAACGGAATATCATTCAAAGCCTCGGCTTTTGTATTGCTCCCATAGGAGCACTGTGGCGGCGGCGGAAGCGTTGAGCGACTCGCAGCCGGCTTGCATGGGGATGAGCACTGTACCGTCCGATGCCGCTATGACCTCGTCGCGTACTCCGTTGCCCTCGTTTCCTATGACGAAACAGGTGTCGGGGGATACGGTGATATCTCCGAGCTTCAGCGAAACGTCGCCGAGCGCGGCACTGTATACCTTTTTACCGCTTTCGCGAAGCGACGTTAACGTTTTTGGCAGATCGCTGACCGTTACGGTCCTTTGACGGAACACCGCTCCCATCGCGGCGCGCAACGTCCTCGGATTATATATATCCGCGCAGTCTGCCGAAAGGATCACGGTATCGCAACCGAACGCCGCCGCTGTGCGAAGCACCGTGCCGACGTTTCCGGGATCCCTGAGTCCGTCAAGTATCAAAATGCTCTCTTTGGTATGGCTACTATATATTATATTTAAAATATGTAATTTGTCAAGTGTTTTTGCGACACAGAATATTCCTTCGGGAGATTTTTCCGAGGAAATTTTGGCGTATACGTCATCTGTTACGCAAATATGTCTGAATGGATAGTCAAATTTTTCGTATTCGTTAAAAATACTTTCGGTCATAAGCACCGCTTCAAGCTCCACATTGTTTTCGAGAGCCTCGCAGAAGAGCTTCCTGCCCTCGAAAAAGAATTTAGAGGCGGCAAGTCGGTTCTTACGCTCCGAGAGCGAGACAAGCTCCTTTATGTACGGATTTGAGCGTGATGTTATTCGTTCTTTATTCATATCGTCTCACTTTCAAGCGTTATCGCGGTCACGCGGCGGGCGGACGTAAAAACCAACAAACGGGGGATGCCGCCAAGCGACTCTCCCCCGATGTGAATATGAAATTAAAGAGCCGCCTTTGCTTTGTCGCAAAGCTCAGCGAACGCCGCCTTGTCAGCAATGGCGATCTCGGAAAGCATCTTGCGATTGAGGTCAATACCGGCTTTTTTAAGTCCGCATACGAACGTGGAATAGTTGAGACCGTTTACCTTAGCCTGTGCGGAAATTCTGGTGATCCACAGACGGCGGAAGTCTCTCTTCTTGCTCTTTCTGCCGATGAAAGCGTAGTTTCCGCTCTTCATAACGGCTTGCTTAGCCATTCTGAAATGCTTGGACTTTGCGCCCCAATAACCCTTTGCTGCCTTAAGAACTTTATTTCTTCTCTTGCGCGTCATAACAGCGCCTTTAACTCTTGCCATTTAAAAAATCCTCCTCTGTATTTGTAAAAGCTCAGCGAGGGAGCATCGCTTTGATGTTGGATGCCATTGCTTCGCTCATGTAAGCGTTCTGACGCAGATCTCTCTTGCGTTTCGACGTCTTGTGTCCAAGCTTATGACGGCGGTTCATATGGTTGAACTTCACCTTGCCGCCTTTGGTTACAGAGAATCTTTTGGATGATGCACTGTGCGTTTTGATCTTTCCCATTACTGGATCTCCTTTCATTTTGCCGCGGTCTGCTTGACCGGAGCTATAAACGTGATCATATTCCTGCCTTCAAAAACCGGAGCCTTTTCCGGTGAGCCGAGATCTGCGCATGCGGCACAGAAACGCTCAAGGAGCTGGTGTCCGCCTTCCTGACGCGCCATCTGGCGTCCTCTGAACTTCACCATGACACGAACTCTGTTTCCGTCTGCGAGAAAGCGGCGAGCATGATTTATCTTCGTGTTAAGATCGTTCGTATCGATAAGGCAAGTGAGCTGTATCTCCTTGATCTCTACGGTCTTTTGCTTCTTTTTGGCTTCCTTTTCCTTCTTGTCGCGCTCAAAACGGTATTTGCCGTAATCCATAAGCTTGCATACCGGCGGATCGGACTGAGCGCTCATAAGCACCAAGTCAAGATCACGCTCGTATGCGAGTGCGAGCGCCTTAGAAAAGGTCATTATGCCAAACTGCTCTCCACCGTCCGATATCAAACGGACATTTTTATTATCGGGAAAGCCGATAGCGTCGTTGATCTCATGCTCTTTTCCGTTAGAATTAGAGTTCTTAATAATAGTGAAACACCTCCAAGTCTCATTGAGTTTTGAAAACAAAAAAGCGGTAAAGAAACAGAACTTCACCGCAAAGCAACACACACGTAACGCATACGTGCG
Source organism: uncultured Lachnospiraceae bacterium (assembly GCA_964570105.1). GTDB lineage: Bacteria > Bacillota > Clostridia > Oscillospirales > CAG-272 > SIG673. The sequence continues at coordinate 27,620 of CAZMWM010000001.1, read as the reverse complement.
GTCGATCTTTACCCTTGGACTTTAGCGTCGTGAGGTGAGAACAGAGCGTTCTGCTTCTTTTTACTGCATTATCATACCACACTTTTTTTGTTTTGTCAAGGGGTTTTTGAAAAAAAGTGTACCGTATTACGCGAAATTTTTTGTGATGTTATGTACAGATTTGCTGTAAATAGCTCGGGATCCGGACGCGGACAGATGAGATGTCTGAGCTTCGGCGCGGACGTTGAAGCGGGGGATTTGTTTAAATTTAACAAAACAAATCGTGCCTCGGAAACGTTGTGGGGCAAAAAGACGAAAAATTATCACAAAATCATTGACAAACAGCGATAAATAATGTATAATCAGTACAGCTATTACTTATAAACTTAAACTTCGGCAATGATGGCGGTATTTGGATATAATGTAGATCGTCCTGCCATCTGAAAGGGAGCTTGCGCATATGAGAAGAGCTGTGTATGTATCGAAACGTCGTCTCTGTCGGGTGTGTATCGCACTTGTATGGTCGCTTGCCGCCTTGGCGGCGGTCTGTCTTTTGTCGTCGTGCTTATTTGAGCAGACGACGCACGGGGAAGAGAGCTTGCCGAAGATACGTGTGAGCATCAAGGAGAGCGACGGGATCGAGATACAGGGTGCGTCCTCCGTTGAGGTGTCTCCCGGAAAGAGTGTTGAATTTAAGGTCAACATCAAGGACGGCTACGTCTACCTGGGAAATTCGGCGAACGCTCGGTACAGTGAATCCAGCGGCACCCTCGTGCTTTATAATTTAAAGTACCCGACCACGGTCGAATTTTATACGATATGCCCGAGTAAGATGCTCTTGCTCGAATGCAAAGCTCCGCTCTCTATGCTGGTGAGTGACAACTCCGAGTACGGCGGATGCTACAATGTCGGCGATACTGCTGTCGTTACCGCGCAGGAGACGCCGGTATACAGCTTTATCGGCTGGTCTGTCGGCTCGTACCTCATGGATGGCGGTACCTTGATAAGTGAAGAGCTTGAATATTCGTTCGAAATGACCGAGAGCGTGAAGCTGTACGCCAATTACGACATTGCGGATCAGCATTACATCACCTACCATGCAAACGGAGGTACGGTGACGGAGAGTGGGGGAGATCGGCTCACCGTTTCCGTTGCCGCCAAAAGTCAATATACCTGCCGTAATACGCTCCATTCCAATGGGACGTTTACGCGTGAAGGATACATAGCTGTGGGGTACAGCACCGAGCCTGTCGTTTTTGAGGATTACACTACCGTGAACGATATACCCGGTTTTTCGAATATGGGCGGTGTCTGCGTCGTGCCGCAGGATACCGGATATCTCGAGCTTTGGGTTGTCTGGGCTAAGGTCTCCCCGAACAGTGAGCTGAAATTCCAAGCGTACGGAGAGGGTTATGCTCTGAGCTTTTTCAGTGGTAAAGGCTCCTTGGCGGTCATTCCCGAGTCTTATAACGGTAAGCCCGTCGTCGCTGTTCTCGGTAATGCGTTCTTAAGCACGGCTCTAAAGACGGTGGTGCTTCCCGATACCGTCAAGACAGTGGCGAACGATGCGTTCAAGGGTTGTTCGAGGTTGAAGCAGCTCGTGCTGTTTGACGGGGTGACCGAGGTCTCGAACGATTCGTTCAACGGTTGCGGAAAGCTTTCGACGGTAGTGCTGAACTCACAGCGTCTGCCGTATTACAGCAAGGAAGCCGAAGGTGCATTCTGCATAAAGTACGAGCGGGTAAAGACCGCTCCCGGCAAGATGCTGGTCGTGGTATCCGGCTCCTCGACTCTTAACGGTATGCTGAGCGAACGTTTTCAGGAGGCTTATCCCGACCATACGATAGTGAATTACGGTACGAACGCCGGAACACCGAGCTATTTCTATCTTAAGGTCATCGCCAATTACGTGGGTGAAGGGGATATCGTGATCCACGCCGGGGAATACGGAGGGACGACGCTCGGAAGCAACAGGATCGAGTGGAAGCTATTTAGGGCAAACGAGCAGTGCTATGACATATTCCGCGAGGTGGATATGACGGAATTTACGAATTTCTGGGGAGCGTACAAGGAAGCTCAGGGAATTCGCGGAAATGTCGAATACGATTATCAGTGTGCCGTTTCAAGCATGAACGAATACGGAGATCTTGTTACGAACAGGATCACGAACAGGGGATTTACCGCGAGTGGAAATTATAATTTCTTATCTCCGGGAAGCTATCTCAGCGACGTTAACGCCGCTCGGCTCAACGAAGTGAACGATATCATAGTCTCAAAGGGCGGTATCATGCTCGGAAGCTTTCCCACGCTCGATATAGGGGCGGTGGCTGAGGGTAGCAGAAATCAGGCGGCGTACGATCACTGCACTAAATATTTTTCGGAAAAGCTGAAATATCCGGTGATATCGAATGTCGGAGATTACGTATATGCGCACGAATATTTTTATGACAGCATATGGCACTGCACCCTTGAGGGTGCAAGCATAAGGACGGAGACGTTGCTTCGCGATCTCGGTGAATACCTTGACAGCATCTCCGAATAAGATCAGGTCAAAGGAACGGAGTGAAGATGACAGTGATAGAGCTTATATTTTCTCGCGTTGGGATGTACGTTGCGTCGGGCATCATCGTGATACTGCATTTTGTCGGTGTGCTACTTCCTATGATTTGCGGCGGACGCGACGCCACGTTCGATACGTCCTCGGAAAAGGTGAGAAAGGGCGTTTGGATAACGTGTATCGTAAACGGTGTATTGCACCTTGCCGTGTTCTGCTGTGCTCTTCTGAGCGCGGTAGAGCCTGAGGAGCTGTTTCTTGCGCTGTTGATGTCAGCTACCTCCGCCATGGTCGCGACGGGTATCCGGAAAAAGTATAAAAAGTGATGTGAGTGATATAAAGGAACGAAGGGAGCGTATTCGGCTTTTATGGTATTCAATTCTTTTGCGTTTCTGCTGTATTTCCCGATAGTCTTGCTCTTATACAGGATACTGCCGCTCAAGGCGCGGTGGGTGATGTTGCTTGCGGTCAGCTTGATGTTTTATATGAGCTGGCAAGCGGATCTTATATATCTGATAGGATTTACGACCGCGGTGTCGTACCTCTGCGCTCTTATGATAGAAAAATACGAAGGAGAGCGGAAAAAACAGAAATTCTTTATGCTGGTCGCGGTGATCGCGAGCCTTGCTGTCCTGTTCTTCTTCAAGTATTTCAATTTTCTTGCCGAAAGCGTTTCGGACTTGTTGAACTTGATCGGAATTTCGGCTCCGGATATGACGCTTGAGCTTATCCTTCCCGTGGGAATATCCTTTTACACCTTTCAGACGCTTTCGTACGTTATCGACGTTTACCGAGGAAGCATCAAGGCTGAGAGTCATTTTGGATATTACGCGCTCTACGTTTCATTTTTTCCGCAACTGGTCGCCGGTCCTATAGAGCGCCCGGAAAACCTGCTTCCGCAGCTGAAAACGAAAAATCCGTTCAACGTCAATGATACGATAGTCGGTCTGAAGTTTATGATGGTCGGATTTTTCAAAAAGATAGCGGTCGCAGATCAGCTGTCGAAGTACGTCGATATAGTTTACAATAACGCCGATACGGTAAACTCGGAGCTGGTAAACGGATTTACGGTCATACTTGCCACGGTGATGTTCACAATACAGATATATTGCGATTTTTCGGGATATACCGATATCGCGATAGGTTGCTCGAGGGTGATGGGAATAAGGCTGATGCAGAATTTCAACGATCCCTTTTCCGCCACGAGCATAAAGGACTTTTGGAGACGTTGGCACATCTCGCTCACGTCTTGGTTTACGGATTACATATACATACCTCTCGGTGGCTCGCGTTGCTCGAGGGCAAAGCATTTCAGAAACATAATGATAGTGTTTTTGGTGTCCGGATTTTGGCACGGTGCGGCGTGGACGTACGTGCTTTGGGGCGTCGTTCACGGAGTGTATCAAATAGTCGGTAAGCTTACGTCAGAGCCGAGATCGCGTCTGCTCGCGAGGATGGGGGTAAACGAAAACGGTGCGGTGATGACTTGGCTGAGAAGAATAGGGACGTTCGCGCTTGTGAGCCTTGCTTTCATGATATTCCGCGCAAACAGTATGTACGATCTCAAGGTGCTGTTTACCACGGTATTTACCGGCTGGGGCAACTTTTCGTTCGGTGCGGCTTTTGGCGCTATCGGAATGGATGCGATCGGTCTTATCACGACGGTGCTTTCCGTTATACTTTTACGAGCACTCGATACGCAGATAAACACCGTTCCGGATATGGACGGCTCGGAAACGCTCCTCGATCCTTCAAGAGCTTCGGCGTGTGTTTGCGTTTGCTGGTCTATTGCCGCCGCTTGGTTGATACTGTTATCATCCGACGTCGCAAGCTCGTTCATATACTTCCAATTCTGATATCTTGCTACGGCTTGAAGAAAGGAATCTAAGCTATGCTTCTTGAAGAAAGAAGATCCGTTTTCAAACACGTGCTTTTGAACGTTATAACGCTCGGCTTGTACGGCGTTTTTGCCGCCGGGGATATTGCGAGGGATACCGAGGTCGCTTGTTGGGGTGACGGCGAGCACACGCGCTTCGGCGGAAAGGAAGCCGTGCTCAGCGTGCTTACTCTCGGGCTGTATTATATATTCTGGATGCTCGGTGTGATACGGCGCTGGAACCGCGCGTGTACGAAGGATCGCCTGTTTGTGTACGTTTCGCCCGCGCGTTACGTCGTTTACAGACTGCTCATCGTGACCGCTCCGTTGGCGGTGAGGGATTGTTTTCAAGCGCTTGACAAGCTGTGCGAGGTGTTCAACGAAGAATTTTTCAAAATAGATGAAAATGATCCGCTGAGTGCGGAGATAAAAAAGGTCGTCGCGGAAAACCTGTTACGCAGTGATGTCGACGTTGAGACCGTTGCCGGATACCGTGTGATAGAAGAATGGGATCCGACGAAGGACAGACGGCGTATAGATCGGTCGGCTGAGATAGCCGCGGCGGAGAGGGAAGAGGCGCTGAGAGCCGACGAGGAAAAACGTCGCATGCTTGAGGAAATGCTCGCAAATGAGGCAGCCGCAGAAGCGGAGAGAAAGCGTTTGGAGGACGAGGCACTCCTAAGAGCGAAAAACGCACACCGCTCTCCGAAGTGGTTTTATGGGGTGTTTGCCGCGTTGTTTGCAATATTTATCCTGCCTATAACGGTGGTGTGCGTTATATCCTTCGCGCTTCCTGCCGTTTACGACGAGACGTTCGTCGGAGTTTTGGCAGATAAATACGAGCGTCTTGAAACGGTCAATGCGCCGAAGATAGTAGTCGTTGGTGGTAGCTCGGTGCCTTTCGGTCTTGACAGTGAAATGATAGAAGAAGAGCTTGGAATGAAGGTCGTGGATTTCGGACTTTACGCGAATCTCGGTACCAAGCTTATGATGGATCTTTCCAAGGTCAACATAAACAAGGGCGATATCGTGATCTTAGCTCCGGAGCTTAATTCGCAAACGCTGTCGCTGTATTTCAACGCCGAGACAGCTCTTCAAGCGATGGATGGAAATTGGCGGATGCTAAATAATGTTGATAGCGACGATTACGAGGCTCTGATAGGAGCGCTGTGGCAATTTTCCGCGGAAAAGCTGAAATACCTGTGTTCGGGTGAACGTCCAACGAACAGCGGAGCGTACGAAAAACGGTGGTTTAACGAATACGGTGATAATACGTACGAGCGTAAGTACAACATCACATCCTCCACCGCAAAGACCATATCGCTTGATTTCAGAGTGAGACCGGATGACAGTATAACGAGCGAATATGAGCAGTTTATAAGCTACGTGAATGATTATACGGCGTGGTGCGAGAAGCAAGGTGCCACGGTGTACTTCAGCTTTGCTCCGATGAACGAGATGGCGATGACGGCATCCTGCACGGAGGATAATATCTACAGCTTTTACAAAAATCTTTGCAAGTATCTGGATTGCAAGGTCATAAGCAATATAAACGACTATATTATGGATGAAGGGTACTTCTTTGACTCGGAATTTCATCTCAATGACAGCGGCGTTACCGTCAGGACGGTGCATTTGATAGACGATATCAAGCGTGAGCGTGGCGATACGTCGGTCACGGTGTCCGCAAAGGAGCTTCCGGGACCGTCCGGCTTTGCCCCTATCATCTCATCCGGTGATGCGGAAGAAAACTTGTATCTACAGCTTGAACTGGTGGTGAATAAAAACGGCGATATAATGTGGAGCGTCATCGGACTGAATGATGCCGGAAAGACGCAGACCGTGCTTAGGATACCGGATAACGTCGTGGATCCAAATGACGGAAACAGCTATCCCGTCGTTATACTGTCGAAGGGCGCTTTCAGTGACTCGTCTGTTGAGACGATCTATCTTGGGGAAAACATCGGCAGTATCGAGGCGGGTGCGTTCTCGGGAGCGAAAAAGCTGACGGGCGTATATGTTCCGCTGTCAAAGCATCCGGGTGATATAAGCGTGCCCAACGATATGGACGCAGAACTTGCCGTGGGCGAGGGTAACGATGATCTGAAGATATACGTAAACGGTGAATATTACGTCGAATACGTCGGCAACTATTTCTGGGGCGATTACAAGTCGTATCTCCAAGGATATACCAAGTGAGCCGTTATCTGTAACGAAAAATGCGTGACTGCCTCGGACGTAATATCCGAAGCAGTCACGCTTGCTATAACGGCATTTTAGAGCAGAGCCGCAGCTTTGACGGCGCGAGAGGGATAGCTTAAAAGCCGAGCGGCTCCTCAACGATAACTACCTTTATCCGTCCGCGGTTACGCTGAGGACCGGATATCAGATAGTCACAGCATATGCGTGTATCGGAGCTACAGCCTTGACCGAGCATCGGTGCCTTCAGCGGATCTGCGAGCGAAGCGCATCTGCCTTCCGAGGCACAGTACGTTTCGCACGAAAGGCGTTTGCTGTTTGCGGGTGCAGCGGTTGATTTTACGCGCAATATCGCTTCGTTGAGATCGCGCACGATCTTATTGCTTCCCACGATCACTATAACGCTCGCAGGTCCGAAGGCGATGGCGGCTACGCGGTTTCCGTTTCCGTCCACGTTGTAAAGAAATCCGTCCTCGGTAACGGCGTTCGAGCCGGTGATATATACGTCCGCACCCAACGCTTCTATGTTGCGGCGGTTGACGGCTTCTCGCGTGAGTCCCGGCTCATAGCGGTCTATAAAACGGTATTCCGGTCTGCGCACAAGCTCAAGTATACTGCATTCGTCGAGCGTTGCGGAGCCGCCGACGCCGATCGTACAGCCCTTTTCAAGCAGTCCTTCGACTATATCCGCGGCACCCCATCTGTCCTCCGCTCTGTAGACCTCAAAGCCGTGCTTCTTGAGTGCTGTGGCGGTGCGTTCTATTTTTTGTCTTACCACTTCTTCGATATGCTTATTCATCGGTTTTTACCTCGTTTTTTCGGAAAATTACCGCGTTTCAGTATTTGAGTGCGGTGCGCAGGACGTCTCCGATGACCTTGCCCATACGCAAAAATCCGACGTCTGTGGGGTGACATCCGTCGACCGTGCAGAAGTCTCGGTCTCCGCCTTCGAACAATGAATATCCGTCTATGAAATATACATTTTTATCGCCCGAGTTCAGCGCCTTTAAGTAGCTTTCCATAACGATAGCTCGGCGTTTTACCGCGTCTTGATCTCTAAGCAGTATATCCGGGCGGCTTATCATTACGTACGGAATGCTCGGGTGCGCGGAGCGGACGGTTTCGTACATTTTGAAATGCGTGCTCTCAAGATGTCCGGGGGATGGCGCGTTGTGGTCGTAGTCGGAAACGAATGCACACATATCGAGCGAAGCCATATAATTTACAATAGCTTCCTCTCCGCGTGCGTTCCCGGAAAATCCAAGGTTGATATAATCCGTCTTAAGCTCGCGGCTGATATGGTTTTCATAGCACAGTCCCGGTCTTGAAGCGCAACCGCCCTGTGTTATCGACGAGCCGTAGAAAACTATCGGCTCCGTGTGACGGTACGGAAGGGGCGCCCCGACGGTCGCTCCCGGGGCAAGCCCCACGGACAGCTCGTCGACGTTTCCGTACAGCGGCATATTGATAACAAGATACTTTTTGCCGCCGCCGAGGGAGAGCCTGTTTGAGATATAATCCCCTTTGCTTTGAAGTGGAATTGCGAAGCGACCGACAAAGCTCTGTTCTCCGTATTCGTTTTCGCGGTAGAGATCGCATCCGTGGCTCGTGAGAAGCGTCATATGGTCAAAATACGTAGGCGCTCCCTTGAGCTTTACGCAGATATATTCCGAGTCCGTCTCAAATCTTACGCGTCCGCCGGCTGTGTTTTTTCTAAGTCCGAAAACTCCGTTGCTTGTAGCTTGGGCTACGTCGTCCGGTAAACGCTTGAAGGGAGATCCAAGCTCTGGTGCATACAGTCCGTGTATGGCAAAGGGCTGAGAGGGAAGCTTGTGAAACTCGTATTCGTTGACTGTCTCCGACATATCGGTACCTCCTTTTCGAGAGCTTAAACGGTCTGTTTTGAGGGGATGGAGCGGATAAATCTTATAGCGTCGTCCACCCAACGGGCAACCTCGGGGCGATCCTCGCCTCCGCGGTCCGTTACGCAGTTAGCGAGCGCGATGCCGTGTTCTCCGGTCGGGTATATATGAAGCTCGAACGGTATCTTCTCATCAGCGAGCGCACGGCAATATGCAAGCGAGTTCTGTACGGGAACGCAGGTGTCCGCGGCTGTGTGGAACAGAAATGCAGGGGCTGTGAGAGCGTCCACGTGCTTTTCGAGCGAATATCTTTCAAGCTCCTCGCGGCTCGGCTCGCTCGTGCCGAGAATATTGTAAAACGATCCCGAATGGGGATGGTCTATCGCGCTTACTACGGGGTATCCCATAACGGTGGCGATCGGGCGGTTTTCTCCGTGAGCTATCCCTGAGCGTTTTTCGATATCGGGCAGATGCCAAAGACAGCCAAGCGAGCCTGAAAGATGACCGCCCGCGGAAAATCCGACCGTGGCTATCCTTTCCGGATCGATGGAATATTCGGCACTGTGGCTCCGTATGTAAGCCATGGCGAGTGAGGCGTCCACGAGCGGCTGATGCTCCGCGGCTTCTTTTCCAACGGAATATTTCAGCACGAATGCATTCATACCTCTTGCGGCAAATGCCATCGCTATGGGGAAGCCCTCGCGGTCGTCGCATATGACGCTGTAACCTCCGCCGGGGATCACGAGAATGGCGTCCCGCGTTCCGACTCGCGGATCGCAAAGCACCGGAGTGAGCGATATCTCGCACGGGGAATTGCGCAAAAATACCTTTTGAGCGTTCATGGTTTGTTGATGTCCTTTCCGAGAATATATGTTTATTTGGAGCGAGCAGTGAGCGTTAATCCGCGCTCTTATCCATACCAAAGTATATCATAAAGCTCTGCTTTTTTCAATAGCTTTTCGGGAAAATGGAGAAAAAATCAAAAAAATGCCGATTATCAGTTTAAACCTATTGACAAAAATATAAAATACTGTATAATGAATAGGCGTGGTATATATGTTGAATGCGTTTTATGCTTAAATATCATATTTCTGGAAAATTCGCGCCTTACGGGCTTTTGGATGGTGTGTTATGACTGCTACGGTCAAAAGTAAGGATCTTACGGAAGGTCCTCTGTTTTCACGAATATTTCTTTATTCGCTCCCGATGATGCTGACGGGGATACTTCAATTGCTTTATAATGCCGCGGATACTGTCGTTGTCGGGCGCTTTAGTGCGGATTCGACGACATCCATCGCCGCCGTCGGCTCTACAGGCTCGCTTACCAACCTGATACTCAATCTTATATTGGGGTTGTCAGCAGGTACCTCGGTCGTGGTGGCGCAGGCTTACGGGGCGAAAAACAAACGGGACGTCGACAACGCGGTACATACGTCTATGGCGATAAGCTTGGTGGGCGGCATATTTTTCGCGGCTATCGGATTTTTCGGTGCACGGTATTTTCTCGGTCTTATGGGCTCGCCCGATGACGTTATAGGAAAAGCCACGCTCTATATGAAGATATGCTTTTTGGGTGTTCCTGCGAGCGTGATATATAATTTCGGCTCTTCGATAGTCCGAGCGACGGGGGATACCAAGCGTCCGCTGATCATTCTTTCGAGCGCCGGGGTGATCAATGTGCTTCTTAATCTGTTTTTCGTGATAGTGTTTGAGATGGATGTTGCCGGCGTTGCGCTTGCGACGATCATATCTCAGTATGTTTCGGCGATAGCTATCCTTTGTATCCTGATAAGAACGGATGACTGCATACGTTTCAACCCCAAGCGTCTCAGAATAGAGAAGGGGATGGCTCTGAAGATAATGAGAGTAGGGCTTCCGTCCGGTATCCAAGGGTGTATGTTTTCTATCTCTAATGTTCTGATACAGTCCGCAGTCAACGTATTTCCGAATGAGGTGATAGCCGGAAACACGGTCGGCTCAAATCTTGAAGGCTTCACGTATACCGTTATGAACAGCTTTCATCACGCGACGCTTGCGTTCTCCGGGCAAAATTACGGGGCAAAGAAGTATCACCGTCTAAACCGTATACTTCTCTATTCGTTGATTCAAGTGACCGCGGTCGGGCTTATATTCGGCTTTGGCGAGCTTGCGCTCGGCAGACAGCTTGCGAGCATATACGATGAAAATGCGGCTATAATCGATGCCGCCGTGTATAGGATGCAGATGATACTTCCCGGATATTTTATGTGCGGCATAATGGAGGTTTTGGTAGGTCAGCTTCGCGGAATGGGAAATTCGTTCGTGCCGATGCTCTCGTCGGTGTTCGGTGCCTGTATATTTCGCTCGGCGTGGATACTCACCGTTTTTGCATCGAACAAAACTCAATTCGTGCTCTATGTCTCATATCCGATATCGTGGTTTATCACGATAATACTTCACACTGTTACGCTTGTGGTGGTCTACAAAAGGCTTAAAAGAAGCTCCGCGAGCAATAATGTGACGCCGGAGCTTGCTTGATCAAAAATAATTTATACGATATGTCAAGGGGGTATGTATAAAATGAATACCAATAAGATCTGGTCGCAGATCGCGATGAAGGCTGAGGATGATTATGCGTCGCTTACAGACGAAGAACGCGTCGTCTACAATCTTCGAAAGGTGATGGATGCCGTAAACGGGAAGGGGCTTATGCGCCTTTATGAGGACGGTGATTATTATTACGCCGAGGACTCGGTGGAGGATCTTTACACCGCGGGGCTTGACGAGGTAGCCGCCATAATTGAGAGCGCTAACGCTATGTTTCCCGGAGGTTGTCCTCCCGAGGAAAGCGAGGAGCGTATCGAGATAATCGACAGCTGGGATCACGAGTTTGACGAGCTGTTCGATCAGTGGACAGACGATATACTTGAGTTCTCCGCCGAGATGGAGAGAAGCTACAGTGAGCTTATCTCCGCGCTTGGGGAATAATGACTTTACAGACCGAAAATACAAAAACCGACCGCCTCGAGCCAAAAGCGCGAGGCGGTCGGTTTTTGTAAGAAGGTTTTATTCTCTGCCTATCTTACGGTATTTTTCGTATCTTGCGGCGAGCAACGCGTCCATCGGCTTTGAAGCGGCTCTGCTTACCGCGGAGGACAGCTCCTTTTTGAAGGATGCGTAAAAGCCATCGGCGGCTTTTGCGTCGTCGAAGCTCGTCGGCTCGTCTATTATCCTTTCGATGATGCCGAGCTTCAAGAGTGACTGCGCCGTAAGCCCGAGCGCGTCCGCGACCTCGGGAGCTTTGGCGGCGTCCTTATATATTATGCTTGCGCAACCCTCGGGGGATATGACCGAATAATAGGCGTTTTCGAGCATCCAAACGTTATCTGCAACTGCAAGTGCGAGTGCGCCGCCGCTTCCGCCCTCTCCTATGACGACGGATATGACCGGCGTTTTCAGCGTCATAAGCTCAAAAAGATTTTCAGCGATGGCAAGTCCCTGACCGCGCTGTTCGGCTCCGACACCGCAATACGCGCCGGAGGTATCAACGAAGCAGATCACGGGGCGGTGAAACTTTTCTGCTTGCTTCATAAGGCGCAGAGCCTTTCGGTATCCCTCGGGATGCGCACAGCCGAAATTATGCGCCATCCTTTCTTCAAGCGTGCGTCCCTTTTCTATTCCGATAACGGTGACCGGTCTGCCGTCGAGACGCGCGATGCCTGCAATGACCGCGCCGTCATCGTGAAATCTTCTGTCTCCGTGAAGCTCCGTAAAGTCCTCAAAGACCTTGCCGATGAAATCACTTGCCATAGGTCTGGCGGCTGTTCTGGTACAGCGCACCTTTTCGTATGCGTTCATAATTCGTGATTTTGACTTTCGTGTATGCGAAAGCTTCCTTTCTTTGCGTAATTACGGTGGCTTATCTGCACGCGTCGACGTGCAGGGCGAGGAGGGAAGCGAGGTAGCCGCGCAAAGCCGAACGCTCAACGATAGCGTCGACGAAACCGTTCTCAAGCTGAAATTCCGCGCTCTGGAAGTTTTCCGGCAGCTCCTCACCGGTCGTCTGAGTGATGACGCGACGTCCCGCAAAGCCTATCAAAGCCTTTGGCTCGGCTATGATGATATCTCCGAGCATAGCAAAGCTTGCCGTGACGCCTCCCGTGGTGGGATCTGTGAGCACCGAGCAGAAGAATTGACCTGCGTCACTGTGCAATTTTATCGCTCCCGAAGTCTTTGCCATCTGCATAAGGGAGACCATCCCCTCTTGCATTCTGGCGCCGCCTGACGCCGCAAATCCTATCACAGGGAGCTTTTTCTCCGTGGCGTATTCAAACAGCGAAGTTATCTTGTCTCCGACCGCGCTTCCCATGGAAGCCATCATAAATCTTGAGTCCATAGCAAATATACAGCAGTCGTAGCCGCCGAGCTTTGCTTCGCCGCATATCACGGCTTCCTTTTCTCCCGTCTTGCTTCGCGCATCCTCAAGCTTTTTTTCGTAATCGGGGAAGGATAGCGGATCCTGCGATACTCGGCTCGCGTCGTGCTCTATGAAGGTGTCCTTATCACAGAGCATAAGTATCCTCGTTCTTGCCGGAACTCGGTTGCAGGCGTTGCATTTCGGGCAGAAATAATGGTTTTTCAGCATATCCGCAAGCGAAACGTTCTGCTTGCAAGCGGAGCAGGTAACGAGCACATCGGAGCCTATACTTAACTGCGGAGCGGTCTTTGTTATCTCCGGAGCCTTGTAATTGTATTTCTTTTTACGAAAGACTGACATCTTGACTGTACCTCTCTTTATACGGTAACAAAACGACGTTGTATCGCGTCATTTGAGGGCTTGCAACGTTGCGTTCAGGGTATCCGCGTCGCTCACGTTGAACACGCGCACGTTACCGGACGCGATATCGTCCGAAAACGTTCGGTTGACAAATCCCGAAAGTGTTTTTCCGGCGCCGACCTCGATGAACGTATCCACGCCACCCTTACGCATATCCTTGAGTATATCCACCCATCTTACGCTCCTGCTCGCTTGCCGAGCCACGGTATCTCTTATAGTGTCCGCGGATCCCGAATACAGCGTGGCATCGATATCGGAGTAGAGCGGTATGCTCGGAGATGAGACCTCAAGCGTTTTCAAAAGCTCGGAAAGTGCCTCGGTCGCCGCTTTCATATATGGCGTGTGGAACGCTCCGCTGACGGCGAGCTTTACCGCTCTTCCTCCGGCGCTCTTTATCTCGTTGCAAAAGGCATCCATCTCTTCCGGTGCTCCGGCGCAGGAGAGCTGACCGGGGCAGTTATAATTCACGGGATAGATATTTGCGTAGTGTGAGCATATCTCTTCAACTGTTTCAAAGGGCAACTTGAGAGCCGCCGCCATCCCACCCGGATGCTCGCTTGCGCATCTGTCCATAGTCTCGCCTCTCAAAACCACCGTCCTGAAGGCGTCCGACGCTGAGAGGATACCGCAAAATGCAAGCGCCGGAAGCTCCCCGAGCGAAAAGCCTGCGCATACATCCGGAGATATTCCGTTTGAGCGGAGCGCTTCGGCGCATGCGAGGTCACAAAGAAACAAGCAAGGCTGAGTGTTTACGGTACGGGTAAGCTCCTCGGCGGGACCGCAAAAGCAGGTCGTGAGCGTGCCGGGACGGATATCCTCTCCCATATCAAATATTTTTTTGCAGATTTCGGAGCTTTCGTAAAGCTCCTTGCCCATTCCGACGTATTGTGCGCCTTGTCCGGCGAACAGAAAAGCAATCTTCATAATACCTCGTCCTTTATTTAAGTTTCAGGAATAGATGTCGGCTCTGCGCATCCTTGCAAAGGTCAACGCGCCCTTGGAGCGGAGCTGACCGTCTACGGTAAGAGATACGGAGAACTTATAAAGTCCGCCGGCATCCGAATCCTTCGTTACGCTCACGGTGAGCGTATCTCCGGGAAGCACCGGACGCAAAAACTTGAAATCGTTTATCTTTAGGATAACGTATACGTATTCATCGTCAGGCTCGGCGTCCAGTGTAAGAGAGCACAGCTGAGCGGCGCTCTCTATCTGAAGTACGCCCGGCATTATGGGAGAGCCGGGAAAATGTCCCGCAAAATAAGGCTCGTTTATGCAAACGTTCTTAATTCCGACAGCTCTTGCTCCCGGCTCAAGCTCCGTCACCTTTTCTATCATCTGAAACGGCGGTCTCTGCTTGAGATGGGCGCTCACGTCCATAATATTCATCATAATGAAAGTCCTCCGTCAAGAACGATCACCTGTCCCGTAACGTAGGAAAAAGCGTCTCCTGTCATCGCGTAAACCATTTCGGCGACCTCCTCGGATCTTCCCATGCGCTTTAAGGGGATGAGTGCGTCGTATTCATCACGTTTTTCCTGCGGTATGCTATCTACCATATCGGTGGCGATAAATCCGGGGGCTACGGCGTTTACTGTTATTCCGTAAGGAGCAAGCTCCTTTGCCATGGTCGCCGTCATCGAGTTTACAGCGCCCTTGGTCGCGCTGTAAACGGTCTGTCCGGGTATCGCAACTATCGACGAGACCGAAGAGATGTTTATTATCCGTCCGCTCTTCCGGCGGAACATTTTGAGCGCGGCTTGCTGTGCGGCGAACATATATCCGCGTACGTTAAGTCCCAAGCATCTGTCTATGTTCTCGGGAGTCATCATAAGGAGGTATTCGTCCTTGACTATTCCGGCGTTGTTCACGAGGATATCTATTTGTCCCCATTTTTTGAAAACGTCACGTACCATCGCCTTTACCTGTGTTATGTCGGACACGTCTGCCTTGAGTGCTATCGCGTCACCGCCTGCGGCTATGATATCGCGTACGACCTCGTTCGCCTCTGCCTCGGAGGAATTATAATTGACTGCTACGTTCATACCGGCTCTGCCTAAGCGAAGTGCGCAAGCTTTGCCTATTCCTCTGGATGCGCCGGTAACTATCGCGACCTTATCCATACCGTTGGACCGTTGCTTTCGTTTGGATGAAAGCTTCCTTTCTTAGTTTGTCTTACGCAGTACGACGGCGCAATACGAGCCGCCGGTGGCGCAAGCAGTGATGAGAATGTTTTTAAACGAGGTCACGTCGACGGTCGAGGCTCGTGCGGTACTTCTCGAAAGGAGATAGCACTTTTGCGTGCCCGTTATATCGCCGCTCAGTATGAGTGAAGCGTGTGCCGCTCCCAACGCCGCTGACGCCGCCCGTCCCTCTCCGCATTTTTCCTTCACGGAAAGAACGGGGATCTTGGACTCTCCGAATATATCCGAATAAACATTACGCTCGATGGCGTCGAATGCGTCCATGCCGTTTCCGAATCCGACCACGCAGTCTATACTGTTTGCATCGATCGCGGCATCGGCAAGCGCAAGCTCGATAGCGCTCGAGAGAGCCTTATCCGAGCCTGTGATGTGACCGAAACGCACGGATGAGTGCGCCATTCCGTATCCTGCAAATTCCGCGTACACCTTGGCGTTACGGGCGTCTGCGGAGCTTTCCGTTTCGAGAACTGCGGTGACGCTTCCGTCTCCGAGGACGAAGCCGTGCGAGCCGGAATAGGGAGATGTGGGGGTGTCGACGGTACAACCGAGCTTTCCGTACAGAGCGGATATGGTCTCGTTGTTTTCGTCTGTTCCGGTGGCGAGCATTATTTTTTCTGCGCCTTGACGGATGACGTTGTAGGCATAGCAGAGACTTGCAAGTCCCGACTGCGCTCCGTTGGTAAGAGTGACGTTATAGCCCTTTATTTTTGAGCAGATGGAAAGATATCCGCCCGCGGCGTTGTACACGGTGTTCGGAAACTTGAAGGCGCTTCCGGCGTGGTTGCCTTTTTCGGCTATATCGCATTCGAAATTGTAAACGGTCGAGATCGGTCCGTTGGCAGTGCCGATTATCATACCGATGTCGTTGTCGTTTTCGGCGCTTACGGTGATATTTGCGTCCTCTATGGCTTCCATCCCCGAGACTGCCTGAAGCTGGCTGAAGCGGTCGAGCTTGCGGTAGAAGGAGAGTGCAAGACCGTGCGCGGCGTAATCCTCACTGCCGACGGAGGAGCAGAGCGAGCCTTCGGCACACGGTGCGCTCTTGAGTGCCGAGGTATATGTCTCAACGCCGTTTCCTAAGGGCGTTACCGCGCCAAGTCCGGTTATATATACCTTTTCGGAGGAGGTCTCGCACTTTGCCTTATCGCCGTCAAGGCTGAATATTATACTTGCGTTATTTCCGCCGAAGGCAAAGGAATTGGACATCACCGAGCGCATTCCGTCCTTCTTTCTCATAACGTTCGGGCGAAAATCTATGTTTCCGGCTTTTTCCGCAAGAGCCGCTATATCCTCTTCGGAATAACCTACCGTGGGAGGAATGCGACCTTCCGAAAGTGCCTTTACGCTGAATACCGCTTCTATCGCTCCGGCGGCTCCGAGACAGTGACCAACCATCGCCTTGGTCGAGCTTACGCTGAGATCGTCGTTCTGATCGTCGAATATGGTGTGGAGCGAAAGGAATTCTGCTTCGTCGTTTTTGGGCGTTCCGGTGCCGTGTGCGTTTATGTACGAGATATCGGCAGGGGTGAGACCGGAATTTTTGAGCGCCGTACGGATAGCGGTCATCTGACCTTCTCCGTCCGGACGGGGAGCGGTTATGTGGTGTGCGTCACTGCTGATACCGGCGCCGAGAACATCGCAGTAAACGTGAGCGCCGCGCTTTTTTGCGTGCTCGTACGATTCGACTATCAGTGCACCCGAGCCTTCGCCGAGCGTGATGCCGTGGCTGTGATTGAAGGGAGAGCAGGGAGAAGGATCGAGCGCGTGGAGAGCGATAAATCCGCTGTAGGGAACTGCGGCGAAAGCGTCTGCACCTCCGACGATGAAGGCATCGGCTACTCCTGCGCGTATCAGCTCGCAAGCGTATGCGATGCTTATGGTGCCCGCGGCACAGGCATTCGCGACGTTTGTAACTATTCCCTCGGCTCCGAATTCCGCCGCCACGTGATTTGCTATGGCGGAAATGGTGAATTTGGTTATATCCTCGGGCGACTGTCCGTTCTTGACGTAATTTTCGATGCTGACGACACCGCCGACGCAGCTTCCCATGATAACGCCGACTCTTTCCGACTCTGCGTTCTCGCCGATCTTAAGTCCTGCGTCCGCTACGGCTTCGCCTGCCGCCTTCACGCAGAGCTTGGACACTCTGTCCATATCCGAAGAATATTTTGAGCGGTCAAGCTCGTCGCATTCAAGCTCGGCTCCGAGATCTGCATAGCAGTCTGTGCTGTCAACGCTTTTGACTTTATCTATTCCGCTCTTGCCGTCAAGAGCGTTTCTCCAGCATTCGGTGACATCGTTTCCGATGGCTGTTATAAGTCCGAGTCCGGTAACGACGCAACGCTTGGTAGTATTATTCATTGCTTTAAAATGCCTTTCTTATTTATTGCGGTCATCTGACCGCTCGTGCGAGGTGTCGAGCTGCATACAGAAGCAAAAAGGACCGCGTTCGCCGTTATCGCGGCATCCGGCGGTCTCTTTTTCGGCTTTACATATTCTCGACGACGTACTTGGTGAGGCTGGTGATGTTATAGAAGTTTTCCTTTGCGACACCGGTCATCGAAACTCCGTATTCACCGTCGATGCATGCGATGATCTCAAGAGAGTCGATGGAGTCAAGTCCTATACCGTCCGCGAAGAGCGGAACATCGTAATCAAGCTGGTCCTCCGGTATTCCGAGGTTTTCGGAGAGCATCTCCTTGATCTTTGCGGCAATGCTGAGTTCTTTCTCGTCCATTTTAAATTACCTTCCTTTGTAAGTATTGGTTTGATGCTTATATTTCTACCCGTATGGGTTAGATGCTGTATTCAGACCTTCTCGGTATCACGCGCTTCCTCTTCGGCTTTGGTAGCCGTATCCGCTGAGACGGGGGCTTCGAGCACTATCGGACCGCCGTTGGCGATCACAAGCTCCTCTATTATCCGCCTGCATTCAGCCGCATATCCGGAGAGGATCACCGACGGGCGACCTTTTACGGTAAGATCGGGCTGATACGGAGCGCCGATCACGAGCTTTTGGCGATGGAATGGCTTATAATCACACACGAGACAGGTGGGGATCACAGGTACCTCGGCTCGTTTGGCTATGTACAGAAATCCGGGATGAAATTCATTCATAACGCCCGTTTTGCTCGTCCTGCCTTCCGGAAATATGAGTATCGGAGAGCCGGCTCTGAGCTTTTCAAGTCCCATATCCAACCACTCGGTATCCATGGAGTTACGGTCTATGGGCAGAAAATCAAGTGATGAAAACAGCGGTCTCAGCTTAGGTCTTTCGTACCAATCCTTTGCCACGAAGGTGAAAGCTCCGTACTTCAAAAGCAGTCTTGAAATGAGCAGACCGTCCTTGTGGCTCGTGTGATTGCAAACTATTATACAGGGTGAGCGTAACGCATCACGCGCTTGCTGTGAGGTATATATGACGCGAGGTCTGTAAATGAGCGCGAGGATGGGATACAAGCAGAAGAAGATACCGCGTATCAGCTTGCGTTTAAGAGAACTTAAAAGCTTTTTCAAGATCTTGCCTCCGTGTCCGAGCTGTTTCCGTACGGTCCCGCGTCCGTATCCCACGTACGGTTAAGTGCCGCTTCAAATGCGTGATGACGGAGAAGGGGCTTTTTTAAAAGCTCGAGCGTTTCGGCTGAGAGAGAGCCGTTTTCGGCGTACTCCTTGCCTGCCGAGGCGAATTTTAAAAGGTATCTGTCGACCTGTGTTCGAAGCGTCTGCTCGGACAGGACACCGCCTTGAGGGCAGAAAAGGGACAGGTAATTGCCTTTACCGCATATGCGGTCGTACTGGTCCGTTACGGCGTTGTAATTATCGTCGGTAAATTCATATCCGCAGGTCGAGACGAGTATGAGCTTTTTTTCATAAAGCTCCGGGTAACGCATTGAATGTATGAAATGCTCGTTCACACCGTCTCCGTGCGAGCCGCGATATGCCGATGTCAGCGCGATGCATCTGTCCGTAAACGCCTTGAGACGCGACGGGATCGTGAAAAAATAGAGAGGGAATACCTCAACTATTATGTCGGATGCGAGGACTTTTTCGAGAAGAGACTGCATATCGTCCGATATCACACACCTGCCGCTCTCCTTTTTCCAACAGCACAGACAGCCACGGCAATCGGAAATGCGGAGCTTTCCAAGCTCGACGGTCTCGATCTCCGATGGTATCACCTCTCCGTAGCCGGAAAGGAAAGCGCGAGCGACCTTGAGAGAAGCACTCCTGTTTCCTCGGGGGCTTCCGTTAAGCACGAGTATCTTCATCACCTGTACGGTCACGTCCTTTCAAAGATATCGGTAATATCACTACATCAACTATTTTAACATCTGTAAGAATATATCGCAATATGCAAAAAAAAGGATTTGCCCTTTTTTTGAGCAAATCCGAAAGATTGTCGGTTTTGTTAATTTTTTAAACGGATGAAACATTGCGCAGTATGACGCCGAGACAGCCGCGAGTTGCGTTGAGATGCTTGCGCATTATCTCTACCGGATCGGCTCTCATATCGCCCTTTATCCACTTGAGTGCGACGGCGCAGAAGGAAAGCGTGCACACCTCACCTGCGTAACGTAGGTCATCCGCGTCGAGGGTGATGCTCTCTTCGGACATGAGCGTATCCGCCTCGGCGGCAACGAAGCGTTGCATCAGATCGTGTGTTATGGATGAGAGATATTCCTCGAAGGTGTCGGCGCCCACTGCGTTGAAAATGTTTTTTATGAAGCGATGATTTTTTTTGGCGTATTCGGCGGCAAAGAGCAAAGCCTTATCCATGGTGTCGTGGCGTTTGGGATCGAACAGCTTTTCGCTTTTGGTATGCACGATATCCTCGACGAGGTCGTAAACGTCGCGGTAATGATAATAGAAGGTGTTTCGGTTGACTCCGCACTCTTCGGTTATCTGTGTGACGGAGATCTTTTCGATAGGCATGCGGTTTGCAAGACGTATGAACGCCATCATGATCGCTTTCTTGGTGATGGTTGACAAGCTTCTGTCTCCTTTTGCGTTACTTGCGGCTCAAAGCTCCGCGAGGATGCCTGAAATGATCTTGTAAAGGCGTTCGCAGGACGAAAGCGAAACGCTCTCCTTGACCGAATGGATATTGCACAGAGTTGCACCTATGGATATCGCCTCGGCTCTCTCCGCGCCATCGATGGCGTTTAAGGCGGATATGATAGCTCCGCATTCAAGCCCTGCGTGGATGCTTTCGATCACGGCGGGGCTGCCGAGAATTTGGCGACACACATTGTCAAACGTATCCTTGAGCTTGCCGCCTTTTTTGAACTTCCAGCCCGGCGTTCTCGACGTGACCGAAGAGGAACCTCCGACGAGCCGCGTAAGTCCGCCCAACACCGTGACGGTCTCGTCGATCTCGGCTTCGTCATCGGAGCGTGCGAAAAATATAGCCCTGCACTCTTTGACATCCGCGGTCAATTTCCCGAGATTTACCGAGGACAACACTCGCGAGCGGTCATCCGGCGCGTATTTGAGCACGCCTGACGGTGCATTTGCGATATACGAGAGCAGAAGATGCGTGGATCGGTAGCTCAGTGCGGCGGTTTCTTCGGGAATTGCCGCGTCAAGCGCGTTTGTGCAAGTCTTGAAGGAGTACTTAAATCCCAAGTCGTCACGGCAAAGCCTTGACCGCACCGATGCGAGGTGCTCTTTCAAAAGAGCGTTCGCTTTTTTGGCGTCCGCGCCGTCGAAAAACGACAGGGTGGCTTGTGCCGAGGAGGGGATGACGTTTGGCTTGGCTCCGCCGCTTAGAGAGATCAGACAGAATGGCATCCGCTCGTAAAGAGCGAGCAGTGCGAGAGAAAGGAGCTTTATTGCGTTTTGTCTGCCAAGGTCGATATCCTGACCGCTGTGTCCGCCCGCAAGCCCGGAGACCGTCAACGTGACTTTTTTCGAAAGTGCCGGGATATGCTCGAGGGGAACGGTAACGTCCACGTCCGCACCTCCGGCGCATCCGCAACAGGCGTTGCCCTCTTCCGTGTTATCAAGATTTATCAGCAGACGGCTCTTTATACGAGTGTGATCAAACCCCAAGGCTCCGTCCATTCCGGTCTCCTCCGAGACGGTAAAAAGACATTCAAGCTCGGGATGAGAGATAGTATCGTCATCGAGAACGGCGAGCATAGCCGCGACTCCGATGCCGTTATCAGCACCGAGCGTCGTTCCGTCTGCGCTCAGCGTATCTCCGGACAGCTTTAGCTTCAGCGGATCTCGAAGAGGATCGTGCTCCGAGCCGGGAAGCTTTTCACATACCATATCGGTGTGAGCTTGAAGCATCACGGGACTGCTCGGACGCTTGTCCGCTGAGGCATCTTTTCGGATAAGGACATTTCCGAGAGCGTCTCTGTAGTATTCGAGCGAGCGTTCCTTTGCAAAATCTACAAGAAGATCGGCTATACCGGCTTCGTTTCCGGAGCCGTGCGGAATGGCGCATATATCCTCGAAGGCTTTGAACATAGCTTTCGGATAACGGTCTTTTATCAGGTATTCCATTTGTTTTGTCAGCTCCTTTAGCGTATGGATGTGCGGATGCTCACGAAGCTTTGTCACAGCCTAAGCTCCGTGAGCCGCGAAGAAAACGTCATTTAGGAAAACAGAGCTTTCTTTAGGTCATCGCATAATGCGTTCGCCCGTGAAAAATCCATTGCGCCCGTATAATAGGCTTCAAGCTCACCGTGCAATTCGGCGATGCGCGAATATTCGGAATAAGTCAATGCGAGAAGCTCGCGGCGCGATCTGTATATGGCGCGAAGCGCGGTCTTGTGTGCGGAAAGCGCATCTGATGACACAAATCTGGTCATATTCACGAGCTTTTCGTGGGCGTTACCCTCGCATCCGACGTAAAACGTTGCATCAAGCGTCGGAATGCAGATGGCGTCCGGGGTATCCGGGAAAAACGGATCGTAGCTAACGATCACCCGTTGCTCCTTAAGCTTCAGCTCTTTTTTGAGCCGACGCATAAAGGCGTTTGCGGTGAATGCCCTATCGGTGACTGCATAGTTGTGTGAAGCGAGCCTTGAGAACGTGTCCAGCTTTACCGTACCAATACTGCTTATCGCACTGCGTATCCTCACAGTCTCGCAGTATCCGCTTCCGAGCGGCAGGGTGCGGAGCAGACGCTTTACAGCCGAGTCGAGCTTTTCGTTCATCAGAGCCGCGGCGGACGTGCGCTCGGCGACGGTGTCAAGCTCGTGTATCGCCGAAAGATAACCGTACACTGATGCGTAAACTTGGGCTTTTGCCGCGTTTAAGCGTATAAGCTCTGCCTTGTGACCGGCAAGCGCATCGGCGTTCCAGAATGCTCCGAGGTCGATGATGTTTTCCGTCGCTCCCGGTAAGCGAGGCTCGTACGAGTGCGGTGATGTGCCATCTATGATCCCGATGCGCTCCTTGCTGTTACGCGCGGTGAAGATCACGCCGTCGAGCGAGGTCGGATCGGATGAGCACAAGAAATATTCAACATCCCGTCCGTTTCTTTCGGCTTCCGCTCCAAGCTCTCGAATAAGGCGGCTCTTTCCGGTCCCCGGTCCGCCCTTTATAATGTAAAGCTTTTCGAGTGAGCCGAATATTTCCCGAAATTTACCGCAAAATCCGGATGCGGTGTTCATAGCGGCAAAATAATGGCGCGAGGTTGGATCGATAAACGAACTGATCTCCATAGGCAGTATCTCCGATGCTTTAGTACCGCAGGGATGTATATCCCGAAAAAGCGGTCCTGTACATCTTATGCTGAGCGCATCGGAGAGGTCACCGCTGTGATGCTCCGATGGAGTGCCCGAACGCTTGTGATACGTTCAGCTTGAAAGAGCGCTTTCGGTCGGTGTCGGTCACAGCAGAGCGATAAGCGTTACTATTGCCGCCGTTACTACCCCAAAGGGTATAGCAAGAACGCAAAAGCATCCCGGCATACAGCCTCTGCGGTACGGCGGTCTGTGATACGGTCCTCTCGGTCCCATAGGACCTCTCGGACCTCTCGGTCCCATAGGTCCGCCAAATCCGCCTCTGTGAGGTCCTCCGCCAAATCCACCCGGTCTACCCGGTCCTCCATGAGGTCCACCCATAATAATTCCTCCGTTTCTTGAGCCGCCATGTGCGTCCCGATCGCATCCTCGGCGGTCACGGGCGGCGTATGGCGAGATCTGTATTCAAAGACAATTATATACCGCTCGCGGTAACATTTCAATAGATAAAATCGCAATATTTCGTAAATAATAATTTATGTGACTTGCGCTCAAAGAGAGGGGAAGAGTGATGGAAGGAATCGGGGAAAATTTGATGTCTGTGCCATTCTGCGGAGACGGATATCTCGACGTCAACAGCTATATAGCTTTCCTTGTGAAAAGTACAAAAAACGGACAGCTGTTGAAAGTAACGGTCGATGCATACAAAAGGGCGAAAAAGTATACGTTCGTTGCCACGGTATTAAAGGTCGTGGCGAAAGCCGCTGTGCTTCTCGAAAGGAGTGCGCTTTTCTTGTTGATTTTTACTGTCACACTTGTTATCTTGCCTGTGATCCTCTTGATCTCCGCTTCGGTCGGAGTTGTCGGGATGATAGGATTTATCAGGCTCCGGGGCGAGATAGCGACGTGGTTGAAGGATGCCGAGAATATCACCGTTTATATTGCACCCGGAAGCTTTTTCGGTCACGCGGCTCCGCGACGTAGGAAAAGAACTGCGAGTGCGAAGGGCGAGATTGAAGATCGACCGCTGTTCGCCCGTTGCGCTATCTTGGAAGCCGGCGAATATACGCACCCGGTGATAGTCGTTTGCAAAGATAACTTCCGCGGTGCGAGATGGGGCGGTGCCAATCTGCTGACGGTGAGACTAAATTGCTTTTATACCGTGAAAAGACATTATCTTGATCGCAAGAATGTCACGTACTTGGTGCTCGACTGATGTGCTCGCGCGGTCGGTCAAGGTCGGGAAGTGTAAATTTTTTTTGAAATATCAACGTAACTTATTGAAATACGACGCGGTATGGAGTAATATATAAGATAGGTCGTAGGCTCTGCCCGTCGGAGCCGCACGTACATAACTTGATCTGAGTAAGGGGAGCTTGTCAGCATGGAGACGATCACGAAAAGCAATCTGCCGGAAGGCGATGGAAATATCGTGAATATAAAGGTGTTCGGTGTCGGCGGCGGAGGAAATAACGCCGTGAACCGAATGGCTGAGGTCGGTGTCGGCGGTGCGACGCTCGTTGCTGTCAATACGGACATCCCGGTATTGCGCCGTTCCAAGGCAAACGAAATAATAGTTATCGGTGAGAATACCACAAAGGGACGCGGTGCCGGAGCAAACCCCGAGATAGGGCGTGAAGCGGCGGAGGAGTCCAGAGAGCTGATACGCAGTTCACTCGAAGGGGTGGATATGCTGTATATAACCGCAGGCATGGGCGGAGGTACCGGAACGGGTGCGGCTCCCGTTATAGCACAGATAGCTAAGGAACTACAGATACTCACAGTCGCGGTCGTTACACGCCCGTTCGCTTTCGAGGGACAGCAACGCGCGGCAGTGGCGGAGGACGGTATAGAGAGGCTGAAGCAGTATGCGGATGCAGTGATAGTCGTTTCCAACGAAAAGCTTCGTGAGATATCCACCGCGCCGATATCCTTCAAAAACGCGTTTGCGGAAGCGGATAACGTGCTTATCAGCAGTGTGAAGAGCATCTGTGAGCTTATATCCACCGAGAGTTACGTGAATTTGGATTTTGCGGATGTCACCACCATACTGAAAAATTCCGGGGATGCGCATATCGGTATAGGGCTTGCGAGCGGTCCGGATAAAGCCAAGGTCGCCGCCGAGCACGCGATATTCAGCCCACTTCTCGACAGCTCGATAAACAGTGCAGCAGGGATAATCATAAGTATAAAGGCGGACGAAAACGTACAGCTCGAGGAGATAGCCGAAACGACGACTACGATCACCGCACAGCTTCCGGATGCAAAGATAATCTGGGGAATAGATTTCGATGCGGCGCTTGAGGATTCGATACAGATCGTGGTAGTTGCCACGAAAATGTCGGAAGAAGCCCGCAAAGCCTTTAATGCTCCGGGACGTACCTCTCCTGCTCTGGAAGAGATCAGACTTCCCCCGGAAAAGGCGGTCGGCATCGTTACCGAAGAAGAGAAAAAGGTGCGCGAGACGGTCGCACCGTCGGATGAAGCTCGGAAGGATGAGCAAAATTCCGAGGATGAGGACGAGCTTTTGACGCTTGAAGAATTCAGCGTTTTACAAAAAGTCGTAAATAATTCTGCCAAAAATAGATGAGTTAATTATTTATTTACCTTTTGGACAAAAAATACATTAGAATATAATCGCGGAATGGTATATAATTATAGCAAGATTGCGGTCAAGCTTGAGTTGTGACCGCTGATGATGGAGGTTTTTGATCATGGCAACTGCTGAAAAGGCAAATAAGACGACCAAGATAATACTTACGGCGATAATAGCCGTGGTGTTGATAGCGGTCGTGGTGCTTCTTGTGGTCGTGCTTACGCTTAAGAACGGCTTCGTTGTGAGTACGATGGAGAAGGAAGACGGCACTTCCGAGACCGTTGTGTATTACTATGTGAACGGTGAAAAGCAGACCGGATGGCAGGTCATCGGTGACGACAAGTATTATTTCAACGATGACGGCACTATGCACACCGGCTGGTTTGATTTTGGCGGTGATTGGTATTATTTCCGTGTAGGTGATCCTGCAAATACAAAGAATGTGCCCCCAAGCAAATATGACCGCGGCGGTACACTTATGATAGATGATCAAGCCAATATCCATGATGAGGACGGCAAGGTGTATAACTATGAATTCGATGCGTACGGCAAGGTCATAAGACGGTCTGAAGTTAAAGAAGCTGATGCTTAATACATAGCTTTTGATATCAGTTCCCACTTGCGGGTAATTCCCGTAAGTGGGAGTTTTGTTTTTGTAAATGCAACCGAGCAAAGAGCGCGTGGGGGCATCTGTACGAAAACAAGCGCAACAGTAGTGATGAAGCATGTGTCTAACACGGCTTAGGAATGAGATAATATATCGGTGAAGAGAGCCTCATGAAACGCAGATGACGGGTGTTTGCCGTGGCGGAGCTATGCCGGGAGAAACGTCAAGGCTTCGCTCACACCTGCGATGCAAGCCCCTTCAAAGACCGTCATACTGCGGTAAGTGTCGGTATTGCAGATGACCACGGCGGAATACGGAGATACGCCGTTTTCCGAAAAAAGCTTTGTGTCGAAAGTGCATATAGCGGCGCCGCGTTTTAATGTGTCTCCGGGCGAAGCAAACGAACGGATGCCCTCGCCAAGCAGCTTTTGCGAGCCTGTTCCGAGCTTTATCAGCACCTCGGCGCCGAAATCTGATGTCAACCGATAGGTATCGAGCGTGTCGTTGACCTTATTCAACTTGCCGTCGACCGGGGACAGAAGCTTGCCTTCGCTCGGTATTACTGAAAATCCGTTGCCTATGGCATATGAAGCGATAAGCTCGTCCGGAAGCTCTTCAAGCGGACGTATCTCACCGCTCATCGGCGAAAAAACGGTATAACATTTTTCGCTTTTCGTATAAAATAAACTCATTCGGTCGCCCTCTTTTGCTTTTATTTTGTGTTTTTAATACGTTTAGGCTATTGTTTCCAAATAAGCGAGATTTATGCACGTTTCACGCCGCGCATTAAATATAAGGCAGTCTGCTCGCGAAATGTTACGGCTTGTATACCGCCAAGCTTCGAGCGGCGGTATATGCGGAAACGCGGAGCATCAAGGTGTAGAAGGCTAAAGTCTGAAAGATAGATCTTTCAGAGGCGTTTTGTGGCTTAGCAAAGCCGAAACCGTCACAAAACTGCTTTGATTCGGAAAGGCATGGTCATAAGTATGAAAGTGTAAATTCTCAAAGCAAAATGTAAAAGTGTAAAGTGTTAAAGTGTAATTTTTTACAAGTGCACACTTGACTTTTTCTTTATAATATGGTATAATAGTACATATATCCGCGGAGTGCGGCTTTTCACGGATCGGTCGACTTTACGTTTTGCATCTGCGAGCGTGGCGAAATTGGCATACGCACAAGATTTAGGATCTTGCGAAGCAATTCATGCAGGTTCAAGTCCTGTCGCTCGCACCA